>JACQER010000151.1 GCA_016200465.1 Gammaproteobacteria bacterium | reverse complement strand
TCAACCCGAGCGCGCGTCTCGCCTGTTACCGCTACCCGGTGCATCGCATCGGACCGCGCTTCGAGCCGGACGCGCCGGACGGACAGACCTGGTGTTATCTGCTGCATCGGGACGCGGAGGATGACGTGCGCTTCACGGTTCTCAATCCCGTCGCGGCGCGCCTGGTCGAGCTGATCCGACGAGAGCGGCGCCGTGGCCGCGAAGCGCTGGCGCGCATCGCCGCCGAATTGAACCAGCCATGTTCCGACCCGTTCATCGAAGCGGGTCATCATCTGCTGCGCGAGCTGCGCCAGAGCGGCGCGCTGCTCGGTACCTGGAGAACGCCATGAACATTCCCCTTACTGTCCCGATCCGCAATCTCTTCGGCAAACTCGACCGCACCGGTGCCTGGCTCGGTCCATTAGGACTGCGCCTGCTGCTCGCCTACGAGTTCTGGGAATCCGGCCTGGAGAAATGGCGCGGCGAGAACTGGTTCGCCGACATCCAGGACCGGTTTCCCTTTCCCTTTAATCTCGTTCCCGTGGACCTGAGCTGGCAGATTTCCACCTGGACCGAACTCGTCGCTCCCATCGCCCTGGTGCTGGGCCTGGGAACGCGCTTCGCCGGTGCGTCGCTGATCGCCCTCACCGTCGTCGCCTGGACCAGCGTGCATGCCGGCAACGGCTACAACGTCTGCGACAACGGCTTCAAGCTGCCGCTGATCTATCTGGTGATGTTCCTGCCGCTGCTGCTCTCCGGGCCGGGCAAGCTGAGCCTCGATCACCTGATCGCCCGGCATCTGGCTCGATAGTCGTTGTCGCTGCGACGGCGCGCATGAACCCGGAAACAAAACTGCTGCCCAGCGTGAGCGCGATGTCCGCGTACAAACGATTACTCGCGGTGCTGCTGTTTCTGGGATTGTTGCTGGCCGTCTTCGAATTTTCCGGGCTGCGGGATCACTTCAGCCTCGAGTTCCTGCGGCAAAAAATCCTGGACAACCGGATCAGCGGGCTTTTCATTTTTGTCCTGGTGTTTGCGCTGGGCAACCTGATCCAGATACCCGGGTGGGTGTTTCTGGCCGCGGCGGTGCTGGCGCTGGGTAAAACCTGGGGAGGACTGGCCACTTACATCGCGGCGAGCGTTTCCTGCGCGATCAGTTTTCTGGTCATCCGCTTCGTCGGCGGCAACGCGCTGCGGCAACTCGATAACCGGATCGCCACGAGAATACTCGCGCGGCTGGACGCGCATCCGGTCGCAAGCATTCTGTTGCTGCGAGTGTTGTTCCAGACCTTGCCGGCGCTCAATTACGCCCTCGCCCTGTCGGGCGTCCGGTTCCGCGCCTACCTGCTCGGCACCTTGCTGGGTCTGCCGC
Source organism: Gammaproteobacteria bacterium (assembly GCA_016200465.1). GTDB lineage: Bacteria > Pseudomonadota > Gammaproteobacteria > Acidiferrobacterales > Sulfurifustaceae > Sulfuricaulis. The sequence goes on along the minus strand of JACQER010000151.1, from coordinate 4,804 downwards.
TGCCAATCGCCGTGTATTGCCTGTTCTTCGATTACCTGGCGAAGACATTCCATCTGATTTAGGAAGTGCTCATTAATGATGAACCGCCCGTCTCCCGGAAACATCCTTGCCAGTCTGCTGTTACTGATCTGGAGCGCCGGTGCATCCGCTGGCGCATCAAGCTGCAGCGCCGACAGCGGGCCAATGCGAACCTCGCTGCTGGAACTGTTCACCTCGGAAGGCTGCAGCAGTTGCCCGCCGGCGGATCGCTGGCTTTCCGGTCTGCGCGCGCAGACCGGTACTCCGCAGCGACTGGTGCCGCTGGCTTTTCACGTGGATTACTGGAACCAGCTCGGCTGGGTGGATCGTTTCGCCAAGCCGGCCTATTCCACGCGCCAGTACTGGATCGCCGGCGTGACGCGGGCGAGGACCGTCTACACCCCGCAGTTCGTGCTGGACGGCCGGGATTGGCGTCCCGCGCGGACCGGATATCCGGAAGCACGAAATGATCGCGAGGCCGCGGCGCAGCTTCATCTGGAACTCCGCCCGGCCGACGCTGGACGATTGGAAGTCCGTGGCGAAGCCCTTTTGCGGACGCCGCGGGAGGACGCGCAAGTTTTTCTCGCTCTGTACGAGAACAACCTGACCTCGCGCATCGAGGCCGGCGAAAACGCCGGCAAGCTGCTCCGGCACGACTACGTGGTGCGTGAACTCGTCGGCCCGTTCCGCCTCCCTGCTTCCGGAGCGTCAGCCTTCCAACATCGATTTATCCTCGGCACTGACTGGAAACGCGACGACCTGGGCGTGAGCGCCTTCGTCCAGAATGCGGCCACGGCCGAGGTATTCCAGGCGCTGCAGCGGCCTGCGTGCAAGAGCCAGGGAAATTTCTGAACCAGTCCCTGCCTCTGATTCGCCGACATCACGACAGCGCACGCCAGCGCGAGGAGAACAAGAATGAGAATAGGGATCGCATGCCTGATGCTGATTGCGCTGGCGCAGGCCGGCTGTACATCGCCCCCACGCATTCCCATGACGGCAATTATCGCGGGCCAGTCGATCGAAACGACGGTCGATTCGGAGTTGGCCAGGTACTATGGCGAACACTACTGGCGAGGAGTACATACACGACCGGAGTTCGATGCGATTTTAGACCGGGTTCACAACACGCAGACCGATCGCCTGGCGACAAGCGATGAGCTTGCACAAATCACACGCGAAACCTCCGCGGATGTCGCCACCCTTTACCTCGCCGGCCAGCTACTGGGCAGAAACAAGACCCTGCAAAACCGCTACAACGCGATTTTCCAGACGCTCACACGCACCCGCCCGGAAACGACCGGCCTTCTGCCCCGGGATGATCGGTTTGTCGTTCTCTTCGTGCCGGGGTGGTTCTACAAGTCCGACACAACCACCGGCGCCGATTTTGCCAGGCCGCGGGAAATTCTTGGAGGATATGGCATTCGGGAGCATCTCATCGAAATCGAGGAAAACGGTACCATTGAGGAAAATGCGCAGACGGTTCTCGCGGCGATTCAACGCTGGAGCAGCGAGTACAACCTGATCATCCTGGTCAGCGCGAGTAAAGCCGGCCCGGAAGTCGCATGGGCGCTTACTGAGCTGGCGCGGTCCGGCGCTTCGCACCGGGTCGTCGCGTGGGTGAATATTGGCGGGTTATTGCGGGGAACCAGGCTGGCGGACGTTGCGCTGACGTGGCCGGCCCGTTGGTACGTAAAATTTTTCATGCTTCGTGGCGCGCCGCTCGATGCCATCGAGAGCCTGCAACCGCAGCGCCGCCGACTGGGCCGGTTCGTGTTCCCGGATGGGCTGATCGTCGTGAACTACGTGGCGATGCCCCTTTCCGGCGACGTCTCGAAACAGGCGAGTACCGGATACAGGTTGTTGCGCGAGGCCGGGCCGAACGATGGGCTTACGCTGATCGCAGACGAAATGATTCCGGGCACGGACACCGTGATCGAACTGGGGGTGGATCACTACTACAGGCACCCACAGATCGACATGAAGACCGCGGCATTGGCGCAAACCGTGATGGAACTGGTGCGGGAGAAGGAGCAGCGGGCGCCTGATACGACGCTACGCCCGACCTCATGCCGCGAGACGGCATTCGGCGGGTAAGCCTGGTTGTCAGTCCTTCAATACGTACACCGCCCCGCAGTAGTGGCAGCGTTCCTGGCCGCTGGCCTCGATCGGCAGGTACACCCGCGGATGCGAGTTCCAAAGTGACATGCCCTTCATCGGGCAATGCAGTGGCAGATCGGCGCGCGTGACCTCGTAGCGGTTCTGCGCGTTCGGTTCGATCAGTTTTTCTTGTTTCACGTTCGCGGCCATCGCTGTCGCTCCCGTCACGCCACCGGCGTCAGCCACTCGACGTGCTGGTGGCTGCGGCCGTGCACCACGTCGAAATAGAGGGCCTGGAGCTTTTCGGTGATCGGCCCGCGCCGGCCGGCGCCGATGGCGCGGCCGTCGAGCTCGCGGATCGGCGTCACTTCGGCGGCGGTGCCGGTGAAGAAGGCCTCGTCGGCGATGTACACCTCGTCGCGCGTGATGCGTTTCTCGACCACCTTGATGCCGAGCTCGCCGGCCAGCTGCATGATGGTCGCGCGGGTGATGCCGTCGAGCGCCGAGGTCAGGTCGGGCGTGTACATCACGCCGTCGCGCACGATGAAGATGTTCTCGCCGCTGCCCTCGGAGACGAAGCCCTCGGTGTCGAGCAGCAGCGCCTCGTCGCAGCCGGCCGAGAGCGCCTCGCGCAGCGCCATCATCGAATTCATGTAATTGCCGTTGGCCTTGGCGCGGCACATGGTGATGTTCACGTGATGCCGGTTGATCGAGGCGGTGCGGATGCGGATGCCGTTTTTCTGGCCGTCCTCGCCGAGGTAGGCGCCCCAGCTCCAGGCGGCGACGATCACGTGCACCTTGAGGCCCTCGGCGCGCAGGCCCATGCCCTCGCTGCCGTAGAAACACATCGGGCGGATGTAGGCGCTCTCCAGTTTATTTTCGCGCACCGCGGCGCGCGTCGCTTCATTGATGGTTTTCTTGTCGTACGGCATGGCCATGCCGAGGATATGCGCCGAGCGGAACAGCCGGTCGGTGTGCGCCTGCAGGCGGAAAATCGCCGGACCCTTGGTGCTCTTGTACGCGCGCACGCCTTCGAACACGCCCATGCCGTAATGCAGCGTATGGGTCAGCACATGGGTGGTGGCCTCGCGCCACGGCACCAGCTTGCCGTCGTACCAGATGACACCGTCACGATCCGCCATCGACATTGTTGCTTTACTCCCCGTCAGTCTTTAAAAGTTTCATCCCAGATCTGCCGCACCTTCGCCGGCCAGTCGCCGAGTTCCGCGGGGTCCGCCGCCGAACCCCGTTCCATCAGCTTGAGGCGATGCTCCACGGAAAGATAATGGCGGTAAGCCTGCGTCAGCAGCCCGGCCCGCTCCGCTTCCAGCAGATCCTCGGCCCTGAGGGCTTCCAGGATATGGATATTGTCCGTGTGGCGGGTGAGCCCGGGATGTTCGTGCGCCCACCGCAGGACCCAGTATTGCACCATAAATTCGATATCGACGATACCACCCGGGTCGTGCTTGACGTCCGCTTGCGCGGCGTCGTGATGCGCTTTCTCCGCCGTCATTTTCTCCCGCATTTCCCGCACCTCTCGCCGCAGCTTGTCTAGGTCACGCGGCCGGCACAGGATTTCCCGCCGCACCTCCGCGAACCCGCGCGCGAGCTCGGCGCTGCCCGCCACCGGTCGCGCCCGCACCAGCGCCTGATGTTCCCAGGTCCAGGCGTGACCGAGCTGGTAATCGCGGAACGCGGCGAGGCTCGTCACCAGCAGGCCGCTCTTGCCGCTCGGGCGCAGGCGCAGGTCGACCTCGTACAGGATGCCGCCCGGCGTGCGCGCGGTGAGAACGTGAATCAGCCGTTGCCCGAGGCGTGCGAAGAACGCCTCGTTGGGCAGCGGCACCGGTCCGCAGGTGACACCTTCGTCGCAGCCCTGGTACAGAAAGATCATGTCCAGATCGGAGCCGTAACCGAGCTCGAGGCTGCCGAGCTTGCCGTAGCCGATCACGGCGAATCCGGGCGCCGCCTCCGAGCCCGGGCAGCGCGGCGCGCCGTGCTTGCGCTCGAGATCGCGCCGCGCCAGCTCCAGGCTCGCCATGACCACGCTTTCCGCCACCGCCGCCAGCGCCGCGCCGGTCCGTTCCGGGGCGAGACCCGGGCCGACGTCCGCGGCGGCGACGCGCAGCACGTGACCGTGGCGAAACTCGCGCAGCACTTCCATCTGCAGTTCCAGATCGTCCTCGGGGATATGCGCCAGACGCTGGCGCAGTTCGTCCTGCAAGGTCTCGGCGGTCGGCAGTTCGTACAAACTCGGATCGAGCAGCTCGTCGAGCAGGATCGGATGCTGCGCGATCCAGTTCGCGATCCATGGACTGGCGCCGCCGAGTCGCACGAGCTGGGTGAGCACCTGCGGGTTTTCGCTCATGAGCGCGAAATAGACGGTGCGCCGGCCGATGGCCTCGAGCAGATGCACCAGCCGCTGCAAGGTCGTCAGGGGATCGTCGCTGGCCGCGGCCGTCTTGAGCACCAGCGGCGCCACCCGGTCCATGCGCGCGCGGGCGCCGGTGGAAAACGCGCTGACCATCGGCCCCTCGCGCAGCGCATTCACCAGATTCAGCGCCTCCTCGGGCTGGGCATAACCGCTGTCGCGCAGGATTTGCTTCGCGGCCTCGGCTTCGAGCGTCCCCTGCCACACCGCGGCGAGCATGTCGGGCTCGCGCTCGCCTTCGCCGCCCTCGCCGGTGCG
>JACQER010000153.1 GCA_016200465.1 Gammaproteobacteria bacterium | reverse complement strand
TCGGTATCTTCGCCGGTTCGGGCATCCTGAGCGCCGTGATCCTCGAGATGACCCTGATCCCGGTGTTGCGCTCTTACCTGCGCGCGCCCAAGCGGCGCGAGGCCGAGCGCGAGCGCCGCGCCGACGTCCTGGACCGCGGCCTGGCGCGGCTCGCGGACTGGCTCTCCGGTGGCCGCGCCTCCTGGTTGCTGGGTGCCGGACTCGTCTTCATCGCGCTCGCCTTCACCGGAACGCTGCTGCTGCGCGCCGACAACAGTCTCAAGCGTTACAACCTGGAAGGCAGCGAAGTACGCACCGACGACGCCGCCCTCAACGCCCGCTTCGCCGGCACCAGCTCGATCTTTTTCCTGATCGAAGGCCAGGGCCAGGACAGCCTCAAGGAGCCGAAGGTGCTGCAAGGCATGTCCGAGCTCCAGGCCTTTCTCGAAAGCCAGCCGCAGGTGGGCAAGACCCAGTCGCTCGCCGATCTGGTCAAGCGCATGAACCAGGCGATGCACAATGACAATCCGGACTACTACACCATCCCGGACAAGCGCGACCTGCTGGCGCAGTATCTGTTCCTCTACTCGATCTCCGGCGACCCCCAGGACTTCGACAGCCTGGTGGACAACGATTACCAGAAAGCGGTGATCTGGGTGTACCTGAAGGACGACAGCACCGTCTACGCCCAGGCGCTTTACGAGCGCGCCCAGGCGGTGATCGCCAGGCAGTTCCCGCCGAACGTGAGCGTGCGCCTCGGCGGCGAGTTGCCCGAGGTCATCGCCGTCAACAGCACCCTGACGCGCGAGAAATTCGAGAACATGGGGCAGATGGCGCTGGTGGTGCTGGCGCTCGCGACGCTGGTGCTGCGCTCCTTCGTGGGCGGGCTGTTCGTGGTCACTCCGTTGATACTGATCATCCTCGCCAACTTCGGTTTGATGGGCTGGCTGGGGATACCGCTCGACATGGGCACCGCCACCACCGCGGCCATGGCGATCGGCATCGGCGCCGACTACGAGCTGTACCTGCTGTTCCGCTTCCGCGAGGAGCTGCAACGCACCGGCAACGTCACCGAGGCCACGCGCCAGTCGCTGCTGACCTCCGGCAAGGCCATCGTGTTCGTGGCGCTGTCGGTGGCCGGCGGTTACGCCGTGCTGCTCGCCTCCGACTTCGGCTTCTACACCCGGCTGGCGGTCATGGTGATCGCCACCATGCTGGTGAGCGCGGTGTCGGCGCTGGTGTTCCTGCGCGCGATGATGATGCTGTTCAAGCCGCGGTTCGTGTTCGGCAAGGACCGCGAGCGGTGGTTCAATTCCAAACCCGTGACCGAAGGAGCCAGCGAATGAAAACAAAGACGAGTCTTGGATGCGTTCTGGGGCTGATGCTGGCGGCGCTCGCCGCCGCATCCGCCGCCGCGCCGGGAAACCCGGACGCGCGCGATATCATGGAAAAAAACTTCTACGTCACCAAGGTCCGTTCGCTGCGCAGCGACACCACCATGCTCCTGATCAACGACAGGGGCCAGACACGCGAGCGCAAAACCACGACGTTGTCCAAGCTTCAGGCGAACGGCGTGGACTCGAGCCTGGTGGTGAAGTTCCTCACGCCCGCGGACATCAAGGGCACCGGGTTCCTGCAGATCGAACACATCGACGGCGACGACGACCAGTGGATTTACCTGCCGGCGCTCAAGAAAAGCCGCCGGCTGGTGGCGAACAACAAGAAGGACAGCTTCGTGGGTTCGGATTTTTCCTACGGCGACATCCTGCTGCCCAAGGTCGACGCCTACCGGCACACGCTGCTGCGCTCCGAGGCCGTCGACGGCCAGGACTGTTACGTTATCGAGTCCGTGCCGAAAGACGAAACCGAGAAACGCAACAGCGGCTACAGCAAGAAGGTCTCCTGGATACGCCGGGACAACTTCCTCGAAACGCGGGTCGAATACTACGACGTCGCCGGCCGGCCGTATAAAACCCAGACCGCCACGGCGCACAAGCTGGTGGAGCCCGACACCCGGCGCTGGATCGCCCTGCGTCGCGAGATGATCAATCTGCAAACCGGGCACAAGACCGTGCTCACGTTCGATCGTATCGAGGTCGGCATACCGGTCGCCGACGGCACGTTCACCACGCGCAGCATCGAACGCGAATGAACCGCCGCGCGTGGCTGTGGCTTCTGGCCCTGGCCGCGTCAACGCCGGCCTGGAGTCAGCAGACGGGCCAGGCGACTGAGCCGGCGGACACCGGACGCAACCGGTGGTCAACGTTGCGCGATCAGGGTCTGGGCGGTTCGCTGCGCCTCGACTATTTTCGCTCTTCCAGGAATCTGGACGACCAGACCGATTTCATCGGCGCCACGACTCAAGTCAAGCTGCTTCCCGACTTCAGCCAAACCGTGAACGGCAAAATAGAAGCGCGCATCACCAACCCGGACGTCGGCGACGGCGGCGACACCCACAGCACGCTGCTCGAAGCTTATGCGACGGCGCGTCTCGACAACGCCGAACTGCGCCTCGGCCGGCAGATCGTGGCCTGGGGCCGGGCCGACGGCATCAACCCCACCGATAATCTCACGCCGCACGACTATACCGTGTTGCTGCCTTTCGAGGACGATCAGCGCTTCGGCACCACCGCGCTGAAATTCGACTGGTACCTGACGGCGGAACACACCCTGACGTTCTTCACCACACCGTTTTTCGAGCCGTCGAAGTTTCCGCTCGCCGCCGGCACGAGCTTCCGCGACAACCGTCCGGCGCGCACGTTCGCCAACAGCGAAGCGGCCGTCAAATTCAACAAAACCGGCGGCGCCGTCGATTGGTCCGTGAGTTACTTCCATGGATACAGCCTGCTGCCTGAAATCCACCCGCTTCCGACCGGATCGGCGCTGGAACTGCGTTACCCCGAGATCGACGTGATCGGCGCCGATCTGGCGCGCAACTTCGGGCGTTACGGCATGCGCGCCGAGATCGCCTATTTCCAGACCGAGGACCGCCACGGTCGCGACCCGGTGGCGGTCAATCCGTATCTTTACGCGGTGGCGGGGGTCGACCGCACTTTTCTGGACAATCTCAATGTCAACCTGCAGCTGGTCGGCCGGTGGGTGCAACACTACACCGATCCGGCGGCCGTCGCCGATCCCGCCGTACGCGCCGCCGCCACCCTCAATGCCATCGCCTTCGGGCAACAAAAACGCACGAGCCACGGCATGACCGCGCGCGTGAGCAACAAGTGGTTCAACGACACGCTGGAGGCGGAGCTCCTGGCGTTCGTGAACTTCGAACGCACCAACTCCTACCTTCGCCCGCTCGTGACGTACGCGTTCACGGATCACACGAAAGCGACGTTCGGCGCCGAATTCTACCGCGGTCCGGACGACAGCCCCTTCGGCCAGTTCAAGCGCAATCAAGGGGCGTTTGCCGAGTGGCGGTACAGTTTTTAATGACGGCGCCACGGATTCGTCACGGTTCCGTCGCGCCCGTGCCGCCGTGGCGTGCGCCGTCCGCGTGCCGGGCGTAGAATTCACCCGTCGCCTTCGCCGTCATCCGCCTAATGGACCACGCGCCTCTCAAGGCTCCGGAAATTGAAGAAAAGCTGGACGAGGCCCTCGACCCCGTCCTGTCCTCGCGCCGCACCGCGGCGCCGCTCGCGCAAGCGCTGGCGGAATTCGAGCGCGGACAGCAGGACTTCGTGTTGCGCTGGGTGGACATCATCGCCAAAACCAACGCCGAGATGGCGTATCAGTTCGCGCTGCGCGCGCCCGAGGCATTTCCGCTGATGTCCCTGTCCACGATCGAGACCTGGATCATCCAGGCCATGGACGTGTACGACAAACAGGGGCTGTATCCGGGCTGCACCGCCTTCAGTCAGGTGCAGTCGTTCGCCGCCGCGGCCGTGGAGACGGAGCGCGGCGTGACACTGGAGGAAATCCAGCATGTGCTCGGGCTGTTCGTGCACGGACTCGCCGGGCGGCCACTCAAGATCGAGGCCGGCGCGGAAACCGGCACCGACACATCCACACTCTTCATGCCCGAGCGTCTCGTTTGTTTCGCCGCGCGCCAGGACAACTTCCGTCTCTACAAAATCATGGCCGCCTACCTGTGGGCGCAGACGTGGTACGGGACTTTCCGCGCGCCCGACCGCGAACCGCCGCTGGTCGAGTGGCTCGCCACCTTCGACGATCCGGACCGGGCGACGCGCCAGTTTCACGCGCTCGAAACCATGCGGCTCAACGCCTGTCTGGCGCGCGAACTACCCGGACTTTACCGCGACATGCAGGAACTCCAGCGCCTGGCCGGCGGCGTGACTTGCCCCGCCGGCTGGGAAACGGCGCTGGCGGAACTGAGCAAGCCCGTGGCCACGGTTGCGGACACGCGCGCCTGGGTGATGAATCTTTATGGTACCGAAACCCCCACGCCCTTCTGCTATCAGGGACAGTTGCTCGCGGAGCGAGCGCGTCAGGCCATGCAGGACCGCATCGCACGGGAAAAAGAATTATTCCGCCAGGCGCTGGCCCAGATCGGCGACGAGCCCGCGCGCGACCGAACCGAACCGGAGACCGGCACGACGTCCAGCCCGCGGCGCTACAGCGTCGAATCGGTCCCCGATCCGGATCATCCGGGACAGTTTATCTTTACACTCAGCGTCGACGGCCAGCCGATCCAGCCACCCGCCGATATGCGCGGACTGATGGGCTCGATCGTCCAGGACCTCGGCCGTATTCCGGAAGATTACCTGGTGGCCGCGGGTGCCGGTGGTTACCACCCGGGCGCGGAGGAAAAACGCCCGGAGGACGTGTGGAAGGGCACTTATCACGAGGAAGGCGCGTTCCTGTACAACGAATGGGACCACCGGCGCCATCACTACCGCAAGCACTGGTGCGTGCTGCGCGAGCTCGACGTGCACCCGGACAGCGACCCGTTCGTGGCGCGCACGCTCAACAAATACCGTGGCGTGCTGCCGCAGCTGCGCAAGACCTTCGAGGCGCTGCGCGGCGAGAACAAACTGCTCAAGAAACAGATCAACGGCGACGACGTCGACTTCGACGCGCTCGTGGAAGCGCGGGCCGACATGAAAAGCGGCCGCGAACTTTCCGAGCGGCTGTTCACCAAGCTGCACAAGTTCGAGCGTGACATCGCGGTGATGTTCATGGTCGACATGAGCGGCTCGACCAAGGGCTGGATCAACGACGCCGAGCGCGAGGCGCTGGTGCTGCTGTGCGAGGCGCTGGAAATCCTCGGCGACCGTTATGCGATCTACGGCTTCTCCGGCATGACGCGCAAGCGCTGCGAGCTGTATCGCATCAAGCGCTTCGACGAGGCTTACAGCGACGAAGTCCGCCGGCGCATCGCCGGCATCCGCCCGCAGGATTACACGCGCATGGGCGTGACGATACGTCATCTGACCAAATTGCTGAATGACGTCGAGGCGCGCACCAAGCTGCTGATCACGCTCTCCGACGGCAAACCGGACGACTACGACGGCTACCGCGGCGAGTACGGCATCGAGGACACGCGCATGAGCCTGATCGAGGCCAAGCGCGCCGGCGTCCATCCCTTCTGCATCACCATCGACGAAGCCGCGCGCGATTACCTGCCGCACATGTACGGCGCGGTCAACTGGACGCTGGTGGACGAGGTGCGCCAGCTGCCGCTGAAAGTCTCGGATATTTACCGACGGTTGACGCTTTAGCCGCCGCGCCTTTTGGAAACAGGCTTACCGGGTGATAGGATGGCGCCGAATCGCTCGTTCCGGCCCACCTACAATGAAATAAAAGGGTTGATTATTGCGGCGACATGAAACCATGTTAAACCGTTTCGAAGGAAATTCTGGCACGTGGCCTTGGGTTTTATCACGTTATGCCGCCGCAATAATCGGAACTCTTATGATTTTCCGTTATTGACCCGGCACGACCCTCTCATCGCGAACGACATGCAGCCACGGTGGGACGTGCCTGTGTTCAAAACAATTGTGCCGGGTCAATAACCGTCCTGCTCATCGGGTGCCTTCGACATGCTGAAACCGGACAAAAAGACGGTTCTCCTGCTTCTGCTGCTGGGCGGAATCATTGCCGGTATCGGCTACGGGCTGTACGCCTCCGGCCTGTTCGATCTGTTCGTCAACCGGCGCCATCTCGTCAACGTCATCAAGGATCACCGCGCCTACTCGGCGCTGATTTTCATCGGCCTCCAGGCGGTGCAGGTCGTGGCCGCGCCGTTGCCCGGGGAAGTCACCGGTTTCGTCGGTGGGATGTTCTTCGGTCCGGTATGGGGGGTGATCTACTCCACCATCGGGCTGACCATCGGCTCGTGGATCGCCTTCATGCTGGCGCGGCTGCTCGGCCGGCCGCTGGTCGAGCGCATGGTGAGCCTGGAGACCATCCAGCGCTACGACTACGTGATGAAGCACAAGGGGCTGTGGCTCGCGTTCCTGATGTTCCTGATCCCCGGCTTTCCCAAGGATTTCCTCTGTTATCTCCTTGGCCTCGGCCATATGCGCCAGCGCGATTTTCTCCTGGTCTCGGCCTCCGGCCGCCTGCTCGGGACAGTACTACTGACCATGGGCGGGACTTATTTCCGCGACGCGCGCTACGGCGCGCTGTTCACCGTCGTCGGGCTCAGCCTCGCGGTGATTCTGCTGGTCATGATTTATCGCGACCGCATCGAACAGATGCTGCAACGGATGAGCGGCGCGCTGCGAAAAGACGGCAAAGAAAAATCGCCCCCGCCCGACCAGAACGGATGAACCGATACCACATCCGGATAGCCGGTAACTTGCCAACCGGCCTGGCGCGCCGGACAATCCCACCCGATTGACTGTCTTTCCACTCAACACAGATTAACAGGATCCATCCATGTCAGCGCTGATTTGCGGTTCGTTCGCCTACGACACCATCATGGTCTTCCAGGACCAGTTCAAGAACCACATTCTCCCCGACAAGGTGCACATCCTGAACGTTTCGTTCCAGGTGCCGAAATTGCGCCGCGAGTTCGGCGGCTGCGCCGGCAACATCGCCTACAGTCTCAAGCTCCTCGGCGGCGAGCCGCTGCCGATGGGCACGGTCGGCAAGGATTTCGGTTTCTATGCCGAATGGATG
>JACQER010000140.1 GCA_016200465.1 Gammaproteobacteria bacterium | reverse complement strand
GCCGGCATTCCGTTGCAGGACATGGAATTCGTGCAGTTCCATCCCACCGGCATCGCCGGCGTCGGCATACTCATCACCGAGGCGGCGCGCGGCGAGGGTGGATTCCTTGTTAATTCCGAAGGCGAGCGTTTCATGGAGCGTTACGCGCCGCACGCCAAAGACCTCGCCAGCCGCGACGTGATCAGCCGCGCGATCTACGAGGAAGTCCACGCCGGACGCGGTTGCGGCCCGAAGAAGGACCATGTCGAGCTCAAGCTGATACATCTCGGCGAGGAAATCATTTCCAAACGTCTGCCGGGCATCCGCGAATCCGCGATCCGTTTCGTGCATGCCGACCCGGTGGAAAAACCGATTCCCGTCTATCCCACGGCGCACTACACCATGGGCGGCATTCCCACCAACCGCCACGGCCAAGTTGTGGTGCCGGTGCACACCGGACCGGAAGAGGCGGTGCCGGGCCTGTACGCCGTGGGCGAATGCGCCTGCGTGTCGGTGCACGGCGCCAACCGCCTCGGCGGCAATTCGCTGCTCGACATCATTGTCTTCGGCCGCGCCGCCGGCAATCACATCCTCGAATACCTCGAGGAAAACCGCCGCCACCGCGGCTTGCCGGAGGAGACCGTTGAGCGCGCCCTGGCGCGCCTGACACGCTGGGACAGGCAGGGCGATGGCGAATCCGTCGACAAGCTGTGCGATGAACTACGCCTCACCATGGAAGAGCACTGTGGCGTGTTCCGCACTCAGGAATTGCTGGACGAGGGAATCAAAAAGGTCACGAAACTCGTCGAGCGTTTGCAGCGCGCCACGCTGCGTGATCACAGCAAGATATTCAACACCGCGCGCATCGAAGCGCTGGAACTCGAAAACCTCATGGACATCGCGCTCGCGACGGTCCATTCCGCCGCCGCGCGCCACGAATCCCGCGGCGCGCATTCACGGCTCGATTATCCCAAGCGCGACGACCGCAACTGGCTCAAGCACACGCTTTACGGCAAGGAAGGTAACAAACTCGATTACAAGCCGGTGCGGATGAAGCCGCTGACAGTTGAACCATTCCCCCCCAAAGAGCGGATTTACTAGGGAAGCACCGATTAATCCAAAAATGTAGGGTGCGCCTTGCGCACCAATCGATGAAATGGCTTGTGAGACTTGCCCTACATCGAATTACTCAGAGACTCCTAGCTTTCCCGCAAGCCATTGTGTAGCTAATAAGTATTAGGTCGGTAAATGTTGAATAATTCCACCCTGTAAAATCT
>JACQER010000139.1 GCA_016200465.1 Gammaproteobacteria bacterium | reverse complement strand
GACAACATCAAGATGGTCGTCACCCTGATCAACCCCATCGCCATGGAACAGGGCCTGCGCTTCGCGATCCGCGAAGGCGGCCGGACCGTGGGGGCGGGGGTGGTGGCGAAGGTGGTTGAGTAAGGAATCGAGCGACGCAATATGGCTAATCAGAAGATCCGCATCCGTCTCAAGGCCTTCGATCATCGTTTGATCGACCGCTCTGCCGCGGAAATTGTCGACACGGCGAAGCGCACCGGCGCGCTCGTGCACGGCCCGATTCCGCTGCCGTCGAAGGTGGAGCGCTACACGCTCAACCGTTCGCCGCATTGCGACAAGAAGTCGCGCGACCAGTTCGAGATGCGCACGCACAAGCGGATCATGGACATCATCGAGCCCACGGACAAAACCGTGGACGCGCTCATGAAACTCGACCTGTCGGCCGGCGTCGACGTCGAAATCAAGCTTTCCTGAGGCATCGAACATGGCACTCGGATTGGTAGGCAGAAAAATCGGCATGACCCGCCTGTTCTCGGCAACCGGCGAGGCGACGCCGGTCACGGTGCTGGAAGTGACCGCGAACCGCGTCACCCAGGTGAAGGACGAGGCGAAGGACGGCTATCGCGCCGTGCAGCTGACCAACGGCAGCCGTCGCGCCGACAAGCTGCCCAAGGCGCTCGCCGGCAAGTACGCCAAGTCCGGCGTGGAACCGGGGCGCGGGTTGCGGGAATTTCGTCTCGGCGACGGCGAAGGCGCGGAGCTCAAGCCCGGCGCCGAGGTCAAGCTGGATATTTTCCAGGTCGGCCAGCACGTCGACGTGCAGGGCACCTCGATCGGCAAGGGTTTTGCGGGCACCATCAAGCGCCATCATTTCCGCGGCGGACGTGCCACCCACGGTAACTCGCTGTCGCACCGGGCCCCGGGCTCGATCGGTCAGCGTCAGACGCCGGGCCGCGTGTTTCCGGGCAAGAAGATGGCCGGCCATCTGGGCGACGCCACGCGCACCTGCCTGAATCTCGAAGTCATGCAGGTGGACGCCGAGCGCAGCCTGCTCATGGTCAAAGGCGCCGTACCGGGTCCCAAGGGTCAGGACGTGGTGATCCGCCCGAGCGTCAAGACCCGGAAAGCGGCCAAGGCCGCGAAGCCGAAGCAATAAGCAGTTAAGGATCGGACATGAAAGTGCAACTGATGAATGCAACCGGATCGGCGTCGGAACTTCAGGTATCCGATGCGGTGTTCGGCGCGGCGTTTAACGAACCGCTGGTGCACCAGGTCGTGGTCGCCTATCAGGCAACCGGTCGCCAGGGCACGCGCAAGCAGAAGACCCGTTCCGAAGTGCGCGGCGGCGGCAAGAAGCCGTGGCGCCAGAAGGGCACCGGTCAGGCGCGCGCCGGCACGATCCGCAGCCCGCTGTGGCGCGGCGGCGGCAAGGTGTTCCCGTCCTCGCCGGACGAGAATTTCACGCACAAGGTCAACCGCAAGATGTACCGCGGCGCGCTGCGCTCGATCCTGTCCGAGCTGCTGCGTCAGGGCCGGCTGGTGACGGTGGCCGAGTTCAGCGTCGATCAGCCCAAGACCAAGGCGCTGGTGGAGAAGCTCAAGAAACTGGACATGACCGAAGCACTGATTGTGACCGACGCCGCCGACAACAACCTGCTGCTCGCGGCGCGCAACCTGCCGGGCGTGGACGTGCGCACCGTGAGCCAGGCCGATCCGGTGACGCTGGTGCGTCACGAGAAAGTGATCGTGACCCAGGGCGCGGTGAAGAAACTCGAGGAGATGCTGGCATGAGCGAAGAGAATCTGTTTCACGTCATTCTCGCGCCGCACGTCTCCGAGAAGAGCACGCGGCTCGCCGACAAGAACCGGCAGATGGTCTTCGAGGTGCGTCGCGACGCGACCAAGCCCGTGATCAAGCAGGCGGTGGAAAAAATGTTCAACGTCCAGGTGGAATCGGTGACGGTGACGAACGTGCAGGGCAAGCGCAAGGGCGGACGCAACGCCGGGCGCCGGCAGGACTGGAAGAAAGCCTACGTGCGTCTCAAACCCGGTCAGGACATCAATTTCGTCGGGCAGCAATAAGGAATTCGAGCGATGGCACTGGTCAAGATCAAGCCAACTTCCGCGGGTGTCCGCGCCATGGTCCGGGTGAAGAGCCCCGACCTGTACAAGGGCATGCCGTATGCGCCGCTGCTCGAGAAGAAGAACCGCGGCAGCGGCCGCAACAACGCCGGGCGTATCACGACGCGTCACCAGGGCGGCGGGCATAAGCAGCATTACCGTATTGTCGATTTCCGGCGCGACAAGGACGGCATCGCCGGCCGTGTCGAGCGCCTCGAATACGATCCTAACCGCAGCGCCAATCTCGCGCTCGTGGTGTATGCCGACGGCGAGCGCCGTTACATCATCGCCCCCAAGGGCATCGTGACCGGGTCCGAAGTCCAGTCCGGGTCCGATGCGCCGATCAAGCCGGGCAACTGCCTGCCGCTGCGCAATATCCCGGTCGGTTCGACGGTGCACTGCGTGGAGCTCAAGCCGGGCGCCGGCGCCCAGATCGGACGCGCCGCCGGCGCGGGCCTGCAGCTGATCGCGCGCGACGGCGACTACGCGCAGCTGCGACTGCGTTCCGGCGAAGTGCGCAAGGTGCACGTGGAGTGCCGCGGCGTCATCGGTGAAGTCGGCAACGCCGAGCATTCGCTGCGCAAGATCGGCAAGGCCGGCGCGACGCGCTGGCGCGGCATCCGCCCGACGGTGCGCGGCACCGCCATGAACCCGGTGGACCATCCGCACGGCGGCGGCGAAGGCCGCACCAAGGGTGGCCGTCATCCGGTGAGCCCGTGGGGCACGCCGACCAAGGGTTACAAGACGCGCGCCAACAAGCGCACCAATGCCATGATTATTCATCGGCGCAAGTAAAGAGGTTTAGAACCGTGCCACGTTCAATCAGAAAAGGACCGTTTGTCGATGCGCACCTCGCCACCAAGGTGGACAAGGCGCGCGCGGAAAACAGCAAGAAGCCGATCAAGACCTGGTCGCGCCGCTCGACCGTCACGCCCGATTTCGTGGGCCTGACGATCGCGGTGCACAACGGCCGGCAGCACGTGCCGTTGCTGGTCACCGAGAACATGGTCGGACACAAGCTCGGCGAATTCGCCGCGACGCGCACCTTCAAGGTGCACTCGGGTGATCGCAAGGTCACGACGGAAGAACCGACAACGAAGTGACGATGGAAATGTAATGCCATGCAAGCCACTGCCATATTGAAATTCGTGCGCGTCTCCGCGCAGAAGGGCCGGCTGGTCGCCGACCAGATCCGCGGCATGCCGGTCGCGCGCGCCCTGGAACTGCTGCAGTTCAGCCGCAAGAAGGCCGCCGGACACGTGCGCAAGGTGCTCGAGTCGGCCATCGCCAACGCCGAGCACAACGAGGGCGCGGACGTGGACGAACTCAAGGTTTCGAGCGTGCAGGTGGACGGCGGGCCGACGTTGCGCCGCTTTCATGCCCGCGCCAAGGGGCGCGGCGCGCGCATTCTCAAGCGCACCAGCCACATCACGGTGACCGTGAGCGACGACAGCGCCAAGGGCAAGAACAAGAGGAGAGCCAGCTGATGGGCCAGAAAGTCAATCCGATCGGATTCCGCATGGGAGTCAGCCGCGACTGGACCGCGAAGTGGTACGCGGGCACCAAGTCCTACACCCAGAACCTGATTTCGGATATCGCGCTGCGCGATTATCTCAAGGAACGGCTCAAGAACGCCGCGGTCAGCACGATCGTGATCGAACGCCCGGCGCAGAGCATCAATATTACGGTGCACACCGCGCGCCCCGGCATCGTGATCGGCAAGAAGGGCGAGGATATCGAGAAGCTGCGCCAGGAGATGACCCGGATCGCCGGCCGTCCGGTGCAGCTCGCGGTCGAGGAAGTGCGCCAGCCGGAACTGGACGCGCAACTGGTGTCCGAGAACATCGCGCAGCAGCTGGAGAAGCGCATCATGTTCCGCCGCGCCATGAAGCGCGCCGTGACCAACGCCATGCGCCTGCGCGCGCTGGGCATCAAGATCATGGTCGCCGGGCGCCTGAACGGCGCCGAAATCGCGCGCACCGAGTGGTACCGCGAGGGACGCGTGCCGCTGCACACGTTGCGCGCCGACATCGATTACGGTTTTTCCGAGGCCCACACGACCTACGGCACGATCGGCGTGAAGGTGTGGATCTTCAAGGGCGAGGTGTTCGACAAGGACGCCCCCCGGGCGGAAGACGCCGAGGCCCAGAAGAAAGCGGTCAGCGGTTAGCGGTCAGCTATCAGCCAAGAGCGAGAGGTTTAGCTGATCGCTGAAAGCTGATAGCTTCGAGAATCACGAATTGGAAGGTTGATAAATGTTACAACCGAAACGAACGAAGTATCGCAAGATGATGAAGGGCCGCAACCGCGGTCTGGCGCTGCGCGGCAACAAGGTCAGCTTCGGCGAATACGGCCTGAAGTCGGTTGATCGCGGACGCCTCACCTCGCGCCAGATCGAGGCCGCGCGCCGCGCGCTCACGCGCTTCATCAAGCGCGGCGGACGCGTGTGGATCCGGGTGTTCCCGGACAAGCCGGTGAGCAAGAAACCGCTGGAAGTGCGCATGGGCAGCGGCAAGGGCAACGTCGAGTACTGGGTGGCCGAGATCAAGCCGGGCGCCGTGCTGTACGAAATGGAAGGCATCAACGAGCAGGAGGCACGCGAGGCGTTCAAGCTCGCGGCCGCCAAGCTCCCGGTCCGAACCACGTTCGTGACCAGAACGCTGTAAGGCAGGTGGACGATGAAGGTTAAAGAGTATCGAGAGATGGACGCCGCGGCGCGCGAGAAGGAGCTGACTGACATGCTGCGCGAGCAGTTCAATCTGCGCATGCAGAAGGCGACCGGACAGCTGGCCAATACCGCGAATCTGCCGAAGGTGCGGCGCAATATCGCGCGTCTGCGTACCGTCATGAACGAGAAGTCGAGATAAGGACATGGGCGAACAGACCAAAACCACGCGTTCCGCGACCGGCCGCGTGATCAGCAACAAGATGAACAAGACCATTACCGTGCAGGTGGACCGCCGCATCCGGCATCCGCTGTACGGCAAGATCGTCACGCGCCGCACCAAGCTGCACGCGCACGACGAGAGCAACGAGTGCAAGGAAGGCGATCTGGTGCAGATCGAGGAATGCCGGCCGCTGTCCAAGACCAAGGCCTGGCGTCTGGTGAAGGTGCTGGAACGGGCCCGCGAGGTCTGAATAAAGTATTGAATTTTGGCTGATTTTGCAGCGAATGATATAATCGCGCGCTTTCGCTGAAGCGGAGCGCCGAGTGGAGACAGGCTAATGATCCAGATGCAGACCACGCTGACGGTGGCCGACAACAGCGGGGCAAAAACGGTGCAGTGCATCAAGGTGCTGGGAGGTTCCCATCGCCGCTATGCCGGTATCGGTGACGTGATCAAGGTCAGCGTGAAGGAAGCGATTCCGCGCGGCAAGGTCAAGAAGGGCGACGTCTACGACGCCGTGATCGTGCGTACCCGCAAGGGCGTGCGCCGCACGGACGGTTCGGTGATCCGCTTCGACACCAACGCCGCGGTGCTGCTGGATAACAAGCGCGAGCTGATCGGCACGCGTATTTTCGGGCCCGTGACGCGCGAGCTGCGCAGCGAGCAGTTCATGAAGATCATCTCGCTCGCTCCCGAAGTGCTGTAAAGGTTGAGACTTATGAAAAAGATTCGAAAGGGTGACAAGGTGATGGTGCTGACCGGCCGCGACAAGGGCAAGCAGGGCACCGTGCTGCGGATTCTCGAGGACAGCCGTGTGCTGGTCGAGAGCGTGAACATGATCAAGCGCCACACCAAGCCGAACCCCAACAAGGGCGTGACCGGCGGGATCATCGACCGTGAAGCGCCGATCCACGTGTCCAACGTGGCCCTGCTCAATCCGGCGACCGGCAAGGGCGAGCGCGTGGGACTGCGGACCATGCAGGATGGCAGCAAGGTAAGGGTTTTCAAGAAGAGCGGCGAAGTCGCCGACGTGAAATAAGGTTTGAATATGGCAAGGCTTCAGGAACATTATCGCAAGACCGTGGCGCCCGCGCTGAAGGCGAAGTTCGGCTACCAGAACGTCATGCAGGTGCCGCGCATCACCAAGATCACCCTCAACATGGGCGTGGGCGAAGCCATGGCCGACAAGAAAGTGATCGACAACGCGGTCAACGACATGACCCAGATCACCGGCCAGAAGCCGTTGATCACCCGTGCGCGCAAGTCGATCGCCAACTTCAAGGTGCGCGAGAACTGGCCGATCGGCTGCAAGGTGACGCTGCGCGGCGCGCGCATGTACGAATTCCTGGACCGCCTGATCAGCGTGGCGATCCCGCGCATCCGCGATTTCCGCGGATTGCCGTCACGTTCCTTCGACGGCCGCGGCAATTATTCGCTCGGCATCAAGGAACAGATCATTTTTCCCGAAATCGATTTCGACAAGGTCGACGCGATCCGCGGGATGGACATCACCATCGCCACCAGCGCCAAGACCGACGCGGAAGCGCGCGAGTTGCTGGTGGCGTTCAATTTTCCGCTGCGCAGCTGAGGATTTTTGCATGGCCAAGAGAAGCATGATCAATCGCGACAAGCGCCGCGCCGCCCTGGTGGTCAAGCATGCCGCCAAGCGCGCCGAATTGCGCGACAAGGTGAAGAACGTGAAGCTTTCCGAAGAGGAGCGGCACGCGGCCATGGTCGCGTTGCAGAAAATGCCGCGCGATTCGAGCTACACGCGACGCCGCAACCGTTGCAGCCTGACCGGGCGCCCGCGCGGGTTTTATCGCAAGTTCGGGTTGTCGCGCTCGAAGCTGCGCGAGATCATGATGCGCGGCGAAGTGCCCGGCGTCACCAAGGCGAGCTGGTAAGAGGAATGAATTTATGATGACCGATCCCATTGCCGACATGTTGACCCGCATTCGCAACGGCCAGATGGCCGAGAAAATGAGCGTGCACGTGCCGGCTTCCAAGCTCAAGCTTGCCATCGGCAAGGTGCTGCTTGACGAGGGTTATATCGAAGGTTGCCGCGAGACCGAGGCGGCCGGGCGGCCCGTGATCGAGATCACCCTGAAGTACCACGACGGTGCACCGGTGATCGGGCGCATCGCGCGCGCCAGTTCACCCGGCCTGCGCCGTTACGAGGGAAAGAACAGCCTGCCGCGCGTCGACGGCGGCACGGGGATCGCGATCGTCTCGACCTCGCAGGGCATCATGTCCGACCGCGCCGCCCGCAAGGCTGGGCTCGGCGGCGAAATTCTGTGCATCGTATCGTAAGAGTCCGTCATGTCACGAATCGCTAAAAATCCGGTGGCCGTTCCCAGTGGTGTCCAGGTGGCGCTCGCGGGCGCCAAGCTCAGCATCAAGGGTCCCAAGGGGAGCCTGGAGCATGAAGTGCACCCGCTGGTGAAGGTGACCCAGGAAGGCGCGCTGCTCAAGTTCCAGCGCAGCAACGACTCGACCCTGGCGCGCGCCGTTTCCGGCACCACGCGGGCGCTGGTGAACAACATGGTCACGGGAGTCGCCAAGGGGTTCGAGAAGAAGCTCACCATCATCGGCGTCGGTTACCGCGTCGCGGTGCAGGGCAAGAAGCTCAACCTGACGCTGGGCTACTCGCACCCGATCGTGTACGACATCCCGAACGGGATCACCATCGAGGCGCCGGACCAGACCAACCTGGTCATCAAGGGCGCGGACAAGCAGATGGTCGGCCAGGTGGCCGCCGAGATCCGCGCTTATCGCTCGCCGGAACCGTACAAGGGCAAGGGCGTGCGTTACGTCAATGAAGTGGTGGTCAAGAAAGAGGCCAAGAAGAAGTAATCGAGCGGCAAGAGAACATGAAACGACAAATCAATACACGCATGCGCCGGGCGCAGCGCATCCGGCGGAGAATCACCGGCCTGCAGGCCGACCGCCTGTGCATCCATCGCACCCCGCGTCACATCTACGCCCAGATCATCGACAAGACTGGTGGCAAGGTGCTGGCGTCGGCGTCGACCGTCGAGGCGGACGTGCGTACCCAGGTCAAGCACGGCGGCAACGTCGAGGCGGCGAAACTCATCGGCAAGCGTATCGCCGAGAAGGCGAAGAGCGCGGGCATCACGCGCGTGGCCTTCGACCGCTCCGGCTTCAAATATCACGGGCGCGTGAAGGCCTTGGCCGACGCGGCGCGCGAAAACGGTTTGGAATTCTGAGGGCGACACAGTGGCATTCACGGAATCCGAAGGACGTAGCGACAATTTTCAGGAAAAGCTGATCAGCGTCCGGCGCGTGGCCAAGGTCGTCAAGGGCGGCCGGATTTTCGGCTTCTCGGCGCTGACCGTGGTCGGCGACGGCGCCGGCCGCATCGGCATCGGTCGCGGCAAGGCGCGTGAAGTGCCGGCGGCGGTGAGCAAGGCGATGGAGAACGCGCGTCGCAACATGAAGAAGGTCGAGCTCAAGGGCCCGACCCTGCATCACGCGGTCAAGGCCGCGCACGGCGCGTCCAAGGTCGTGATGAAACCCGCTTCGGTGGGCACCGGCATCATCGCCGGCGGCGCCATGCGCGCGGTGTTCGAGGTGGCCGGCGTGCAGGACGTGCTCGCGAAGTGCATCGGTTCGCGCAACCCGGTGAACGTGGTGCGCGCCACCATCAAGGGTCTCGAGGCGATCCACAGCCCGGACCGGGTCGCGCGCAAGCGCGGCAAGAAAGTCGAAGAAATTCTCGGTTGAGGAGCGCGGTCATGGCCAAGAAAAAACTCAAGGTGACGCTGCTCCACAGCTTTTACGGCACCGGCAAGAAGCACATGGCGACGATTCGCGGGCTCGGTTTGCGCCGCCAGCGGCACAGCGTGGAGCTCGAGGACACCCCGGCGGTGCGCGGGATGATCAACCGGGTTTCCTACCTGGTGAAATGCGAGGAAATCTGAACATGCATCTGAATACGATGAAACCGGGCCGTGGCGCCAAAACGGCGGCCAAGCGTCTCGGACGCGGTGGCGGTTCGGGCCTCGGCAAGACTTCCGGCAAGGGTCACAAGGGCCAGACGGCGCGCGCCGGCGGCTATCACAAGGTCGGTTTCGAAGGCGGCCAGATGCCGATCCAGCGACGCCTGCCGAAGCGCGGTTTCCGTTCGGCCCTGAAAATCCTGACGGCGCAAGTGCGGCTCGGGGAACTGGCCAAGGTCGAGGACGCGGTCATCGATCTGGCCGCGCTCAAGAAGGCGAACATCGTTCCGCCGCAGGCGGAGCGGGTCAAGATTTATCTTTCCGGCGCGCTGGAGAAGCCGGTGACACTGCGCGGAATCCTGTTGACCAAGGGCGCGCGCGAGGCGGTGACGAAGGCCGGCGGCAAGGTCGAAGACTGAGATAATGAAGCCCTACTCGCTTCGCTCGTTCGTCTTGTCTTATGAGTAGTCCGGCCGGCACTTTCGGCGGGCTCGCGGGCCTGGGCAAGCTCACCGACCTCCGGCAGCGGATTTTTTTCGTACTCGGCGCGCTGATCGTGTATCGCATCGGGACGTACATCCCGGTGCCGGGCATCAATCCGGTGGCGCTGGCCCAGATGTTCGAGGGCACGCAGAATTCGATCGTCGGATTGTTCAACATGTTTTCCGGCGGCGCCTTGCAGCGGTTTTCGCTGTTCGCGCTCGGGATCATGCCGTACATCTCGTCGTCGATCATCATGCAACTGATGACGTCGGTGATCCCGACGCTGGAACAGCTCAAGAAGGAAGGCGAGAGCGGGCGGCGCAAGATCACGCAGTACACCCGCTACGGCACGGTGGTGCTGGCCATGTTCCAGGCGCTGGGCATCGCGATCGCGCTGGAGAGCCAGACCTCGGCCGGCATGCCGGTGGTGATCGCCCCGGGCGTCGGGTTCAAGCTGATCACGGTGATCTCGCTCGTGAGCGGCACGATGTTCATGATGTGGCTCGGCGAGCAGGTGACCGAGCGCGGCATCGGTAACGGCATATCGATGCTGATTTTCGCCGG
>JACQER010000141.1 GCA_016200465.1 Gammaproteobacteria bacterium | reverse complement strand
TAGTAATCGAGAAGGTGGAGTTGATCAAAAAATAACTGTCACCCCGGCGAAAGCCGGGGTCCAGGAAGTGAATGAACAAAAGCCGCCGAAAGGCGGCTTTTGACTTTGAAAAGCTAATTGCGGGTGGCTCCGCCCCTGCACCCTGGGTTACCTTTCTTTGCTCGTGCAAAGAAAGGTAACCGAAAGAAAGCACGCCCGGAGCGCGCGACACCTTCCTTGCGTTCCTCGCCCCACCGGGCGCTCGCCAACTCGCCGGGCGCATACCACGCGCCTCGGGCTCAAACACGGGCTCGCTTAACTACTCACGGTGGGGCTGCGGTACTCGGCGCGCGCTACGGGGCCCGAAAAAAACCAAGTCCTTTGGGCCCGAGCTTTGCTCTTCCTCGGAGCAGGCTTGACTCATGGGGCGGAAAGCACAAACATGGGATCACATCATAATTATTTCGCTACCGCCTTAAATAAGGCGGGTGTTACGAGACAATTTCTAATGAATGAAATAGCGTTAGTGATTCTGGGTTGGTTGTTGGGGCTCTTGAGTCCTTTGGTAGTCCAAGGAATTAGAAACGAATACCGAAGGAGAGAAATTGAAAAAGGTATTTTGGCCGAATTGGTCGATGTCAGATTCAGAATGGCATCAGTAGTGTATATAACTACTATACGGTTCGGTAACTACGATAGAGATTTAGTTAAGTGGCTTATTCCTTTATTCGAGGAATATCAAGGCGAAAATCCCAAGGAGAATCTTCTTGATCTCTTAAGGAAGCAATTAGAATTGGATGATAAGAAGTTTTCTGAGGTTGCAATGTATGGTAAGGCAAGTCCGGGCCAGGGTCTTTCTGTCAAGAAATATAGGTTGCCTTACCTTGAGTCAAAGGTAGCGGAACTTTCATTGTTCCCTCAACTTTTCCAAAGGCTTGCATTAGAAATCTTAGCAAACCTGCATTTGCACAATGAAGAAATTGAAGAGGCTCGGTTCTATTTTAAACTCACATATGAATCGGGGCTTTCGACAGAGAACTATGAGCGAGCGTTACAAGGTGCAAATGAAAGCTATCGAAAGCTTGGAGAGAGGGCCAAGATAATTGTTGAGCGTATTAACAGCCTCAAAAACATCTAACTAAGCCCTTAGTGCGAAAGTAGGGCCAGAACCATATCGCCGAGGCGATTCAATCGATTTAATTCTTCCTTCGGCTTGTGTCCCCGTCCCGGATTTCCTACCATGTCCGAACCATGCTGACCATCGCCGACGCCGCGCCGGATTTCAGCCTGCCCGGCGTGTATCAGGGCAAGACCAGGAACTATTCCCTGCGCGAGGCCCGCGGCCATTGGCTGGTGCTTTTTTTCTATCCCGCGGATTTCACCTTCGTCTGTCCCACCGAGGTCACGGGCTTCAGCAAGCTGGCCGGCGATTTCAGCAAGGAGCGGGCGATGATTTACGGCGTCAGCGTCGACCCCGTCGAGAGTCACCGCTCCTGGGCCGAAGAGCTGGGCGGCATCGCCTATCCGCTGCTGAGCGACACCGACAAGACCGTGAGCCGCGCCTATCAGGTCTTGCATCCCAGGGAAGGCGTCGCGATCCGCGCGACTTACGTCATCGATCCCGAGGGCATCATCCAGTACAGCGCCGCCAGCAACATGAACGTCGGTCGCAGCGTCGAGGAGTCGTTGCGCGTGCTGCGGGCGCTGTGCACGGGCAAGCTGTGCCCGGCCGACTGGCAGCCCGGTGAGTCCACCGGCGGGCCCGAACACAAGTACTGATCATGGCGCACCCGGTCGAGGAGAAGCGCAGGAAAATTGAATCTCGCGGGCGGATACGCGAGTTTGTCTTCGGCATTCAGGACGGCCTGATCAGCACCGTGGGCTTGCTCGCCGGCATGCAGGCGGCCGGGTCGAGCCGGTTCGTGATCCTCATGGCGGGTACCGCTGCGGTCTGTTCCGGCGCGTTTTCCATGTCAGCCGGCGCTTATCTTTCATCCAAGGCCGAAAAGGAAATCTTCGATCACGAACTGGAGAAAGAAGCCAGGTTCGTCGAGCAGGAACCTTACATGGCACAGGAAGGATTGCTGGATGCTTTACACCGCGAAGGCCTGACACGCGAAACCTGTTACCGCATCGTCAAGCTGATGCACGAACAGAAGTCGGTGTTCGTGGCGACGTTCCAGGAAAAAGTGCTCGGGCTGGGCAGCGCCGATCTGAATAATCCGGTCAAGGGTGCGCTGGTCATGGCGCTGTCTTTCATCCTCGGGGGTGTGCTGCCGCTCGCGCCATTCGCCTTCATGCCGTTGGCGTGGGCGCTGACGGTCGCGGTGCTGCTGACCGCCGCGGCGCTGTTCGGCGTCGGCATGTTCAAGGGCCGGCTCGCCGGCCAGCCGCTGGGGCGCTCGGGGCTGGAATTTCTCGCCATCGCGTTGATCGCCACCGGCCTGGGTTACGCCGTGGGCTTCCTGCTCGAACGCTACGCGGGCGCGCCGTTGCCCGTTGTCTGAAATATAAAATTCACAGGATTAACAGGATTTTTCAGGATTTACAGGATTTACAGGATTAATCTGAATATTTCTAAAAGCTTTAATCCTGTTAATCCTGTTTTTTAATCCTGTAAATCCTGTCTATGGATTTTTTTAATCAGTTTTTAACCGGACCGACGGAGATCAGGCGGTCGACGATCAGGCCGTGGAAACAATCGTTGTCCGACTGAAATTCCCAGCCGAGATGCGCCTGGCACTGGGCGCAATAAGCGATGCGCCAGGCGTATCCCCGGAACCAGGTGTATTCCATGGTTGTCTCGCCATCAGCGGCGCAACTGGCTTCCCGGAAACAGCCGATGCGATAAACGATGCCCTGCGGATTGATGCAGCGGTGCTCATGCCCGCCGCCGACCGCGATGCGCTGGTTCAGGTGCGTGACCGGATGCCGGCAGGTCGAACAGAACAGGCGCTCATCTTTTTCAACTTTGGCATCGGGAAGTGGACGGGTTTTCGCCCGATGCTTTTCTTCCTCGTGTGGATCGAAGAAAAGCAGGGCAGGGGCAAATGCGGGGGTCACGGCCGTTCCGTTCAGGAAAACAGGGTCAGCACCCCGGTGAAGCCGTACAGCCGGTTGTGCGATATCTCGCCGTTCGCGAAAAAGCCCACCAGCGGAATCTCGCCCAGCTCCTGGCGGATGGTTTTCAGCTCCACGGAATCCTCGCCGAACATGTGCGCGCCGCGGCCGAGGCAGGAATAATACACGCCGCCCTTGGGCGGCCGGCCGAGCCGCTGCCGGATTTCGTGCAGCATGCGCACCAGGTCCTCGTAGGCGGTGCGGACGTCGCGCTTGCAGAACATGATCGTGTCGCCGGCGTTCAGGTATTCGCCGACCGCGAGCAGCTTCTGGTCCGGATCGATGCCGACGAGGTTGCGCACGATGTAATCCCCGGTGTCCGAGCCCTTGATGGGAAACCCGGCGAAGATGTAACCGGCGGCGCGCGCCGGGTCGCGCGCGAGAATGTCGCCCACCTCCTCGTTGAAAACGTCCAGCGCCGGACGGCCGTCGATGCTGACGGCGACGTTGTCCCGGCATTCGGTGATTTCGTGTTTCCGGCCGAGCGGGGTGCAGCCCTGCGTCAGCGCGGTGGCGACCGTGACCCGCTCCGAGAACAGCACGCCGGAAACGCCGCCCTCCGTCAGTCCGCCGGCGATCTGGAAGTTCGCGCCGCGCGACGACGTCAACCCGCCCACGAGAAAACCGTCATGGATCGCCTCGGCGAGTTCGGCGATGAAGCCGGGGGTTCTCGGGTTGCGCGGGTCGCCGTGCACGACGGCGAAGCGCGCGTTCGCCTGTTCGCACCAGCGACGGCTGTCGGCGAACTCGGCGATGTCGGATTTGATCGCGGGAAAGATGTGGAACGAGTCGGGCGGAAAATCGGCGATCATCACGCTGATGGCCGGCTGGTCGTTGTATTCCTGCGACGTGGCGCAGACCGCCACGCCCACGCTCCCCACCCAGTGCTGGATATCGGTCTGTTCCTTGAAAAATCCGAGGATTTGCGGCAACAGGCCGGCGAGATGATCGGTGACGTAGAGGAAACCGAGGTTCGCTTCCGCCGGGATGTTGCCGAGCTGGGCGAGGCACAGGTTCGCCGCCTGCTGCCAGTCCGGAGCGGTTCCGTGCGCGATACGAAACATGTCCATCTCAATTCCCTTGATGCGCATGTGGGCTTGGGCCACGCGGAAGCGATACTATAGACAATCGGCGCGGCCTGGGAACCCGGGTCGTCCAAGTCATGATATAAAAAGGTGAATTTATGCATCAACTCGCGCCCAAACGCTCGCGCAAGGCCGGCCTCCCGCCCGGCACACCGGTTCATCTGGGTGAGCGCAAGAGTGAAACCACACGCCTGACCTTGCTGCATTACAGCGAGCAGCGCGCCGTCGAGCAGGAGTTCAAGACCGTGTCGGAATGTCTGGCGCTGCGCGACACGCCGGGTATCAGCTGGATCAACATTACCGGCTTGCACGAAGTGGAGCGGCTGGCGCAGTTCGGCAGCGCCTTCGGCCTGCATCCGCTGGTGCTCGAAGACATCCTCAACACCGACCAGCGACCCAAGCTCGAGGATTACGGCGAATACCTGTACATCGTGATCAAGCGGCTGGGCAACAACACGCCGACGAACGAAATCTCGACGGAACAGATCAGCCTGATTCTCGGCCACAACCTGGTCATCTCGTTTCAGGAAAGCGACAGCGGTGTTTTCAGCGCCATCAAGGAACGCATTCTCGACAACCGCGGTCGCATACGCCGGCTCGGCGCCGATTACCTCGTTTATGCGCTGATGGACACGGTGGTGGACAACTATTTCGCCATCTTCGAAAAGCTCGGCGAGCGGATCGAATCTCTGCAGGAGACCATCATCACCCGCCCGACGCCGGCTTCGCTGCGGACGCTGCACGCGCTCAAGCGCGAACTGCTGTTCCTGCGCAAATCGGTGTGGCCGCTGCGCGAGGTGGTGAGCGGCCTGCAGCGCGGCGACTCGACGCTGGTGCACAAGGACACCTGGTTTTATTTTCGCGACGTGTACGATCACACCATCCACGTCATCGACACCATCGAGACCTACCGCGACATGCTCGCCAGCATGATGGACATCTATCTGTCGAGCCTGAGCATCCGGCTGAACGAGGTCATGAAGGTGCTGACCGTCATCGCCACGATTTTCATGCCGCTGACGTTCATCGCCGGCTTGTACGGCATGAATTTTCACAACATGCCCGAGCTGGGCTGGCGCTGGGGTTATCCGCTGGTGCTGCTGGTGATGGCGGCGATCGCCGGGGGGATGCTGGTGTTCTTCCGCCGCAAGAAATGGTTCTAGAACCGACCGCGGTGGTCAGCGCAGGTGGTGGATGTCGAGCGCGCAGGTAAAGGGCGTGGGCTTGTCGAGCGTGAGCGACAACGCGTAGGCCGCCGCCGGCTGCATGTTGACGGTAACCATTTCCACGTTGGCGATGCGGCAGGTGGCGCTGAGTTTCGTGAGCCAGGCGTAGTAGACCGCGTCGATCAGACGGACCGTTTTCAGGTCGTACACCAGGCGTCTGGCCTGGTTGTTCTGGAGGAATTCCAGCACCGGCGCCACCAGGGCGTCCGGATTGCTCGGGTCCAGCCCCTCGCCGGGCTCGAGCAGCACGTTGCCGTCCCCGATGGGCGTGAGATGTATGCCTTCAGCCATGCCGTCCTGCTTCTGCGATCATTCCGTGTCCCGTCCGCAAAGGTTACTTGTTGGGACGCGATACCTCAATCTGCAACTGACGGAACGCTTCCTTCAGTCCCTCGGACAGCTTGGAGCGCGTGGTCACGGCGCTGAGGTCGATGTTCAGGCTGGTCAGCGCGCGCGCGATCTCCGGCCGGATGCCGGTCAGGATGGCGGTGGCGCCCATGAGGCCGGTGGCGCGGATCATCTGGATCAGGTGGTGCGACACCTGCGAATCGATCGCCATCACGCCGGTGACGTCGATCACCACCACGCGCGCGCGGTCCGATTCGATGCGCGACAGCAGTTTCTCCATCACGATCATGGTGCGCGAGGAGTCGAGCGAACCGATGATGGGCAGCGTCAGCACCCCGTCCCAGATCTCGGTGATCGGCGTGGAGGTCTGCCGCAGCTCTTCCTGCTGCGCCTGAATGGTCTTTTCCTTGCCTTCCAGGTAGATGTGGAACACGTCGAGGATGATGTCGTTGAAGATCATGCCGAGCATCATCAGGATTTCGCGCGCCTTCTCGAAACTGACCGACTTGTCGGCCTCGAGGTTTTCCAGGAACACGCGCTGCAGGAAGTGGACGTAACGGACGAACTCGTCCATGTCACCGCCGCGCACCTGGATCTGCTGCGAGAAGTTGGCGAAGAACTGCCGTAGCGCCTTGTATTCGGCGCCGCGCCGGTCGACCTTGTCGCCGGCGTGCAGCAGCATCGTCAGCAGCTCGAGGAACTCGAGGCTGTAGTCGTTGATCTCGTTGTTCGAGAGCAGGTTCTTGTGACCGAAGATGCTCTGCCCCTGTTTTTCGATGATGGCGGAGATCTTGCCCACGTTCTGCATGAGCTGTTCGATCAGGATTTGATTGGTGGTTTTTTCCTGGGATGTTTCCTTGGCCATGACTATGTCCTCATACTTGGGTTTACGCGAATGGTGAAAACGGACCGGTCGTCGTTATGCCGGCCCATGACTTGTCCCAGAACCAGGGCGATCATTTGCGGGTGCAATCGCCATAATTCCGGAAAGGTACGCAGGGTGATGCTGCGCCGCAGGCCGTCGGATGCCGTCAACAGCAGCGCCTGGGGCGGGAAAGACAGGGTGGTGGTTTCCGGCGTGCGGTGGGCGTGGCCCAGCACTCCCGGGGAAAACGAGATCGCCTTTTTGTCGCCGCTGGAGATGAGGTAGGCGACCATGTCGCCGACGCCGCAGACCTTGAAAGTCTGCTCCACGGCATCGACCTCGCAGATCATGGCCACGGCGCCGCGCGTGCCTTGGAGCCGCTGACTCAGACGCTGCATCAGTCCGTCCACGGGAGTTTCGTCGTCGAGAAAGTAGCCGATGCCTTCGACCACTTCGGCCGCCTCGCGTCCGTGGCCGAGCCCGTCCATGTGCAGCCAGCGGGTCTTGTGCGGACCGCAGCGAACCTGGATCAGGTCACCGTTGAAGGCGCTGTCCTGATAGGAGCGCGCATAGCTACCGATCTGGTGCGGCAGCGCAGCGTCGTGATCGTCCTGGTGGAAGCGTGCCCAGACGGCGGTGCCGTGCCAGGGATTTTCGCCGGCGTATTCCTCCGCGATGCTGTAGATTTCGCTCTCGGAAGAGAGCCGCCGGATCGCGCCGAGCCCCTTGCCCATGGTGCCCGCCGTGGTATAGCCGTCCTGCTGCGCCGCCTTGATATTCGGGATGCCCTTGCCGTAATCGAACGCGAACAGGTCGAGCGCCGGCCCGGGATGTGCGGTTTCCCAAATCTGCACCAGCCCGTTGCCGTCGGCGAATTTGTTCTGGTTCGTCACCATTTCGTTGCACACCAGTTCCATTTGTTCACGCTTCAAATCGCTGAACCCCATGCGGCGCGACACGGCCCGCAGCTTCGACCGCAACAGCACCACGCCGCTGTCTCCCTTCGCTCCCTGCTCGATCAGCAATTTCATGATTTCCCTTGCGCACGGATTCTTTTTTTCAGACCGCCTTGATGCGAACCTCGCTGACCTCGTCCGTAACGAATTGTCCGCGCCCGCGGTGCTTGGCCTCGTACAGGACCGAATCCGCGCGCCCGATCAGGCTCTCGATATTGTCGTCGTCCCGCATCTGCGCGATGCCGATGCTGACCTTGTTGTCCATCAGGCTGAGCACCTTGCTGGCGGCGCGCTTGGCGATCGGCATGTCCGAATACAGGATGATGGCGAATTCATCTCCGCCCATGCGGCAGGCGTGATCCACGTGCTCGCGCACCGAGGCATGCAGCGCGTTTGCCATGCGCTTCAGGTACTCGTCGCCGTACTGATGCCCATGGGTGTCGTTGATGGACTTGAAGAAATCGAGGTCGAGCAGCATCAGGCACAGCGGTTCGGTCTGGTGCTTGCAGCGCAGGAATGCTTCGCGCAGGCGCGTGTCGTAGCCACCGCGGTTGTACAGGCCGGTGAGACTGTCAGTCTGCGCGGCGTGGATCGAATCGTTCAGCTCGCTTTTCTTCATCTCGAGCAGCGTCTCGAGCTGTTCCATCTCGGCGCGGGCGCGCTGCCGGGCCTCCTCGAGATCGGCGATGATCTGTTCGTTGCGGCGCTTGAGCAGGGTGCTGTCGGCGGATTCGCTGGCGTTCTTGAGCTGGGTGGCGAGCGTCGCGGCCTTGTCCGCCAGCGGCGGTTGCTTCAGCGTCGTCAGCGGTTCGCGCTGATCGCTCCAGGCCAGGCACAGCGACAGGTCATCCAGCAGCAGGCTGGCGTCGACGGGCGTGCGGGCGCGGGCGCAGTCCTCGCGCAGGCGGCGCATCAGGCCCTCGAGCCGGTTCGCGGCCGCGAAAACGTTGCCGCCGAGCGCCTCCACGGCATCCATCGCAAACCGCGCGAAGCGTTGCCGGTCGGGCTCGACGATGATGGTTAATGTCAGCAGCGTCTGCATCTTCCTGTCTGATGCCGGTGATCATCCGGTCGTTGTTTCAGCAAAAAAGCCTAATTGACTGATTCTCAGTGAGTTTAGTGCATAGGCCGTGCCAGAATTGGGGCATGGCGGGCAGGCTGGAATTCCGGCCTAAATCAGGCTTTTTTCGGGGAAGGAGACAAGAAACCGGACTGCCCCCGCATGCGCAGGTGAGGTCGGGCATCCCGGAGGACCGGGACCGGGAGTGGGCGGGGGGGGGGGCTTTCTAGCGCCGGCCGCCGAGCAGAGAACCCAGCACGCCGCGGATAATCTGCCGGCCGATCTGGCTGCCGATACTGCGCGCGGCGCTTTTCACCATGGCCTCGGCCGCGCCCTCGCGGTGACCGCCGCGCGGGCCGGTTCCGCCGAACAGCGTGTCGAGCAGTCCGCCACCGCTTCCCGCGGGTTGGGCCGTGGCCGGCGGCGCGGACGGGGCGGCGCGGTTCTTCAGGATTTCGTAAGCCGATTCGCGGTCCACGGTTTTTTCATAATGACCCTTGAGCAGGGAGGTCTCGATAAGTCTGGCGCGCTCGGCGTCGGTGATCGGACCGATGCGGCTCGCGGGCGGGAGAATCAGCGCGCGCTCGACCGGCGTGGGGCTGCCTTTTTCGTCCAGCATCGACACCAGCGCCTCGCCCACGCCGAGCTCGGTGATGACCTCGGCCACCTTAAGCTTCGGATTGGCGCGGAAGGTTTCGGCCGCGGCCTTCACCGCCTTCTGGTCGCGCGGCGTGAAAGCGCGCAGCGCGTGCTGCACGCGGTTGCCGAGCTGGCCGAGCACGTTGTCGGGAATGTCGAGCGGCGACTGACTGACGAAGTACACGCCCACGCCCTTGGAGCGGATCAGGCGCACGACCTGTTCTATTTTTTCGAGCAACGCCGAAGGCGCGTCGTTGAACAGCAGGTGCGCCTCGTCGAAGAAAAACACCAGCTTGGGTTTCTCGCGGTCGCCCACTTCGGGGAGTTTCTCGAACAGCTCGGCCAGCATCCACAACAGGAACGTCGCGTACAGCTTGGGCGACTGCATGAGCTTGTCGGCGGCGAGGATGTTGATCATGCCGCGGCCGCCGTCGGCGGCCTGCATCAGGTCATCGAGATTGAGCGCCGGCTCGCCGAAGAACTTGTCCGCCCCCTGCTGTTCCAGTTCGAGCAGTGCGCGCTGGATCGCGCCGACCGAGGCGGCCGAGACGTTGCCGTAATCGGTGGTGTACTGCCTGGCGTTGTCACCGACATGTTGCACCATGGCGCGCAGGTCCTTGAGATCGAGCAGCAGCCAGCCGTTGTCGTCGGCGATCTTGAAGATCAGCGCGAGCACGCCCTCCTGGGTGTCGTTGAGATTGAGCAGACGCCCGAGCAGCAGCGGGCCCATTTCGGAGATCGTGGCGCGCACCGGATGACCCTGCGCGCCGAACACGTCCCAGCAGGTGACCGGAAATCCGCGGAAGGCGAAGTCCTTGAGGCCGAGCGTTTTGACGCGTTCGCTCAGCTTGGGTGAATCCGTTCCCGGCTGGCTGATGCCGGTCAGATCGCCTTTGACGTCGGCCATGAACACCGGCACGCCGATGGCGCTGAAGCGCTCGGCCATGACCTGCAGCGTGACGGTCTTGCCGGTGCCGGTGGCGCCGGCGATGAGGCCGTGACGGTTGGCCATCTTCGGCAGGAGATGGATCGGGGTTTTGCTCTTGGCGATCAGCAGCGGTTCAGTCATGTTTGGATAAATTGTTAATGTAGGTTGGGGTGAGCGAAGCGAACCCCGACACGCTTCAGTTCAAAACCGCGGCGCTTTGCGCGGCGTTCATCGCGACACCGGTCCGGATCGGGGCGCGCATGTCGGCCAGCACCGCTTCGAGCGCTTCGAGGCAGTACATGACGTTTTTCATGTTGGCGCCGTAGCCCATCAGGCCGATGCGCACGATCTTGCCGGCGAGCTCGCCGAGTCCGGCCCCGATCTCCAGGTTGTACTCGTTGAGCAGGCGGCTGCGCAGCATCGCCTCGTCCACGCCCTCCGGAACCATGATCGCATTCAGCTGCGGCAGGCGCGCGGATGGGTGGACCAGGAACGAAAGCCCCATGGCTTCGATGCCCGAGCGCAGCGCGTGATGCTGTTGTTGATGCCGCGTCCAGGCGTTTTCCAGCCCTTCTTCCTGGAGCATCGCCAGCGCTTCGTGCAGGCCGTAGAGCTGATTGACCGGCGCGGTGTGGTGATAGGCGCGCTTGCCCGATCCCCAGTAGCCCATCACCAGGTTGAGATCCAGAAACCAGCTCTGTATTTTGGTGTTGCGCTTCTTGATCTTGTCCACGGCGCGATCGTTGAACGTGACCGGCGACAACCCCGGAGGACACGACAGGCATTTCTGCGAGCCGGAAAAGACCGCGTCGAGATCCCATTCGTCGACTTTCAACGGCGAGCCGCCGAGCGAGGTCACGGTATCGACGATGGCCAGGCAGTCGTGATGGTGCGCGATTTCAGCGAGCTTGCGCGCATCCGATTGCACGCCGGTGGACGTCTCGGCGTGCACGAACGCGACGATTCTGGCGTCGCGGTGGGCCTTGAGCGCGTCGTCGAGCTTGTTCGGGTCCACCGGTTCGCCCCAGGCATCGTCCACCACGATCGGTACGCCGCCGCTGCGCTCGACGTTTTCCTTCATGCGTCCGCCGAAAACGCCGTTGATGCATACGATGACTTTTTCGCCTGGTTCGACCAGGTTGACGAAACAGGCCTCCATGCCGGCGGAGGCGGGCGCGGAGATGGGAATGGTCAATGCGTTGCTGGTCTGGAAGGCGTACTGCAGCAGCGCCTTGATTTCCTCCATCATCGCCACGAACGCGGGGTCGAGATGGCCGATGGTCGGGCGCGCCATCGCCGTGAGCACGCGCGGATGCACGTCCGAGGGCCCCGGCCCCATCAACGTGCGGACCGGAGGATTGAAGGAGGTAAAATTCATGCGCGACCTCGGTTTTCTTCTTTAGTTAGGCAGACAGCGCGCAGTATATAAGGTGGGAATTCCCCCCGGCAAACGTCGTGGATTTCGGTCCTAGCGCCCAGTGCCCGAGGCGAACGGGCGACTCCCTTCCGAGGCGAAGCTCCTTCGAAGGGAGTCCGCCGGGTCGCCACAAGAAACTACGTTCATTGAGTCGCGCTGGTCGCCACCGCCGAAAGAGCTCACGCCTCGGGCGGTGGCGACCCCTTCGGCAATGGGCGCAGTAGCCGCAATGAGCCATGTATCCTTGGGCGCCACTGCCGCCGTCTCCGAAAGAGCTGCGCCTCGGGATCCGGCGGCTAGGCCGACTTCGCCAGATAGCCCAAGCGCGCGGAAATATCGACCCCGGCCTTCTTGATGAGCGGGATCCAGCTGTCGCGGCGCCGGTCGCGCGGCGCCGAGATCGAGAGCCCCGCCGCCATGGTGCCGTGCCGGTCGAGGATCGGCACGCCGATGCAGGAAACACCCTGTTCTGCTTCTTCGTTGTCCAGCGCGTATCCGAGTTTTTGGGCGATCTCGGACTGGGCCCAGAGTTTCGTGACCTGGGTGAGCGTGTTGGATGTGTAACGCGGCAGTCCGGTGCGGCGCGCGTATTCGCGGCAGGCCTTCTCGCCGGCCTCGGCGAGAAACAGTTTGCCGACGGCGGTGACGTGCAGCGGCGCACGGCTGCCGATGACCTGCTCCACGCGCATCATGCGGTTGGGAATCGCGCGTTCCACGTACACGACTTCATCGCCTTCGCGCACCGTGAGATTCACCGATTCGCCCACCTGCGAGCGCAGCCACTCCATGATCGGCTTGGCCTCGCGCAGCAGGTCCACCTTGCCGTGCACGCGACTGCCGAAATGCAGCAGCTTCACGCCCAGGGTGTACTGGCCGTTGGGCGTGCGCTCGACGAGACCGTGACCCGTGAGCGCCTTGAGGATGCGGAACGCCGTGGACGGGTGCAAATGCGTTTCGGCCGAGAGGAACTTCAGGCTCGAAGGTTCCGGGCGCGCGGCGATCGCTTCGAGCAGTGTCGTGACGCGGTCGATGACCTGGATGGAGGAAGTGGCGGTTTTGAGCATATTTCGTATAATGAAAACGATTATGTATTGTGAAACATCCTAGCCTGCGCTAGCCTGCATGGCAAGAGGGGCCCGAGACGTCGTCGGGCGCTGGTAAAATCGGTTCATTCCGGATGTCCGGAGGAATCGCCGTTTTGCATTGTAAATAACGAGGAAACAACCAATGGCAAAAATGACCGCAACCGAAGCCGCGATTCGCGTCATGGAAAGCGAAGGCGTCGAGCTGACGTTCGGCGTTCCGGGCGCCGCGATCCTGCCGCTGTATCAGGCCATGAACGGGAGCAAGATCAAGCACGTGCTGGTTCGCCACGAAGAGGGCGGAACCCATGCCGCGGAAGGTTATACGCGCGCCGCGAGCGGCCGCATCGGCGTCTGCATCGGTACTTCCGGCCCGGCCGGCACCAACATGATCACCGGTCTGTATTCGGCCATGGCCGACAGTATTCCGATCCTGTGCATTACCGGTCAGGCGCCGCGCGCCAAATTGCACAAGGAAGATTTCCAGGCGGTGGACATCGCCGCGATCGCCAAGCCGGTGACCAAATGGGCCATCACCGTCATGGAAGGCGCGCAGGTGCCGCGCGCGTTCCGCTACGCGTTTCATCTGATGCGTTCGGGTCGTCCCGGCCCGGTGCTGATCGATCTGCCGATCGACGTGCAGAAGGAGATCATCGAGTACGATCCCGACTCCGATTTCCCGATGGAGGTGTTCAGGCCGCGCCCGCACCGGAAGCAGATCGAGAAGGCGCTCGACATGATGATGGCCGCGCAGCGGCCGCTGATCTTTTCCGGCGGCGGCGTGATCAGCGCCGATGCCTCCGGCCTGCTGGTGGAACTGGCCGAGCTGACCCAGACGCCGGTCATTCCCACGCTCATGGGCTGGGGCAGTATCCCCGACGATCATCCGCTCAACGCCGGCATGATGGGCCTGCAGACCCATCACCGCTACGGCAATGCCACTTTCCTGCGCAGCGATTTCGTGCTCGGCATCGGCAACCGCTGGGCCAATCGCCAGACCGGCAGCGTCGAGGTCTTCACCCAGGGGCGCAAGTTCGTCCACGTCGACATCGATCCGATGCAGATCGGCCGCGTGTTCTGCCCCGATCTCGGCATCGTGGGCGACGCCAAATATGCGCTCGAGGAATTTGTCGCGGCGGCGCGCGCGCGCAAACAGGCGGGCAAGATCGTCAGCCGCAAGCCATGGATCGACGAGGTCCGGGAACGCAAATTCACCATGCAGCGGCGCACCGATTTCGACAACGTGCCGATCAAGCCGCAGCGTGTGTTCCAGGAAATCAACAACGTGTTCGGCGACGACGCCTGTTTCGTGACCGCCATCGGCCTGTACCAGATCGCCTCCGGCCAGTTCCAGAAAATCAACAAGCCGCGGAACTACATCGTCTGTGGCCAGGCCGGGCCGCTGGGCTGGGAAATTTCGGCCTGTATCGGCGCCAAACTGGCCAACCCGGAAAAAGAGGTCGTCGGCGTGGTCGGCGATTATTCGTTCCAGTTCCTGATCGAGGAACTGGCGGTCGCCGCCCAGCACAAGGTGCCGTTCGTGATGGTGCTGATCAACAATGCCTATCTCGGATTGATCCGCCAGGCCGAAGTCGCCTACAAGATGGACTATGAAGTGCAATTGAGCTTCAACAACATCAATTGCCCCGAGATCGGCGACTACGGCGTCGATCACGTCAAGGCCGTCGAGGCCCTGGGCTGTCTCGCCGTGCGCGTGTTCGATCCGAAGCAGATGGCCGACGCCTTTCGGGCGGCGCGCCGCGTGAGCGCGGAGCGACAGGTGCCGGTCGTGGTCGAAGTGATCACCGAGCGCGTGACCAATATTTCCATGGGTCCGGAGATCGACAAGATCAACGAGTTCGAAGAGATTTACGACCGCAAGCCCGAGAAAAAGACGCAGGCAGCCTGATTTCCACTGCCTGTCGGAATAACGTCGCGGCGATGTTTGCCGCGATTTGCGTTCAATCCTTATATAAGGAACGACGATGCCCAAGTTTGCCGCCAACCTGACCATGCTGTTCAACGAGGTCGATTTCCTGGACCGGTTCGACGCCGCCGCCAAGGCCGGCTTCCGCGGGGTCGAATACCTGTTTCCCTACGCCTACGAGAAAAACCAGCTGGCGGATAAACTCAAAACACTCAAGCTGACCCAGGTGCTGCACAACCTGCCGGCGGGCGACTGGGCCGGCGGCGAGCGCGGCATCGGCTGTCTGCCCGCCCGCGTCGGTGAATTCCAGGACGGTGTCGGCAAGGCCATCGAGTACGCGCAAGCGCTCGGTTGCAAGCAGGTCAATTGTCTCGCCGGGATCGCGCCCAAGGATGCGACACCGGATTCGCTGCGCAAGACGTTCGTCGAAAACCTGCGCTTCGCCGCCGGCAAGCTCAGGGCCGCCGGCATCAAACTCCTGATCGAGCCGATCAATACCTTCGACATCCCGGGCTTTTATCTGTCCCGCACCGCGCAGGCGCTGGAGATCATGAACGACGTGGGGTCGGACAATCTGTTCCTGCAATACGACGTGTACCACATGCAGCGCATGGAGGGCGAGCTGGCGGCGAGCCTGAAAAAAAATCTCGACCGCATCCGTCACATCCAGATCGCGGACAACCCGGGACGCAACGAGCCCGGCACCGGCGAAATCAATTATCCGTTCCTGTTCAAGCACATTGACCAGATCGGTTACGACGGCTGGATCGGCTGCGAATACAAGCCGGCCGCCACGACGGTCGCCGGCCTCGGTTGGGCCGCGGCTTATCTGTCGCACTAAATAATCTTTAAGGAGAATAACCATGAAAATCGGATTCGTCGGTCTCGGCATCATGGGTCGCCCCATGGCCCACAATTTGATGAAGGGCGGCCATACCGTATATCTTTACAGCATCCCGAGCATTCCTCCGGACCTGATCGGCGACAAGGGCATCGCCTGCAAGTCCTCGAAAGAGGTCGCGCAGAACGCCGAAATCATCATCACCATGGTGCCGGACACGCCGCACGTCGAAGCCGCCCTGTTCGGCAAGGACGGCGTGGCCGAGGGCCTGTCCGCGGGCAAGATCGTGGTGGACATGAGCTCGATTGCGCCGCTCGAAACCAAGAAGTTCGCCGAGCGGATCAACAAGCTGGGTTGCGAGTACATCGACGCGCCGGTCTCGGGTGGCGAGGTGGGCGCGAAGAACGCCACGCTCACCATCATGTGCGGCGGCAACCAGCCTGCCTTTGACAAGGTCAAGCCGCTGTTCGAACTGATGGGCAAGAACATCACCCTCGTGGGCAAGAACGGCGACGGCCAGACCTGCAAGGTGGCGAACCAGATCATCGTGGCGCTGACCATCGAGGCGGTCGGCGAGGCGCTGTTGTTCGCCTCCAAGGCCGGCGCCGATCCGGCCAAGGTGCGCCAGGCGCTGATGGGCGGGTTTGCCTCGTCAAAAATTCTCGAAGTACACGGCGAGCGCATGATCAAGCGCACCTTCGATCCCGGGTTCCGCATCGAACTGCATCAGAAGGATTTGAACCTGGCCCTGTCGGGCGCACGTGCCCTGCATATCAGCCTGCCCAACACGGCCACCTGCCAGGAATTGTTCAACGCCTGCGCCGCGCATGGCGGCAGCGCCTGGGACCACTCGGCCATGGTGCGCGCGCTGGAAATCCTGGCCAAGCATGAAATTAAATAAAAAAAGTTGAATAATATTTCTCACCGCAAAGACGCGAAGGACGCAAAGAAAAGCTCAGGAGAGTAAAACCCGAGAAACCTTTGCGCTCTTTGCGCCTTTGCGGTAGACGATCATATATAAAATTAGAACTTCCTCTGTGATTTAGGGTATCGTTGTGGCGGCGTTCGCATGAAGCCCGCGGACGCCGCACACGCGCCATGCAAACCGCCTTAGCCGATTTCATCCGCCATACGCCGCAGGGTATCGAGGCCGATGCCGTGCTGCGCAGCTGCGTGCACTGTGGCATGTGCAACGCCACCTGCCCGACCTATCAGTTGTTGGGTGACGAACTCGATGGGCCGCGCGGGCGCATTTACCTGATCAAGCAGATGCTCGAAGGCGCGGCCGTCACGCGCCATACGCTGACGCATCTCGACCGCTGCCTCACCTGCCGCAATTGCGAGACCACCTGCCCCTCGGGTGTGCAGTATCACAAGCTGCTGGATATCGGCCGCACTATTGCCGAGCAGAAAGTGGAACGCCGCCGCTTCGACCGGCTGAAGCGCTGGATGCTGCGGGCGGTTATTCCCTACCCGGCGCGCTTCACGCTGTTGTTACGGCTGGGGCAGTTGTTCCGTCCGTTGTTGCCGTCGTTCCTGCAGCGTTCCGTGCCGCCACGGCAGTCGGCCGGTCCGTGGCCGGCGATGGCGCATGCGCGCACGATGCTGGTGCTTGAAGGTTGTGCCCAACCCGCCATTGCGCCGAACATCAATGCCGCCGCAGCACGTGTTCTGGACCGGCTCGGCATCCGTTTGGTCGTGGCACCCGGCGCCGGCTGTTGCGGTGCGGCGAGCCACCATACCTCGGGCGTGGAACAGGGTCTCGATTTCGCGCGCCGCAACATCGACGCCTGGTGGCCGCATGTCGAATCCGGCGCCGAGGCCATTGTCATGACGGCGAGCGGTTGTGGCGTGCACGTGAAGGAGTACGGCCAGCTTCTGAAGGACGATCCCGCTTACGCAACCAAGGCCGGAAAAATTTCCAAGTTGACGAAAGACATCGGCGAGATTTTGGTGCAGCAGGATTTATCCAAACTCGTGTCCGCGCCGGCGGGCATGAAAGTCGCGTTCCATTCCCCCTGTTCGCTGCAGCACGGGCAGAGGCTGGGCGGCGTGGTGGAGAAAATTCTGCATGCCTCCGGCTTTGCGCTGGTGGCGGTCCCGGACGCGCATCTCTGCTGCGGTTCGGCGGGAACCTATTCCATTCTGCACCCTGAACTGTCGCAGCGTTTGCTCAAGAACAAATTGGCGGCGCTCGAATCCGGGCGGCCCGACGTCATCGTCACGGCCAACATCGGCTGTCTGGCGCACTTGCAAAGCAGAGCCGTGTTGCCGGTGCGACATTGGATCGAGATACTGGATGACCGTGCTCCGGTTGGCAGGGAATAGCCGCGTCTTCATGGCTTGAATCGGGCGCCCTTTCGCCCGGCGTTTCAACGTGTGCAATGAACGCCGTGCGCGGGTTGAATCTGTGCCGTTGGTCCGAAAATCCGGTCCTTCCCGAAAGCCGTAAAAAATAAAAATCAATCAACAGCTTGCCAACCGGATGTCTGGCGCCGGCTTGCTTGCAAACCGCGCCGTACGGCCGCATTTAAGCTATATGAAAGATGGGCGGCAATGCCTGAGTGATTCAATAGATTTATCAAGGAATGAAAATGAAACTGTTTTTGGACAATCTGTTTTTTCTCGGCGAAATCGTCAGCCTGACCGGTCTGACGTGGGGTGCGTGGTTGGTGCTGCGCGAGTCCCTGGCCGGTATTGTTTTCCCGGTTCACAAAAAATCCGGACTGGCCGTGGCGTTCGCGGCGAATCTCGCGCATCCCTTCCGTCGCGTCGCGCGTATCTGACCTGACGAATCGTCAGTCGCTGGTTTTCTCTCCGTCGTTGATGGCGGTGCCCGGTGACGTGTCCATGCCGGGCCACGCGGCTTAATTGGCTGTTTTCTCCCGCCCCGGTCCGGGTGGAATCTTTCATTTTCACCAGGTAAAAATCCATTTCATTTTTACCCTGATTGTTCTTGAGTCGCGCGACATCTCCCGTTACATTGAGTGACGGAATCCTGGACCAGCAACAACGATCGATCCTCTGCGTGACTCGGCGGCGGAGGAGTCTGGAAGAACCGGGATCCGGTTGCGCGGCGGTCGTCAGCGGATTTTTTTGAGCAACCGTGCGAGATGACGGTGCCGCCGACGAAATAACGATAGATAGAATCTTCGTGAACAAGGACTAGGAGGCATAATGCAACACACTACTGTCAGAGCAGTTGTTGTCGCCACGGCCATGCTGGGATTGTCGGTTCCGGCGGCGGTCATGGCGGACTGGGAACCCACCAAGCCGGTCGAGTTCGTCGTTCCCGCCGGTACCGGCGGCGGCGC
The DNA here is from genome assembly GCA_016200465.1 of Gammaproteobacteria bacterium. Taxonomy (GTDB): domain Bacteria; phylum Pseudomonadota; class Gammaproteobacteria; order Acidiferrobacterales; family Sulfurifustaceae; genus Sulfuricaulis. The sequence goes on along the minus strand of JACQER010000141.1, from coordinate 12,833 downwards.
CGATCAGATGGCGCGCTTCGTTCAGGGCCTGATCGCGAAACACAACCTGATGAAGCAGCCGATGGTGGTGGTCAACAAGTCGGGCGGCGCCGGCGGCGAAGGCTTCCTGTACGTCAAGGAAAGCAAGGGCGATCCGCACAAGATCGTCATCACCCTGAGCAACCTGTTCACGACTCCGCTGGCGACGGGCATTCCGTTCAACTGGAAGGATCTCACGCCGGTCTCGATGCTCGCGCTCGACGAGTTCGTGCTGTGGGTCAACGCCGATTCGCCGTACAAGACCGCGAAGGAGTATCTGGCCGCAATCAAGGCCGGCAATGACGGCCAGTTCAAGATGGCCGGCACCGGATCGAAGCAGGAAGACCAGATCATCACGGTCGCGCTCGACAAGTTCACCGGCAAGAAATTCACCTACGTTCCGTTCAAGGGCGGCGGCGATGTCGCGGTGCAACTGGTCGGCGGTCACGTGAATTCCACCGTGAACAATCCGATCGAGGCGGTCGCCCACTGGCGCGCCGGCAAACTGCGTCCGTTGTGCGTGTTCGACGACAAGCGCATGCCGTACAAGGAAAAGGTCACCGACACCATGTCGTGGCACGACATCCCGACCTGCAAGGAATCCGGCGTGAACGTCGATTATCTGATGCTGCGCGGCATCTTCATGCCCGGCGGCGTCAGCGCGGATCAGGTCAACTTCTACGTCAACCTGTTCAAGAAAATGCGCGCGTTGCCGGAGTGGAGTGAATTCATGGCCAGCGGCGCGTTCAACCAGAGCTTCATGAGCGGCAAGGAATATGCCGACTGGGTGCAGAAGGCCGAGGACACGCACAAGACATTGATGAAGGACGCCGGGTTCCTGGCCAAGTAACGAGGCCGGGTGGGGACCGCGATCCGGTCCCCGCCCTGTTTTTCCGGCAGGTCATGACGACCGGTCGAGGAGGAGCGGATGCACGATAACGAGCACGCGGACGAAGGCAGCCGGCGCGGCGTCTCCACCAAGGCGGTGGAGATGGTCGTGGCCGCGATTATCTTCGGGCTCGGCCTGGTGGTGGTCTTCGACAGCCGGCGCGTCGGCGCCGGCTGGGCCGACGACGGGCCGCAGGCGGGTTATTTCCCCTTCTACATCGGCCTGATTCTCTGCGCCGCCAGCGCGTGGACGCTGCTGCGCGCGGCGTTTTCCGATCATGCCGCCGGCGGGGTGTTCGTCAGCCGCAAGAAACTGCGGCTGGTGATGTCGGTGTTCATTCCATCGCTGATATACGTCATCGCCATCTACTTCATCGGCATCTACGTGTCGTCCGCCGTCTTCATCGGCGCGTTCATGTATTGGCACGGCCGGTTCCCGTGGATCAAGATCATCCCGGTCAGTTTGCTGGTGCCCGTGTCCATGTTCCTGCTGTTCGAGGTTTGGTTTCTGGTGCCCCTGCCCAAGGGTCCGCTGGAGGCGCTGATCGGTTACTGACGGCGCGGCCCGGTTTGCCGCGGCGCTGAATTCAGCTTGAGATATTTCACGAAACACCGAGGACTCGCGGAGACAAGCATCCGCCGTCCGTCACGAGGGGAGGGGAGACCGAGACGTGGAAGAATTCAACAGCCTGATGCAGGGCTTCAGCGTCGCGCTCACGTATCATAATCTGCTGTTCATGCTGGTCGGCATCCTGCTGGGCGTGCTCATCGGCGTGCTGCCCGGCCTCGGCGGCGCCAACGGCGTGGCGATCCTGCTGCCGCTGACGTTCACGATGCCGCCGACCAGCGCCATCATCATGCTGTCGTGCATCTACTGGGGCGCGCTGTTCGGCGGCGCGATCACTTCGATCCTGTTCAACATTCCGGGCGAGCCCTGGTCGGTGGCGACCACCTTCGACGGCCACCCGATGGCCAAGAGCGGCCGCGCCGGTGAGGCGCTGACCGCGGCGTTCACGTCCTCGTTCGTCGGCGCCCTGTTCGCGGTCATCATGATCACGTTCCTGGCGCCGCTGGTGGCGAAATTCTCGCTGAAGTTCGGACCGCCGGAATTCTTCGCCGTGCAACTGCTCACGTTCTGCAGTTTCGTCGGCCTCGGAAAAGGCCATCCGGCCAAGACCATTTCCGCCATGATGCTCGGCTTCGCGCTGGCCGCGGTCGGGCTCGACACCGTGACCGGCACCCTGCGCATGACCTTCGGCACCAGCGAGTTGCTGCGCGGTTTCGACTTCCTGATCGCGGTGATCGGCCTGTTCGGCATCGGCGAGATTCTGCTCACCATGGAGGAAGGCCTGGCGTTCAAGGGCGTGCACGCGCGCATCAACCCGCGTGTGGTGTTGCAGACCTGGGCGCAACTGCCGAAATTCTGGCTCACGGCGCTGCGCGCCACCCTGATCGGCTGCTGGATGGGCATCACCCCCGGCGGCGCGACGCCGGCGTCGTTCATGAGTTACGGCATCGCCAAGCGCTTCTCCAAGACCGGCGAGAAATTCGGCACCGGCGAGATCGAGGGCGTGGTCGCGCCGGAAACCGCGGCGCATGCCGCCGGTACCAGCGCGTTGCTGCCGATGCTGACGCTCGGCATCCCGGGTTCGCCGACCGCGGCGGTGCTGCTCGGCGGCCTGCTGATCTGGGGCCTGCAGCCCGGGCCGCTGTTGTTCGTGGAACAGAAGGAATTCGTGTGGGGTCTGATCGCGAGCATGTACATCGGCAACATCGCCGGCCTGCTGATCGTGCTGACCACGGTGCCGTGGTGGGCGGCGATCCTGCGCGTGCCGTTTTCCATCATCGCCCCGGTCATCGTCGTGATCTGCGCCATCGGCGCCTACACCGTGCATAATGCGATGCTGGACGTGGTGATGATGATGGTGTTCGGCGTCGTCGGTTACCTGTTCAAGAAGCTCGATTATCCGCTCGCGCCGATGGTGCTGGCGCTGGTGCTGGGCGACATGGCGGAAAGTTCCTTCCGCCAGTCGATGCTGCTGTCGCGCGGCGAGGTCTCGATATTCTGGTCCAACGGCCTGGTCGGGAGCATCTGCGGCCTGGCCATGCTGATGCTGTTCTGGCCGGTGATCTCAAAGGTGCTCGCGCGTATGCGCCGCGGCAACAACGAACTGGACGAAGCCCGTCCGGTGGAATAAGGAGGAAAGACCGTCATGCCGGTGATCGCCATGAATCAGGAGATGGGTTCGCAGGGAAAATACGTCGCCGAGAAGCTGGCCGAGGAGCTGGGCCTGGAGATCGTGCGTCACGAGATCATGGATCACGTGGCCGAGAAGATGCACCTGCGCAAGAGCATGTTGCAGCGTTTCCTCGAGGGCAAGGCCGGCATGATCGAGCGCTGGGGCACCGACGAAGCCAGCCTGGCGCTGTTCAAGGTCGAGGAAATACTGGCGCTGGCAGCCAAGGGCAACGTGATCATCCGCGGCTGGGGCGCCACGCACGTGTTGCGCCCGATCCCGCACATTCCCTGCGTGCGCGTCGGCGCGCCGTTCAGGACGCGCGTGAAATGGCTCATGACCTGCCTCGGCACCGACGACGAGGACATGGTCGCCGAGGAGATCCGTCACAGTGACGCGGCACACCGCGCCAACATGCAGCACCAGTTCGGCGTGACCTGGGGCGAGCCGATGCAGTACGACCTCACGCTCAACACCGAACGCCTGACGGTGGCGAGCTGCGTCGAGCAGATCAAGCAACTGCTGAAGCGGCCGGAGTTCGAGGAGACGCCGGCGTCGCGCGCCAGGCTCGCGAACCTCACGCTCGAATATCACGTGCGCGCCGCGCTGCGCGCCAATCCCAGGACCGCCGACGTGAAGATATCGATCAGCGCCGAGGGCGGCAAGCTGACGCTCGAAGGCATCGCCGTCGACGCCGAGGAACGCCACGCCATCGCCGAGATGGTTTCAGCCGTGCCCGGCGTGAAGAGCGCGGACAACAAGCTGAGGATCATGAAGTATCCCAAGATTTTCCCGTCGTCCAAGACCTAGGCGGATCTGAAAGAATATCGTTCGCCCTGAGCTTGTCGAAGGGCGAACGGAATTTATTTATGGATTTGTCCGTTCGTGGTTCGACAGGCTCACCACGAACGCATATACCGCCTTCGATTTACAATCGCATCCACCATGCCGATGCCCGATATCCAGCCGCTTGAAAAGCGGTAGCCTGACGGTTCAAGATATCGAAATGATCCGGCTGACGAAGGCGTTAAAGGCATGGGGGACTCCCGGGTTCGAGGGCGTCCTGAAAAAGGAAATGGAACAAATAGACACCGGACAGCTTCCCTTGCAGCAAGGATTATCGACCGGCAGTTATGCCATCGGCAGCAAATTCAATGTGATGATCATCAATGTTTCCGAGGAAGCGGGTTTCATCCGCGCCAAAGCCGGCATTTTTTATTCGGGCATCATCGCCGGTTGCAGTTGCGCCGACGACCCCACGCCGGTCAACGAGGAAAGCGAATACTGCGTGGTGCAGCTGGACATCGACGTATTGACGGCCGAGACGACAGTCGCTCTTCTGGCGGAATAATAACCATCCCGACCGGTCGGAACCGGTTGATGGCCGCGGCCAAATTCCCCCGCCGCGGTGGGTGGAAATGCTTCAATCAAATCCAAAATCGCCAGGCAGATTCAGGTTTTTTTCGCGGGGTTTGTATTTTTGCCGCCGGTAATAAAAAATGAATCCGTCCGCAAGCAGGAGAAAGGCGGAAAAGCAATAAAGAAGATGCGCCGGTTTTCGATCCTCAGGGCGCATGAATAACAACCTCTAAACTTCAGGAGACCCCGATGCCAGCACTGACCCGAGTTGTGAGCGGCGTGATCGCGATCGCCGCGGCGTTTGCATGGACCGTGAATGTCCACGCGGCAGGCGCGAAGAAGGCGCCCACCGACAAGCAGTTGATCAAGAGCGCCATATCCGCTGCGCCGGCCAAGGTGGCGAAGGGCGCCACCATCGTCGTCATGGAGGCGGACGGCAAGATGCGCACGTTGCGCCAGGGAACGAACGGCTTCATCTGCATGCCGGACAATCCGGCGACCCCTGGTCCCGATCCCATGTGCATGGACAAGAACGCCATGGAGTGGGCCCATGCGTGGATCGGGCACAAGCCGCCGCCCGCCGGCAAGATTGGTTTCATGTACATGCTCTCGGGTGGAACCGACGCCAGCAATACCGACCCGTACGCGACCAAGCCCGATGCCAAAAATCATTGGATCAAGACCGGACCGCACGTGATGGTCGTCGGCGCCGACGCGAGTTTCTACGATCAATATCCGAAGAGCCCGGACCCCGATACCTCGGTCCCCTACGTGATGTGGGCCGGCACGCCGTACCAGCACCTGATGGCGCCGGTAAAATAAGAAAGGGAAAGAGTGGAAAAAAGGGGAAGGAGGGATTAATCCTTCCCCTTCTTGTTTTATACCGAAGATGTCAGAGATGTGCTGATGTACTGGCGCATCCCATCATCCGATTTTCTCGATCTTCAGCTTGCCTTTTTCCTCGCCCAGGGTTTTCGCGAGCAGTTTGACGCAGGCATAGACCGAGTCGATGTGCGGCGTCGGGGTCTGGGTGAGCTTGCCCAGTTCGATCACGGCGCCGACCAGGGCGTCGATCTCGATGGCGCGGCCGATCTCGATGTCCTGCAGCATGGAAGTCTTGTGCTTGCCGACCTTCTCCGCCCCGGCGATGCGCTTCTCCAGCGTCACGCGGAACTCGATGCCGAGCTTGTGGGCGATGGTCTGCGCCTCGGTCATCATGTCGGCGGCGAGCTGGCGCGTGAGCGGGAATTGGCAGATGTCCACCAGCGTGGAATGCGTCAGCGCGCTGATCGGGTTGAAGCTGAGATTGCCCCAGAGTTTGAGCCAGATCTCCGAGCGGATGTCCTTCAGCACCGGCGATTTGAAACCGGCCTTGGTAAAGGTCGCCGTGATATTCCTGACGCGCTCGCTCTCGGAGCCGTCGAGCTCGCCCACCGGGAAGCGGTTGCCTTCGATCAGCTTGATCACGCCCGGCGAGACGATCTCGGCCGCGGGATAGACCACGCAGCCGAGGACGCGCTCGACCTCGATGCTGGCCATGAGCGTGCCGTGCGGGTCCACGGTCTCGACGCGCCGGCCCTCGAATTCGCCGCCGTGCTTCTGGAAATACCACCAGGGAATGCCGTTCTGGGTCGTGACCACCATGGTTTTTTCGTGGAACAGGGCCGGGATTTCCTTGGCGATGGGCTCGACCTGGTGCGCCTTGAGCGCCAGGATTACGACGTCCTGCTTGCCGGCCTCGCCGAGCTTGCTGGTCGCTTTGACGTTCTTCGCCACGTGCTCGCTGCCGTCTTCCTCGATCAGCTTCAGGCCGTTCTGGCGCAGGGCGTCGAGATGCGCGCCGCGCGCGATCAGCGTGACTTCCTCGCCCGCGAGCGCGAGCTTCGCGCCCATCAAACCGCCGATGGCGCCGGCGCCGACGATGCAGATCTTCATGGGTGAATCCTCCGGATCATTTGTATTCGTTGGACAGCGTGCCGATGCCGTCGATGACGATCTCGACCTTGCTGCCTGGCTTCATCGAACCGACGCCGACGGACGTGCCGCAGGAAATGACGTCTCCCGGGTAAAGCGTCATGTCACGCGAGATCAGGCTCACGATCTGCGCCGGCTTGAAAATCATGTCGCTCACCGGGTAATTCTGGCGCTCCTTGCCGTCGAGCAGGGTTTTCACGCTGAGACCGAGTGGGTCCAGATCGGTGGCGATGACCGGACCGAACACGCCGAAGTTGTCGAAGCTCTTGGCGCGCGTCCACTGGGCGAAGGTCGGGTCCTTCTGGATGATTTCGGCGGCGGTGACGTCATTGGAGCAGGTGTAGCCGAAAATGTATTTCGCGGCGTCGGCCTCGGAAACGTTCGAGGCGCGCTTGCCGATCACGACCCCGAGCTCGCCTTCGTACACCACCTTGCCGGCATAGGACGCCGGCACGCGGATGGTCTGGCCACCGGCGAGAAATGAATTCGGCGCTTTGAGCAGGTACAGCGGTTCGGGCGGTGCCGTGAGATTCAGCTTGGCCGCCAGCGCGTGAAAATTGTTCCACAGCGCGATCATCTTGGTCGGCAGGCAGGGCGTGAGCAGCGTGACCTCGGCGAGCGGCACCGTCGCGTTCGTCGCGCGCGCGCCGGCGAACATGTCGCCTTCGTGGATCTGGATCACGCCGTCGCGCAGCGTTCCGAATCCGGTTTGTCCGGCGCGTTCGAAACGAATCCAGTGCATAAAGCCTCCTCCGCCGTGTTATCGTGATGTTCCGCCGCCGACGCATAGCGTGTCAGATGATGACACAACGGTCGCCGCGGGAATGTGGAGCGTATGCTACCTTGTGGCGCTGTGTCTCGCCAGCCGCAAGCTTTATCGCATGATGAAATTTTTACCGTGACCGCGAATCCGTAAAACTGAATTTCACTGGACGAAAACATGCGCGACAACCAGTATCCCGGACGCTCGGTCGTCATGAGCACGCGCGGCATGATCGCCACCAGCCAGCCGATGGCGACGCAGGCGGGGCTCGCCGTGTTGCAGGCCGGCGGCAATGCCATGGACGCCGCCATCGCGGCGAGTGCGGTGCTGTGCGTCACCGAACCGCAGGCGACCGGCATCGGCGGCGATTGTTTCCTGCTGTATCACGACGCCAAAACCGGCAAGCTCCACGGGCTCAACGGCAGCGGTCGTGCGCCGGCGCGCGCCACGCTGGAGGAATTCGAGCGGCGCGGGCTGATGCAGGTGCCCGAGTTCGGCATCCTGTCGGTGATCGTGCCCGGTGCCGTGGACGCATGGCAGAGGGCGCTGGAGCGCTTCGGCACGCGCAGTCTGGATGAGCTGCTGCAACCCGCGATCGCGTTCGCCGAGGACGGTTATGCGGTAACGCCGGTCGTGGCCAAGGCCTGGCAGAACAACGCCGCCGTGCTCGCACCGCATGCCGAGAGCCGGCGCGATTTCCTGATTGATGGCCGCGCGCCCGCGACCGGCACGGTACATCGCCAGCCGCGGCTCGCGGAGTCGCTGCGCCGCATCGCGCGCAGCGGACGTGACGCCTTCTACCGCGGCCCGATTGCCGAGGAGATCGTGCGTTTCAGTCATACCCATGACGGTCTGCTCGAACTCGAGGATTTCGCCGCGTACCGTTCGGAATGGGTCGAGCCGATCAGCACCGATTACCGCGGCGTGCGGGTGTACGAAATCCCGCCGAACGGACAGGGCATCACCGCACTGATGACGCTCAATATCCTGGAGCAGGCGGACTTGCGCGGCATGGCGCACCTGAGCGTGGATCATCTGCATCTCGTGATCGAGGCTTTCAAGCTGGCCGTGGCCGAGCGCGATGAGTATGTCGCCGACCCGGCGTTCAACCAGTTACCCGTGGAAGAAATGTTGTCGAAAGAATTCGCCGTCCGGCAATACGCGCGCATCGATCCAAAGCAGGCCGCGCGCTATCCCATTCAGCCGGCGGCGCGGGCGCACCGCGACACGGTGTATCTCAGCGTGGTGGACCGCGACCACAACGCCGTATCTTTCATCAACAGCCTGTATTATCCCTTCGGCAGCGGCATGGTCGCGGGCGTCACCGGCATCATGCTGCAAAATCGCGGCGCCGGCTTCGTGCTGGAGCAAGGTCATTTCAACTGCATCGCCCCGCGCAAACGCCCGCTGCACACCATCATCCCGGCGATGGCGTATCGTGGCGATGATTTGTTGAGCTTCGGCGTAATGGGCGGGGAGTATCAGCCCATGGGACACGTGTGCGTGCTGACCAACTGGCTCGACTTCGGGCTGGATTTGCAGGAGGCGATCGACGCCCCGCGGTTCCAACCGGGCGGTGGCGTGGTGGCGCTGGAGCGGCCGATTCCGCAAGAAGTGATGAAGGCGCTGCAACAGCGTGGGCACGTGGTCGGGCGCACCGAGCTGTCGCTCGGCGGCGCGCAGGCGATTTACGTGGATGCGAAGAACGGCGTGCTGTCGGCCGGTTCCGACCCGCGCAAGGACGGCTGCGCGCTGGGTTACTAAGGGGTCTCTGCATAAGTCCGTTCATGCTGAGCTTGTCGAAGCATGAACGGACCAAGTTTACTCTTGAACAGAGTTATCCTGAGCCGTTCGCACTTCGACAGGCTCAGTGCGAACGGACGAAAGTTCGGCGAACGTAATTCCTAGCCCAGCCCGAGTTTCTGCGCCAACCCGATGCGCTGCAGCTTGCCGGTCGCGCCCTTGGGGATTTCTTCCAGAATTAAAATCTTGCGCGGCACCTTGAAGTCGGCCAGCCGCTTGGCCGCGAACTCGCGGATTTCCTTTTCATCGGCGCTCTTGCCTTCGCGCAGCACCACGGCCGCGGCCACGTCCTCGCCGAGCTTCGGGTGCGGCATGGCGAAGGTCACGACCTGCTGAATCGCCGGGTGATCCATCAGCACTTCGTCGACTTCGCGCGGTGAAATCTTCTCGCCGCCGCGGTTGATGATCTCCTTCAGCCGGCCGGTGATCGAGAGATAGCCTTCGGCGTCCAGCACGCCCTGATCGCCAGTGCGGAACCAGCCGTGGGTGAAGCCTTCGGCGTTGGCCTTGGGATTGTTTTCGTAGCCCTGGGTCACGTTCGGGCCGCGGATCACCACCTCGCCGGTTGTGTTCGGCCCCAAAAGTTTTCCATCTTCGCCCATGATGCCCACTTGCGGTCCGGCGGCGACGCCGACAGTGCCGGGTTTGTGCGGGCGCGGCGGCAGCGGGTTGCTGGTCATCTGGTGCGAGGCCTCGGTCATGCCGTAGGACTCGAGCACCGGTGCGTTGAATACCCGTTCGAGCTCGGCCAGCACCTGCGGTGGCAGCGACGACGAGGACGAGCGGATGAAGCGCAGCGGGTGGCGCGCGATGATCTCGCGGTTGTTCGCGGCGCGCGCCAGGATCGCCTGATGCATGGTCGGCACCGCCGTGTACCAGGTCGGCTTGGCCTCGTCCATCCAGGCGAAAAACTTGAGCGCGTTGAAACCGGGCGTGCAGTACACGCTGCCGCCGGCGCAGAGCGTGGACAGCACCGAGCCGATGAGGCCGTGGATGTGGAACAGCGGCATGATGCTGAGTCCGCGGTCGGCGGGTGTGAGGCTCAGGATGTCGCGGATGTGACCGGCCGAGGCGCAGACGTTGCGCTGCGACAGCGGCACGATCTTGGGGCGCGAGGTGGTGCCGGAGGTATGCAGCACCAGCGCCACGTCGTCCGGCCCGGCGAAACCGCCGGAGGCGGGCGCGGCGGTCTTGACGCCGGCGTCCGGGGCCAGCTCGAACACGCCGGCCGGGTCAGTGGCCGCGCGCACGATCTCGATCACCGGGATATTGAGCTTGGCCGCGACGCCGAGCGCGGGCGAAGTGCTGCCGCGCTCGACGACCAGCGCCTTGGCCTTGAGGTCGGAGAGATAAAATTCGAATTCATCGGCACGGTAGGCCGGGTTGAGCGGCGCCGAGGTGGTGCCGGCGGCGATGGCCACGAACGCGCTGGCCATCTCCGTTCCGTTCGGCAGCACCAGCGCCACGCGGTCGTTGCGCCCGATCCCGAGCCGGTTGAGGCTCGCCACGGTGCGTTGCACGTGGTCGCGCAGGCCGCCGTAAGTGAGCGACGGGCAGCCGCTGCCGACGAAGGCAATGGCGTTGGCGGGCTTCTCCGCCAGCAGTTCATGGATCGTGGAAAAAACAGTCATGGATACTCCCTGCGCTCCGAACGAAAGGGTGATCGACGTTGCCGATATGAATGGGCCGTCATGTTATCAGCCTTTCACAGGCTGTAAATCCGTTTTTCATGATGTGCAACGACGAACCGGAAGTTGTTCCGTTATTCATTTTCATCCCGAAGGGCGCAGGCGGGACCCGTCTCAATCACTCCAACCCGCCGTTCGATTGCTCATTGCTTGCGCAGCAAATCGCGAATTTCGCTGAGCAGTTCCTGATCCCGGGTCGGCGCGGGCGCTGCCGCGGCCTCGGCCTTCTTCGCTTTCATGACGAAGCCGAGAAATTTTACGATGAACAGATACAGCGCCAGCGCCACGATCAGGAAGTTGACCACCTCGCCGAGGAACAGCCCGTACGGGATGTCCTTGCCGTTGATCACGAACTTCCAGCCAAGGTAACCCTGCTCGCCCGGCAGCATCACGCCGATCGTGGGCATGATGAGGTGTTTCACGAGCGAATCGACGATCTTGCCGAAGGCGGCGCCGATGATGACACCGACGGCGAGATCGATCACGTTGCCCTTGAGCGCGAAGTTCTTGAACTCTTCCAGCAGCGCAATGGGTTTGCCGGGGATGTGCATCTGGGGAATAGCCATGTGACCTCCTTTCATGCTTGTTGCTGTTGGTTTTTCAGGATCAAGCGGCAATGAACGATTTCCCGCCATCATCGCCGGGATCGACGATCCGGCTGAATCATACCCCGGGCCTTCGGCGATTCATTGATGAACGGCAAAATAACTTTCCTGGACACATGGTTCTGTACCGCGCCGGCCATGCAGGTTAATCTAGCGCCTCGTATATCCGGAGATCACCCATGCGTCCTTTTACGTTTTGTGCGACTCTCGCATTGCTGTTCTCGACGGCCGGTTTTGCCCAGGACCCGATGCCGATGGGCGGCGGCAACATGGGCAAGCCCATGGCGGGCAGGCCGATGCCGCACAAGGTGGAAGACAAACGCCAGGTCATCTCGTTGACCGAAGCGGAACGGGCGGTTGTGGCCGCGGAAATGCGCCAGATGCTGGCGAGCGTTCAGGGCGTGACCGACGCGCTCGCGCGCGGCGACACGCAGGCCGTCGTGGACGCCGCTTCCAGGAGCGGCATGGCGATGATGCAGGAAGTGCCCGCGCCGATCCGCATGAAGTTTCCCGCGCCGTTCACGCAGCTGGGCATGACCTCGCACAGGGTCTTCGACCGGATCGCGCAGGAAACCAAGACCGTCACGGACCCCGGCCCCACCCTCAAGCTGCTTTCCGAAGCCATGCAAAGTTGTATTGCCTGCCACGCCAGCTACCGCTTCGCGCCGCCGAGATGAAATCTCTTACTTTGTTCAGTGAAAGCGTATGGCAGATAGCGACGACCACCCCATCTTGAGGTTCCAAATTGGAACCTCAAGTTTCCATATTCCTTTCGCGAGCAGTCTCGCGATTCAATATCCCGTCCGGATCAAACCCGCGTTTCAGATTCCGGTGTAATGTCGCGAGCACGGCGGGCAGGGGGCGGGATGTCGCGCCGTTCTTTGTTGCATGACGGAACAGGGTGGCGTATCCACCGACTTGCTCCGCGTGTTCGTGCACGGCATTGGCGGGAGCATCGCTCTTGAGCCAGCGTTGCGCGCCGCCCCAGTCGATGAGCCATTTGCCCGGAAGATCGATCGGCGGCGTGGCCGGCGGCACCGACAAACGCCACAGCGGCACGGCGTCCTGAAAGAACCCGCGCTGGTGTTCGCGCAGCTCGCGCCAGAATTCAGCGCCTTTTTCGACAAGCTCGCCGCCGAGTTTGGCCTGCGCCGCGCGCACGCCCGGTTCCGTGCCCGAGAGACGTATATATAAGGTGTCCCCGACATGACAGGCGGCCGAGAGCGGCAGCGGCTGTGCCGCCCAGGCGTTCATGGTGCTGATTGCCTTGTCGACCGGCATCTCGAAGGACAACGTGATTTCCTTCGCCGGGATCGGCAGCACTTTCAACGACACTTCGAGCAGCACGCCAAGCGTGCCGAGCGCGCCGACCATGAGGCGCGAGACGTCATAACCGGCGACGTTCTTCATCACTTCGCCGCCGAAATGCAGGATCTCACCCCTGCCGTTGACGATCCGGGCGCCGAGGACGAAGTCGCGCGCGGAACCGGCGTAGGGC
>JACQER010000129.1 GCA_016200465.1 Gammaproteobacteria bacterium | reverse complement strand
TCCGCGCTTAAAAAAACAATATTGGGCCCGGGCGTCCCGGTCGCCTGTCAGTCCTGCGGAAAAACCATAAAAATCACCTACCCGGCGTGGATGAAGGCCGCCCTGCCGGGGGTGCTGGTCATGGTGGCGGCGCTGTTCTTCGAATCCAATCTGCTGGTTTACGGGCTGAGCGCCGTCGGCCTGGCGTTGATGATCGCACTGCATCTGCTGTGGGTGCCGCTGGTCAAAGAGGAATAAGCGCGGCGACGCGCGTCGCGGAATAACACTGGCATTTCACCGGGTATTCCTGTATGGTTCGCGCCGGCTGAACGATCCAGGCTGTCGTAACGCCCGATCCGGCCATAAGTTCATCGCTCTCTGACCCACCTTCTGGTTTCAGTTTCCCTGAAATTTCAGCAACACCATGGTTGGCGACGATGTGTTCGCGCCGCCGTGCTATCGCCGTTTCCGGACTCCGGTAACGGCGGTCTGCCCTTACGCGCCAATCATTCTAATGTTGCATTCAAGGAAACATCGTGACTTTTGAAAAACTGGCTTTACACCCGTCCATCCTCAAGGCGATCGCCGAGAGCGGCTACACCACGCCCACGCCGGTCCAGGCGCAGGCGATCCCGCAGGCGCTCGAAGGCCATGACCTCATGGCCTCGGCCCAGACCGGCACCGGCAAGACCGCGGCGTTCGTGCTGCCGTCGCTGCATCGGCTGGGCACGCCGTCGACCAGAAATTCCCGCGGCCCGCGCGTGCTGGTGCTGACACCGACGCGCGAACTCGCCAACCAGGTGACCGCGGCGGCCATCAAGTACGGCAAGCACCTGCGGTTTCGCATCGGCAGCGTCGTCGGCGGCATGCCCTACCCGCCGCAGATGCGGTTGCTGTCGCAGCCGCTCGACATCCTGGTGGCGACGCCCGGAAGACTGCTCGATCACATGGAACGCGGACGCATCGACTACTCGCGCCTGGAAGTGCTGGTGCTCGACGAAGCCGACCGCATGCTCGACATGGGCTTCATCCATGCCGTGGAGAAGATTGCGGCGGCCACGCCGGCTACCCGCCAGACGCTGCTGTTTTCCGCGACGCTCGAAGGCAACATCGCCAAGCTCGCCAGCCGCCTGCTGAAGAATCCCAAACGCATCCAGATCGCCACGGCGCAGGAGCGGCACGAGCATATCGAACAACGCCTGCATCACGTCGACGACGGCGCGCACAAGCACCGCTTGCTGACGCACTTGCTGGACGATATCAACATGGACAAGGCGATCGTGTTCACCGCCACCAAGCGCGGCGCGGACCGGCTCGCCAAGACGCTGCATGCCAAGGGTCACCCGGCAGCGGCGCTGCACGGCGACATGAACCAGAACCAGCGCAACCGCGCCATCACCCATCTGCGTTCCGGCCAGGTGCGCCTGCTGGTGGCGACCGACGTCGCCGCGCGCGGCATCGACGTCGCCGGCATCACCCATGTCATCAACTTCGATCTGCCGATGAACGCCGAAGATTACGTGCATCGCATCGGCCGCACCGGCCGCGCCGGCGCCAAGGGCATCGCCATCTCGTTCGCCGCGCCGGATAATTATTCGCAATTGCGCGACATCGAGCGTTACACCCGCCAGGCGATCCCGGCCCATGTGATTCCCGGGCTCGAGCCGACCGTCCGGCCGCGCCAGCAGAAACCCTCGGGTCATCGTCGCGGCGGTCCGTCCGGTCACCAACCCCATCGTCCGGGAAATTCACCGCGTCATTTCAATGGTAAGGCCGGCGACAACCGTCCGCACGGCCATCGCCATGGTTCGGGCGGCGGCGCGAAGGCGCACGGCCGGCCCGCATATCGCGGGTCCAAGATCGGGTAGCATCTTCCGGCGCTTGGACGCCGGCGAAACACAGGCGTATTATCGGTCACGGATACCGATGCTGGGAATTGAAGCCCACCCTTCCTTATGCCGAGACCAGGGAGCTGGTTCACGCCCGATCATCCGCCTATCCGGCCGCGCGCTTTCAGGGATCGTTTGCAACAGGTGGCGCGGTCCACGACGCCTCACCCTTTCAACCCAGGAGTTAGATATGAATATCTTTGTAGGAAATCTGTCGCGCGACGTCACTGAAGAAGATTTGCGGACCGCCTTCAGCGCCTTCGGCCAAGTCAGCAAGGTCACCATTCTCAAGGACAAGTTCAGCGGCGAGCCGCGTGGCTTCGGGTTCGTCGAGATGCCGGCTAAGGCGGAAGCCCAGGCGGCCATCAACGGCATGAACCAGAAGGACCTGAAGGGACGCGCACTGAACGTGAACGAAGCCCGTCCCAAGACCGACCGTCCGGGCGGTGGCGGTGGCGGTGGCGGCGGTGGCGGTGGACGCGGCGGCTGGTGAAATCGCGGTGGTGGCGGTGGTGGCGGCAATCGTGGCGGTGGTGGTGGCGGCGGCGGACGTCGCTGGTAGAAAAGTTTTTTATTCTCACTCAATACCCGGCGGATAATATTCTCCCTCCGCCGCATTGAAATACAGCTCCGCATGGCCACCCGGTCGTGCGGAGCTTCTCGGCTAACGAAGTATCGTGACCGGGCGAGTCGACGCCGCGGCCGCGATCATGGCGCAGGCACGGAATCGAGCGATGTCAGATCAGGCGAGCAACAGTGCACAACTGCTGACCTTGACCCGCGCCGCGCGCCTCGTCGGCGTCTCGCGCGGAGCGCTCCAGAAAAAAATCAAGAACGGCGATCTGCCGACCTTCGAGGGCATGGTCAAGCCCGAAGACCTGATGCGTGCCTACCCGAACACCCGGCTGGAAGACACCTCGGTCATCGAGCACTTCGCGCACATCAAGGACGAAGCTTTTGCGCACCGGATGCGCGAACGGCTGCTCCCGGAACCCGAAGTGCTGGCCGAACGCCTCGCCGGGCTGGGGCGGGAGCTGGCGCGGACCAAGGCGCTGGTGGAACGCTACAAGACCATCACCGACTGGTTGTATGACAAGTTCAATGCCTACGAAAAAACCGGCGGCGCCGAAGCCAGGGCCATCATGGGTCCGCTCAAGCTGTGGCTGCGGCATGAACTGGAAAAGGAGTCGGGCAGCGACGATCTCCAGTCGCTCGTGGTCAAGGAAAGCTTTCTCCGGCTGATGACCGCCCACGTCCGCCTGCTGCCGAGCCATCGCGAATTCTTCGTCGAGGGTTCCGATTCCATACTCGATGCCGCGCTGCGCGCGGGCGTGTCGCTGCGCTACGGATGCAGCAACGGCAACTGCGGCCTGTGCAAGGCCAGGGTGGCCTCCGGCAAGACGCTCCCGGTGCGTCACCACGACTACGTCTTCAGCGACGCCGAGAAGAATCAGGGTTACGTGCTGCTCTGCTCCAACACCGCGGTGTCCGACCTGGAGATCGAGGCGGAAGAGATCGGCGGCGCGCGCGACATCCCGAAGCAGGAGATCGCCGCGCGCGTGAAAAAAATCGACCGCCTCGGCGACGACATGGCGCTGCTACACCTGCAAACGCCGCGCACCAAGCGGTTGCAGTTCCTGGCCGGGCAGTCGGTGACGCTCGAAACCGGCAACGGCGCCGACGCCGAGTACCCGGTGGCCAGCTGCCCCTGCGACGACCGCAATCTCCAGTTTCATGTCCGGAGAATCCCGGGCGAACGCCTCGCCGACTACGTGTTCCGAAAACTCAAGAACGGGGACATCGTCAGCCTTAGCGGACCCCAGGGGGATTTCACCCTGCGCGAGGACTCGCCGCATTCGCTGCTATTTCTCGCCCATGGCAACGGCTTCGCGCCGGTCAAGAGCCTCATCGAGCACGCCATGGCGCGGGACACGGCCGAGACCCTGCACCTCTACTGGCTGGCCGGGAAAGACGGCCATTATCTCAACAACCTCTGTCGCGCGTGGGCCGACGCGCTGGACAATTTTCAGTACACGCCGCTGACGGCGGAAGCGTCCAAAGCCGGCACGGCGCTCAAGCAGGTCGGCAAGGATCATCCCGACCTCGCCGGCTTCGACGTTTATGCCGCCGGGCCGGCGCCGTTCCTGACGGCGGTCAGGAAATTCCTGCGAGACAGCAAATTTCCCGAAGACCGGCTCGTCACCACCCGCGTCGATGGATAGCCGTCAGAGATTGTCGATGGCCACCGGCTGGACGGCGTCCGCCGGTTTGAATCCGAACAGGCGCGAGTAGAAATAAAGTTCCGCTTCCAGCGCGCGCCGGATATTTTCCGCGCGGCGGAAACCGTGCGACTCGCCCGCGAACGGCACATAGGCCACGGGTATGCCTTTCGCGCGCAGGGCATCCACCATTTTTTCGGTTTGATCCGGCGGCACGACCCTGTCCTCCAGTCCCTGGAAGAAAATCACCGGGCATGACAGCCGGTCGGCATGATGTATCGGGGAACGGTCGCGATATAGATCACGATGCGTCGCGTAATCGCCGATCAGGCGATCGAGATAGCGCGCCTCGAACTTGTGCGTGTCCCGGGCGAGCGATTCCAGGTCGCTCACGCCGTAGTAACTGGCACCGGCGCGGAAAATATCGTGGAACGTCAGCGCGCACAGCGTCGTGTAGCCGCCGGCGCTGCCGCCGCGGATGGCGAGGCGCGTTTCATCCGCCAGGCCGCGCTCCACGAGACAGCGCGCGCCCGCGACACAATCCTCCACGTCGGCAACGCCCCAGCGCCCCTCCAGCTGGCGGCGGTAGCCGCGGCCGTAGCCCGTAGAACCGCGGTAATTCACGTCGAGTACGGCGAACCCGCGGCTGGTCCAGTACTGAATCTTGAGGTTGAGCGCGCTCGATGCGGCCGACGTCGGCCCGCCATGACTCAGCACCAGCAGCGGCGGTTTCGCGCTGGCCGGCGCGCGGTAATCACGGTTCGCGGGCGCGTAATAAAACGCGTGTGCCTGCTCTCCGCCGCTCGTCGGGTAATCGAGTGTCCGGGGTATCGAGAGATAGCCTGGATCAGGCGCGACAGGACTCGACGAACGCAGGATCTCATGCCGGCGAGTCGCGAGATCGAGACGCACCACCGCGGGCAGCATCACGGGCGAGGCCGCGACGAAGGCCGCCACGCCGTCACCGGCAACCACGCTGCCGATATCGGTGAACGGCGCCTCGATCAAATCCATCCGCCGCGTTTCGACATCCAGCAGCGCCAGACGCCATGTTGCTTCGCGGTTGAAGGCGCACACGATCTGCCGCGCCGAGGCGAAGGCACAGGTCGACATGCCGAACACCCACTGCGGCATGCCGAACTCCGCTTCCCTGGGCGCGATCGCCTCGACCTGCCCGTCACACCAGCGGTAAAGATTCCACCAGTTGCTGCGGTCGGAAACGAAATAAAGCGTTCCGTCCGGCGCGAACATCGGCTGAAAAACCGATTCGTCGCTGCCGCCGGCGACGCAGCGCCGGTTCGTCAGCGCGCCGTCCGGCGCGACATCCGCCAGCCACAATTCGGTGCCGTCCCACGGCATGTCGGGATGATTCCACGCCAGCCACGCCAGGCGCGCGCCGTCCGGACTCAGTCGCGGCGCCGCGTAGAAGTCATGGCCCGACACCAGCTCGACGGGTTCGCCGCGGCCCTCGACATCGACCGCGACGAGGGTATTCACCGGTTCGCCAGTCGCACGGTGATTTTCGCATACGCATACGAGGCGCCGGCGTCGTGAGTCAATGACGGCGTCGGCATAACGCCGGCTGTCCGGCGGAGTGATCGGCCGCGGCGTACTGTCGGGTGGGAGACGATACAGGCGCTGATCGCCGTCGTTGCTGAAATAAATCACGCCGTCGGTGACCGTGAACGCGCCGCCGCCGTATTCATGCACGCGGGTCCGGGCGCTGAACGGCGCGGGCAGAACATCGGTGGTCGCGCCATCGCGCCGGCGCGCGATGACATAACGACCGGCCTCCGCCGGACGCAGCTCGCTCCAGTAAATATCCGATGCGTCGAGCGCGATCTGACCGAGACCGACCGATCCCGTGGCGATCTGTTCCGCGGTGATCGGCGAGGACCAGGAACCGTACGGCGCGGTTTTCGGCGCGGCACTCACTCGCCGAGGTGCACCACGATCCGGCGCGCGCCGCCGCGATGGCGGTGTTCCCACAGGTAAACGCCCTGCCAGGTGCCGAGCGCGAGCCGGCCGCCGGTCACGGGGATCGAAACCTGCGTCGCGGTGAGCGCCGACTTGATATGTCCCGGCATGTCGTCGGGGCCCTCGTTCTGGTGCGTGTAGAGCGGATCGTTTTCCTTGACCAGCCGGTTCAGCCATTGCTCCAGATCGTGCTTCGCGGAAGCATCGGCATTTTCCTGGATCAGCAGGCTGGCCGAGGTGTGCTGTATGAAAAGCGTGCACAACCCTTCGCGCATGCCGGCCTCGTGCACCAGCGAGGCAATCTGTTCAGTGAATTCGTGCAGACCTTGACCGTGGCTGGTAACAGTTAAGTATTTAATCACGAGAAAAATATTCTCTTGAAATCCTGGCGTCCTGGCGGTTCACAATCATCTTATTTTTTATCGCTATGGCCAAGGTCTTTCCCCGGCGCGATGCGGTCACGGATGAGCTGTTTGATCTCCTTGGGTTCGGGATAGCGGCCGGCCTGCTTCTTGTTCCACAGTCGTTCGCCGTTCAGCCGCACCTCGAATATGCCGCCGGTGCCGGGCACCAGCGCCACCTCGCCGAGTTCGTCGGCGAAGGTCGTGAGCAGTTCCTGCGCCATCCACGATGCGCGCAGGATGAAGCGGCATTAGCCGCCGGATCCCGTGGCGCAGCTCTTTCGGAGACGGCGGCAGAGCGCTCATGGAAACATAGCTCATTGTGGCTACTGCGCCCATTGCCGAAAGAGCGTTCGCCTCGGGCACTGGGCGCTGCTGCAGTACTCGATTTCGACGCGGGGCTTGCCGGCATTCATCTTTGGAGGACCGGGAACGAAACAATTCGCTTTTCAGTATAAGCATCCGGCGCCGGCTTGTCTCGCCGGCACGGAAATTCCTGCTTAAGCGACGGCAAAAAATCGTCTTGGGCGGCGACGCGAAACTGCGATATAGTGGCGGATATCATTCCCATCTTTTCAGAGGACCCCCACATGAAGGCAGCCCACGGCATGGTCGTTTCCATGCACTATACCCTTACCGACGACAGCGGCGAGACGCTCGACTCGAGCCGCGGGGGCGAACCGTTCAACTATCTGCACGGCCACAGCAACATCATCCCGGGCCTCGAGAAGGCGCTCGAAGGCGCCCAGGCCGGTTTCAAATCCAAGGTGACCGTGGCGCCGGCGGAAGGTTACGGCGAGAAGAATCCGGAAGCGGTCTTCGAGGCGCCACGTGAACATTTTCCGCCCGACATGAAGCTTGAAATCGGCGCGCGCGTTTACGCCGACGGACCGAACGGGCCGATCACGCTCACGGTCGTCAAACTTACCGAGACCGGCGCGGTTCTCGACGCCAATCATCCGCTCGCCGGCAAGACCCTGCACTTCGATGTCGAGATCACCCAGGTCCGCAGCGCCACCCAGGAAGAACTCGAGCACGGCCACGTGCACGGCGAGGGCGGTCACCAGCACTGATCCGGGATCGCGGGGCGGCGCGCATGAAAACCTGCGCGTGAAAATTCACAACGGTACTGGCGGCATCCTGCCCCGGGGCTGAATCAGGCGAGACGCACGGGCTGCTCGTCCGAGAGCCCGAGCACCTTGGCCGCCACCGCGAACGCCCCCTCGCAAAAAGCATCGATGTCAACCCAGCGGTCCGACGATTCGACGTCCTCGGTCAGACCGTGGGTGATGACCCGCAGGCGGTGCGAACCCTCGTGGGCGCGGCTGCGGGGATTCTTTTCCGCCGTCACGTAAAATCCGGGCTTGCCCTCGCCCTCGCGTACGAGCGCCAGGATATACAGATATTTTGCGGCGTCGGTGCTTTCAATCTCCCCCAGTACCACCCCGGTATACTCGCCGAACTGGTAACGGCGCTGCGGAATCGCGGTCTGTATTTTTGGCGTATCCATGGAATCTTTTCCTGAATAGCAGCATCCCCTCCCACATTAAGCCAGCCGGCGCCGTTCATGGCAACACAAGACATTCGCAGCGCCGGATATTCGCCATGTCCCGCCCCGGGCGAGAATAGGGTCCCTTCCGGCGCAGAAACCGGCCAAGACCCGCCCCGAGCGACGGACATGGG
>JACQER010000143.1 GCA_016200465.1 Gammaproteobacteria bacterium | reverse complement strand
TTTTGGAGGAGTACAAATGAAAAAGCAAGTTCTAAGTGCTGCCATCCTGGCCACCCTGGCTGTAGCTTCCACGGGCGCCATGGCGGCTGTCGTTAACACGGGTGACACCCTGGGTATTACCGCTGGCGTCACTGGTGGCTACTACAGTTTTGTCACCGGTGGTTCATACTTCGCGATGGATGCTAATGGCGATGGTAAGTTCGCAGCTGGTGAAAGAACTGCTCTCGCACAAGGCACGCAGGGCATCATCATCGGTGTGACGCAAGCCACGGGCACCAGCCATGCGGGATTGCCGACCGGCACCGAAGGCGGCACGATCGATGCGGCGTGGAATTTCTTCAAGAATACCGGCATGCACTTCACGACCTCTGCTATCACGGGTAACACCACCGCTGGTCTGAACTTCAGTGGCTGGACCGTGACCTGGGCCGGCATTCCCGCGATCAGCATGGGCGGCGGGT
This sequence comes from Gammaproteobacteria bacterium, assembly GCA_016200465.1. Classification (GTDB taxonomy): domain Bacteria; phylum Pseudomonadota; class Gammaproteobacteria; order Acidiferrobacterales; family Sulfurifustaceae; genus Sulfuricaulis. Next base: position 27,381 of record JACQER010000143.1, on the reverse strand, counting down.
TCCAGAACTGCGGCACCACGTCTGACGGTATCTGCATGTCGGGTACTACCGACATCGGCGGTACCTTCAACAACGGCACCGGCATCGCCACCGTCGCTTGGAGCGGCGTGTACGGCACCGGTTATACGCTGGATTACACCGCGGTCGTCCCGCAGGCCGATCCGTCCGGCTTCGGCGGCGTGCCTTACAGCCTGCACCTGGTTGGCACTGTGAGCGCGGCGGTTGCTGCCGTGCCGGTCCCGGCTGCTGTGTGGCTGTTCGGCTCCGGACTGCTGGGCTTGGCCGGTATCGCTCGTCGTAAGAAAAAGGCCTAAGCAGAATCTGCCTGACTGGTTATAAACGGTCAGAGCAAGTCTGTGATGGTTTTGTGGAAAAACAAAAATCAGTAAAAGTGAGGGGTGCGGCCTGAAAGGGCCGCACCCCGACACTTGTCCGGATCGTATTTGGAGTTCGGAGGAGAATTCAAAAACAAAAAATTTTGGGGAACCTTTAAATGACAGGGGGGGTGTTATGCTCCCTGCCGTTTTTTGTTCCGTCTCGGAGTGCGGGATGTTTCGGAGATGCGCCGAGAACGAAGAAAAAACGGCCCGCAAAACAGGCGGGTCGCACAAGCAGATGTCGAGGAGAGCAGGCGGAGACGATCAAAAATTGAAAAATAAGTTTGACGCCCGCGACGTAACTTTCAGGAGGGGCATGCGGATGAAAATAAGAATTCCAGCCTTGCTGGCGCTGCTGTGGGCTGCCATGCAGTTGACCGTGCCAGGCGGGGTTCATGCCGCACCGCTCAACCTCACGCGAACATATCCAGATTTCAACGTCGTCAGCCTGTCCTACAGTTATAACGCCACGACCGGGATATTGACGGTCGGACAAGTAGAAAATAACGCAGCGGTCGGCGGTAACAACGACTGGATGTGCAATCCGGGAGAGACCTGCACCGGCACGGGCACCGTGGGCAGTTATTCAGCCGCGGCGTCACCATCGCCTCAGCTGCAAGTGACCGACTATCCGATCACCGGCTCTACCTACAAAGAACTCTTTTCGCTTTACGCCAATCTCAACACCAGCGGCAGCGTGCTGGGCGGGACCTTCCGCGTGGACGGGGTCGTGCGCACGAACGGTTTCCCCGTCGGATGCACGGCGAATACCTACTCCTGCGTTCTGTATGACGGCTCGACCGTTTCGGGCGGCCTTTTGAGCGGAAACCTGACGCAATTCGGGTGGTCGGTGAATACGGGGAGCAACGGTATTCTGGAATTCAGATTTGACAATGCGAGCGGCCTCATTGGAAGCCAGGGTCTGGGGTTCCATGGCGGCGGCATGATACTGACGGTGTCATCCTCGACTTTGACCAATTTCGGCGCCCAGGCGCTGACCACCAGTTGGACCGGCACCGGTTATGGCGACGTCTTCGTGCCGATACCGGCCGCCGCATGGCTGTTCGGTTCTGGATTACTGGCGCTGCTGGGCGTGGCTCGGCGTAAAACCAGGCAATAAAAATATAACCGAGCGAGTCCTGGACTCGGAAAGATTACGGGAAAGTGGTTCAAGGGGATAAAAACACCTGCTGCGAACATGTTTTTTGGAGAGTGATTAAATGATAATTTTGAAAAATAATCCGCTTCTGACCCTTTTGATCCCCGTGAAGAAATTCGCCCGTGTGATATCGGCAGGCGCGGCTCTGTGCCTCTTCAGCAGCGCCGGCAGCGCCGCCTTGCTCGGCGTGCAGCCTGATTTTCCCCAGACAAACTTCGACAACCAGGGAACGACAAACTTCAGCAACACGAGTCTCGCCATCAATGGTAATCTCATCGGGTTCAAGTTTCTGGCCAGCGACATACCATATTTTACTTTCGGAACAGTAGTAATAAATGCCAAGGTAAGCGCGGCTTGCACGGTGCTGAGCAACGATCCCAACCCCGAGTTGACCGTGGTCGGCGATCTCTATGATCCAAACACCTTCGCTCTGGTCTTGTCAGGGACGCTGCTCACCGGCGAAATTGCAGCTGTCGGCGTTCAGAACGTGAGCGCGACAACGACCGCCATCGATTTTCGCTTCAATTCCGCCGGTGGACTTCTTGTGTCGGGCGGGTACTGGCCCGCCGGCAAGGACATTGGCGCGGTGATGACGGTTGAAAATTCCAATTTTGTCGACTGTGTCCAGGCGTTTTCCGGCGGGGCCAAGGGTACTGTTGGCCCGATTGAACCGCCGGCGCCGCCGGTTTGCAGCACCAAAGGCGCTCACTCTCAGGGGTTCTGGAAGAACCATCTGGGCAGTTGGCCGGTGGACAACGTGACTGTTGGTGGCATCACCTACGATGCACGCACGGCGCGCAATCTCATGAAGCGTCCTCCCAAGGGAGACCAGACGTGGACGCTTTATCGCCAGCTCCTGGCGGCTATTTTGAACGTTGCCAACGGCACCTGCCCTACGTGCATCCAGTCGACGATCGACGCGGCCAACCAGTGGTTGATCGCCCACCCCGTGGGAAGCGGCGTCAAAGCCAGTTCATTGGCGTGGCAGGACAGTGGTGAGGATTTGAAGGATACACTTGATGCCTATAACAACGGATTGATGTGCGCCCCGCGCGATCGTAGCGGAGAAAGCGGAGGCGATGAGGACACCGAAGACAACGGTCCCGGCCATGATCATGGTGATCATCACAGTTGCCGGCATCATTAACGCTTAGATAAAACGGCAAGAACGCCATCAAACGGGGCACTGTCATGCAGCGCCCCGTTTTTTTTGAGCGCCATACAGCAAGAACATATTTATGATGATTTGTGATGGACCCGGGGTCCGGTAGAATGATCAGCTAATTCACGTCAACAAGGAGCGCCAGGACGGCAATTAGAAATGCAACACGAGTCAGGCCGTCTTATTTTTTTATCCGGAATTGTTTTTTTGCTTGCAGTATCTGCCGGCACCGCACAAGCGGACGCCTTTGATTCCGGCGAAGTGCGGCAATCCATTGAACGCGCTTCACGCGAACCGGCCTTCGCGGGGCAATCCACCACGGTCATCATCGAATCAGAGCCGGGCAGTGCCATCGGAGCGCCTGTCTCGGCCGCCGGAGGAAGGCTGCGTTACAGCGTCGGCAAGCGTCATGAAGTGGTGATTCCCAACGGCCGACTTTCCCAGCTTGTGGCGCAGCTGCCTGCGACGTCCCTGGTTCGTTTCTCCTATCCCCATCAGCCGCACGCGGTTATCAGCGAAGGCGTGGCATTGACCGGCGCCGGCGACATGCAGGCTATCGGTAACAATGGCGCGGGCATCAAGGTGGGCGTGATTGACCTGGGTTTCGCCAATCTGGCCAGCGCCCAGGCCTCCGGCGATCTGCCGTCCAATCTGAGCATCGTGGATTATACCGGCACGGGCACGGGCGGAATCGATCACGGCACGAATGTCGCCCAGATCGTTTACGACATGGCGCCCGGGGCGCAGCTGTATCTGGCAAAAATCAACACCGACGTGCAATTGCAGCAGGCGATAACCGACATGGTCGCCGCCGGCGTGCAGGTGATCAATCACTCGGTGGGCTGGTACGGCGCGGCTTTTTATGACGGCACCGGTCCTATCTGCGATTCCGTCAACCAGGCGGTTGCCGGCAATGCCCAATGGGTCAATGCCATGGGCAATGACCGTTTTCGGCATTACATGGCGTTATTCACCGACAGCAACAACGATCTGAGACATGAATTCGCGACAGGGCAAAATTACAATCCAGTGACTCTGTATGCCGGCGTCCCCGTGCAGTTCATATTGAACTGGGACGCGTACCCGACGACCAGCGTGGACTACAACCTGTATCTCTATAACGGCATTCCCGGTTCCGGCGGGACGGTGGTTGCCAAATCAGATACCAGACAGGGCGCCGCGTATCCATACCCGTATGAATCTTTTTCCTACACGCCGACCGTCAACGGAACATATTATCTGGTTGTCCAGAAGCTCAAGACCAGCACCCCGAACCTGCGATTTGCCCTGTTTTCTCTAGGCGTGGATTTGGGCGTCATGACGCAGGCCAGCAGTCTCGCGCAGCCGGCGGATTGCGCCAGCGTCATCAGCGTCGGAGCGACATATCTGGACATACCGGAATATTTCAGCTCGGAAGGGCCGACCACGGACGGCCGCGCGAAACCCGACGTGGCGGGACCGGATCGCGTGCAGACTTCGTTTACGAGTTCGTTTGCCGGAACTTCCGCGGCTTCCCCGCATGTCGCCGGCGCGGTCGCTCTGCTCAGGGCGCAAAATCCGACATTTACGCTAGCGCAAATCAAATGGCTCCTGACGAACACCGCCAAGGACGTTTATACGGCCGGATACGATTATCGCACCGGCAGCGGGCGCATCAGCCTGGATGCCGACGGCGACGGTTATAACCACGATACCGACAACTGCCGTCTGGTTTCCAATCCCACCCAGGCCGATCTTGACGGCGACGGGATTGGCGATGCCTGTGACGACGATATCGACGGCGACGGCCTGAGCAATGCCCAGGAAGCGGTGCTCGGCACCGACCCGCGGAACCCCGACACCGACGGCGACGGGCTGACGGATGGCGCGGAGGTGAATACATACGGAACCAATCCTTTATTGGCCGACACCGATGGTGATGGACTGTCGGATGGCGCGGAGGTGCTTACCTATGGCACGAATCCGAGGGTATCCAATAAAGGCGACCTCGCCCCTAAGGGGACGGGCGACGGAACACTGAACGTCGCCGACCTGCTGATGCTGACCCGGTTCGTCGGAGGCCTGGATGTGCCCACGGCCAAAGATCGTATTTTAGGTGACATGAATGGCGACAATGTCCTGGACGTCCGGGATGTGTTGATGCTGCGCAGAATGCTGGGATATTAGATCGGAGACGCACAATGAAACGTAACCATGCCTGTACCATCTTTGTAATCCTGCTGTTAATGCAGGGATGCGCCGGGGTTAATACATTTCCCATGATCGCCCGTGCCGGCGATACCGTGTCGGTGATGATCGGGGGATCCAATACCTCTAACAAGAGCAATGTTGGCGTCTCGCTCACGGACGCCAACGGGCAAACCTGGGATCTGAAGTCGCTCGGACTGGTGCGTTCCGTGTTCAACCTGCGGACCGACGGCCTGGCCAATGGCATGCACTATTCGTCGTACCTGGATATTTACTACCCGTGGTCCTTCGGGCACGAGCCGTTGCAAACGGTGTTGGTGACCGATCTCCCCACGAACGTGGCGCCGGGAAATGCGGTGCTGACGGTCACGCCGACCGCCACCGATGACAGTTCGGGCCTGGGCTATCCGTACAGTATCAAGCTGGAGGTGATAGCGGGGACCGGGAGCTCCGACAAGTTCCTGCGCAAGACCGGGTTTGGATCGACCATGCAGGCGGATTTCGCCAGCCTGGAGCAGGCGCCCCATGGAAAAGTCACCTTCAGCAGCAGCGCGAACATTGGCGCCGTTTCTTTGAAGATTGGTTTTAATAACAGCGTACTGAACGGTAACGATATCAACGTCTATGTTCCCGAGTCGACGGTGCGGGGCAGCATCAGCAGCCCCGGCGCCTTCGGCGCGACCCAGCGCATGGTCTACTGGCGCCAGGACGGCCAGTTTCTGTACGTGGACATCGTGGCGCCGCAGGGGATATCTTCAACCTACCTGCAACTGTTCATCGTGCATCCCCGGGGGTTGAGCGGTTCGCCGAATTTTACTCTCACCAGCGCGACCGTTTATGGCGTTGATGGTTCGGCGATAACCGCGTCGCCAAGCTTGCAGTACTTTCCGTAACCAGACGGTTATCGCAGAACGCTGGCGGACATGGAGAAAATGAAAATGGAAAAAATAGAACGGAGCAGCTGGTCGTTATCGAGTTACCTCAGGCAATATGCCGGGGCGTGGCTCCTGGCATTGTGTATTCTGTGGACTCCCGCCGCCTCCGCCCAATTGATCTCGGGGCTTACCATCGAGGGCAGCACGGCGCCGGGGATTGTCGGTGAGTTTGCCTCGGGGTCCCAGTTCTCCTGGTTCCACCATGTGATTTCAGAACCCGGACACAGCTGGATGTTCGGTCCCGGTTCGATGGGGGGCATTGTTTTCGGCACGGAGCAGCCCATGGGCGAGATGGGCGGCTGGTACACCATGTACAACCAGCCCGCCGTTCTCTTCAGCGCCCCGGGCGGTATCACCATCGATGCCAATAATACGATCGACATGAGCAATCTGCGCCTGTCACAGGCATGGACAGTGATTGACCTCGGTTCCGGGTCGGGCTACGACACGTTCGTTCCGCTCGTGAGCGACATCAGTCTGCTGGGAGTGGGGCAGAATGGATGGATGATCAATCCGAACGGAACCTATTTCCTTGTCTATCACTCTGTCGGGTTGGGTACGACGACTACTTCGACCATCCATCTGTACGGGTCCGTGGTGCCGGTGCCTCTGCCCGGCGCGCTGGTTTTCTTTTTGAGCGGGATGGCGGGCTTGTTGATGGCGGGAGGCCGGAAAGGGCTCCGCCGTTGCCCTTCGTGATGCCGCTGCCTCGGCGCGACTTCGACGGCGATCCACCGTCCGCTCCGGCGCGTGCCCTGGCTACTGTTTTGCGGCGAGCTTGACGAGCCGCTCGAATTCCCTCTCCAGCCGGTCCACGGAGCGTTCGATGTCGAATCGTTCAAGGGCGCGTCGCTGCCCGACAAGGGCGAGCTGTTCCCATCGGGAAGGATTCTTTTGAAGCGATGACAGGGCCTGTGCCAGCGCGACAGGATCCCCGCTTTCAAAGATCAGCCCGCTCACCCCGTGTTCGACCACTTCCGCGGCACCACCGTTGCCGCTGGTGACGCAAACCATCCCCGCCGCCATGGCTTCGACCTGACTGATGCCGAACGTCTCGTTGATCGTCGTCGGGAACGCCAGCACATTGTGCGTGCGGTAGAGTTCGATCAGTTTTTCGCGCGGGAGGTATCCCAGGAACGACACTTGCCCGGCAAACCCGTGTTGTGTCACCCAATCCTTCAGGTTCTGCACGTATCCGGGATCGATGGTGTCGCCCGCGAAGGAGCATGTAAACCGGATGCCGTCGGCGTGCAGCAAGCCCAGCGCCTGCACCAGCAGCTCGGCCCCCTTGTAGGGCATGATCAAACCGGCGAAGGCGATGCGCAGCTGATCCCGGGGCGGCAGGGAGTCGCTCTTGAACTGTTGTACGTAGGCGCCGGGATACACGACGCTGGCGCTGCGGATCGGGTATCCCTTCTGCATCAGGTATTCCTTCAGCCAGTGGCTTGCCGTGGAGAGGCGGTACAGGGGATTTACGGGAGTCATCTGCGGGGGGTAGCTGGGACTGCTGTTGCCGAGGTGATGCAGCACCGGCACCGATTTGGCGATGATACTGTCGAACGGCGAGGGGGAAACCAGGTCGATGTTGCCCAACAGGCACGCATCCGGCCGGAACCGGTCGATCGCTTCCGCGATCACCCGGTGATTGTATTCGATCGTCCGCCGGATCTGTTCTGGATCCGGATCGAATTTTACTCCGCCGTCCTTCCAGCGGCCGAACAGCCGCAGGGCGCGGCGCACGTGCGGTTCATGCGTCTCGCCACGCTGCCATTCCGGCATATTGGCGCACAGCACCCTGGTTTCGTGGCCGCGTTGCGCCAGCACCGCGGCAAAATCATGGATGCTGCGCCCGTAGCCACCCAGCTCTTGAGGGGGGTAAAGATTATTTATGACCAGTATTCGCATTACCGGGACAACGTCTGATCATGCCTGGACCCAGGCACGGGATTTTCGTGGAATTCCCGTGCGACGCCGATGTCAGGAATCGGAAGCATTTCCCGTCCCGCACCATTTTTTCCACATCATGAGATAGGCCTCTTCCACATCCCGCGCAAATGTCTTCGCATCGCATGCCGGAGAATCGGTCATGCGGCGACGCAGGCTGGCGCGCAGTTCAGACAGGCGCGCGGGATTGCCTGCAAGCTCCGCGGCGATCCTGACGTAGTGATCGGGATCGTTTGCGATGTATTCCGTCAGGCCCAATTGGGTGAGGATGCTGATGCCAACCCGGCCCGCGTGCATCTTCCCCGCCAGGGTGATTACCGGCACTCCCATCCATAATGCCTCATAGGTGGTCGTGGTTCCGTTATAGGGGAAGGGATCGAGCGCGATGTCAATCTGGTTGTATACGGACTGATGGTCGGTAAGATCCCAGATGGGGCCATGCATTTCGACTCTGTCACTCGTGATGCCGTGCCTTGCGAATTCACGATAATAAAGTTGTTGGGTGGGAATATCTCTCAGTGACATGTTTTTCAGGACAAGGCGTGAACGGGGCACGCCGTGGAGAATGGAGCTCCACAACTCAATGGTGTCGAATGTCATCTTTGAAAGATTATTGAAAGAGCCAAAGGTTATATGACCCTTCGCCAAAGAAGGTAGGGGACCGATTGCTGGTGCGGAGTCTGGAGGCTGATAACAGAGAAAGCCCCGCGGCAGCCTTATCAGGCTCTCGGTATAGAAACTGTCAGTCTGCCCCGGCGGATCTGCGAAGGCGTCGGTCAGGCGATAATCCACGGTGAGCAGCCCCGTTGTATTGGGATATCCTAGATAAGAGACCTGTATGGGCGCCGGTTTTCTGGAAAAGACGGTCAATCGGCTTTTTGCCGTATGCCCGGCAAGATCAACAAGGATGTCGATCCCATCAGCGCGAATCCGGTTAGCCAGCTGCTCATCGTTCATTTTACAGGTATCGCACCATTGAGCCGACAGGGAACGCAGGCGCTCGGTCACTCCATCCTGTTTCCAGGCTTCGGCGTAACAGAAGGGTAAAATCCTGGAGCGGTCATGATTTGCGAGCAGCGGCTCAAAAAAGAATGTAACAGCGTGCCTGTATAAATCCGGTGATACGTACCCAACCCGCAGCGGCCGGTCTTTCACTTTTGGATTGTTATGGACATTTGCCTGAAGGCTGACGTGGCCATGACGCTGACCCCAGCGTACATGTTCATTGAATACAGCGGCGGCATCGGTTGAGTCATAATTCAATGCCAGCAGCAGGTCGCTGTGCGCCTTTGTCAGGCCGGGATTCAGGGTCAGCGTTTGCTGATAATACACGATGGCCTCTTTGATTCTTCCCTGCGCCTTGAGAACGCTCGCCATGGCGTGATACGCAGTAGAAATAAAATCGCTCGGCACATTGTCAGCAGGTGTCGGTTTCATGCGCAATACGCGTGCAATGCAGGACAATGCCTCGTCAAGCAGAGAGACAGTCAGCAAGGCCTTTCCCAGATTGAACAGCGCCAGAATATGGTTCGGCTTGAGCTTGAGCGCTTCCCGGTAGCTCTGAATGGCATCGTCAACCTTGCCTTGCATGTACAGGGCGACACCCAGATTGAAATGCGCATCGACGATATCGGGCCTGATGGAAATGGCCTGTCGGCAACATCGTTCAACCTCACCGACGGCCCCGGTGCGGGAATAAACGATAGCGAGGTTAAGCCATGACTCGATATCGGTTCGGTCGCTCCTGACGATCTCCTCCAGAAGTATCCTGGCTTCACGGAAGTTGTTTCTCATCAGCAGTGACAACGCATTTTTTTTCTTTGCGTGTGTGAGCATGTTTTTTTTGCTCATGAGGCGTGTCCTGGAGATCGAGAAAGAGGGCAGTTTGAGGTCGTGATAGCGGGCAATTTCACGGTAATGTCCTGGTCACTTACGCGCGACCCACGGCATTCTGATCGCCATGAAAATATGACATCAGCTCGCGACTTATTCCTGTTCCTTGCCGCCTGTCGTATTCCTGAAGGCAATAAACCGAAACATCCGGGCTGCCGTACATCGCCGCCAGAATCGCCAGCTTCAGAAGCTGTCTTGGAGAATTGGCGCCCAATCGCGCCGGTTCTTTCAAGAACATTGCATCGGCCCACATATGCTGCGTCGCAAAGTTGGGGTTGTTGTTAAAAACAGTTGGTTTGAGAGAACGTCCTGATAGACTCATGAATTTGTGGAAAATGAAATCCGATTTCACAAGAAACTCGTATACGTCTCCAAAGAGCGGCTGATTCTCATACAAGGGGAAAAATTCTACTTCTGTCATTATCGCCAGCACATTTTTCAGTGCGGACACGCCTCCCTGAAATACGTCCAGCTCAGCACCCTGAATGTCGATCTTGATGAAGTCAACCGCGGGTATGTGGTTCACGGCGATGAAGTGGTCAAGGCTGACCGTCTTGATTGTAATTGTCTCCTTTAGCATGGCTACTTCCATATTGTTGTAACGCTCTATCAGCTTTTCGTTTGACTAGTAGAGAGAGGCGCACATCGGATGTCGGGTTATGTAAAACGGACGCTCTTCTTCTTTTCTGCCCAGGGCGATGGAGTGATACACCAGGCCGTTGATCGCCTTGTCGTTGAGCCTTTTACACAGATCAGGGTCCACCTCGAAGGCATTGACCCGTGAGCCTGGGAACATGGTGAGAAGGCTGTGAAACGGCTCAGGATGTCCTTCTATAGGTAACGCTCCTATTTCCAGGACATTGAAAGTAAGCTGATTCGCCGTCTGACGGATAATGCGAACCAATTCTTCGTTGAAATTCACGATTACGTTTGCGTTTATGTTCATGGGTATTTCAGCCTGAAATTTTCTGTTCGAGTATCTGCAAACCGTTATCGTGGAGTCTGAGGAGTAGACTATCGCATTCCAAAAAGATCCGGGAGAGGATGTTTTAAAACGGCAAGTGGTAAGTTAAAGAAAAGGATCTGCGACCCGATCCCAGGTCGTTGCCAAGCAGCTGCATCAAGGATTCAAGTTCTTTCTCGCGTTTCTGGGCGACGGCGGAGCCGGTGAATTGAAGCTGGCCGCTCGTCAGCTGCCACTGCCCCTGGCCCGTGAGTTCGAGATCGCCGCGCAGGGTGGCAAGCTTGAGATTGGCGGTTTTACCCGCCCCGGTGATGTCGAGACGGTAATCACCCAGAGGGCGTACGTTTGAAAAACGGCTGCCCGCGTCCCGCCATTCGATCGTCGCGTCTCCCTCCAGGTTTTGCTCGCTGAAAACAAGGTTCGACGTGCGCAGCCTGACCTGTCCCTGAGGGCTGATCAAGGCGGCGGGCGGATAGAGCTGGCTGACGAAGGTTGCGGGGAACACGGCATCCGTGTCTTTGAATGCAAATCTTCCCCGGGAGACGCCAAGCGTTACTTTTATTTGTCTGTCCGGCAGGTTGGTTTGCAGCTCCAGTTGAATCCGCCCGGTTAACAGCCAGAAGGGGCTGAGGCTCCATTCGGTCTGACCGAAATCATGTGGCAGGGTTTGCGGATAATAGATCACCAACCTCCCTTTGCCGCGCCAAAGGCTGCCTGAAAGCGGGTCGAGCTGGATCGTGCCATGACTGTAGTAATTCAGCCCCCACGCGAACCAGGAGGCCGGGAGCTGAACGACGAGGAAGAGCAGATAAAAGACGAGCCCAAAGACAACATACAGCAACAGACGTTTCTTCACGCGCCAGCGCCTCGCAGGGTAAGACGCGCGTTGACGGTGCCCGCCGTTGCCTGGGCCTCGATGGAAGCCTTTTCCACCCGCACGCCTCCCTGGGTGTAAAGATTGCCGAGCCAGCCGATCATGGCATTGAAATCGACGCCGTCCAGCGACAGGCGCGCGCCGTTCGATCCGTCCGGTTCCATGCGCGTGATGCGGGCGCGAATGCCGCTGGCCGTGGCGGATTGTTCCAGCCGCGCCAGCAGGTTGCCGCCCGCGATCGGCTGGCGTCCGCTGGCGCGGAGCTGGTTGACTTCCATGGCCTGCACCTGCATCTGGGCCAGCTGCATCTTCTCCTGCGGCACGCTGGTGCGCAGCCGTGAAAGTTCGCGCTGCACCGGCAGCCACAGCGAGAGATACAGGATCAGCAGCACGGCGGCAGCGCCGCCGAAGTAGGTGAGCTGTTGCTGCGGCGAAAGCTGGCGCAACCGCTCCAGAGAAAGATTACGCCACGCGTCTTTGATGTTCATACCAAAAGATAGGCCCTGATGAATGCGGAATCGTGCGCATGGCGCACGCTACATTTATTATTGTGAAAAATTTTAATCATGTTCCCGCCTTGCTTGGCGCAATACGGTAGCGTGCGCCGTGCGCACGATTGCCCATGCCACACTCGGATCGCCGGTTAAACGCCGTTGTTTTGGGAAAAACTTCAATCATGTTCCCGTCTTGCCGGTCTGGCCCAGGCGCAATCGGCCCTCGATGCCGGCGGGCGTGCTGTTGGCGCCGATGACCTCGACCTGCATGCCGCGCGTCGTAAAGGCGCTCTTGATTGCGTCCATGGTCTGGTAATCCGGCAGTGTAACGTCCAGTGTCAGGCGCGATTCGCCGTACTGTATGCCGCGCAGTTTCAGTTGCGGGCTCGCCTGGACAACGGGCGCGATGTTTCCCAGCAGCGGCAACATGTCGGTACCGGATGATTTTCCGCCTTTGTCCTGCATTTCGCTGATGAGTCGCTGCATTTGCAGCGCCGGATCGATCACGGTCTGCGCTTCGGGAAACGTGCGCTTGAAGAGAGAGACCATTTCCTGGCGGAGGTTCTCATGGGTTTTTTTCAACTGCCACCATTCCCAGAGATTGAAGCCCAGGCTGCCGATCAGCCACGCCGCCAGCATGATGGCCGCCTGACGCAAGGCCGGTACCATGGTATGCATCTGCGATGACGGCGCGTAGGCACCCTGCAACAGATTCAGGGCCGGCACGGGCTCGTGATGGCTTACCCAAAAGCTCTGTGTCTGGACCTGTATCGGCAAGCCCAGTGACGTGGACCAGGCGGTCTGATCAAAACCCTGAGGCGCCTGGATAACCAGCAGTTTTTGGGGACTCATCTGCTTTTCGCGCGCTTCATTCAGAGCGGTCACCAGCATCGAAGGCGGAGTGCGCGCGCTGGCTGTGCACACGAAACCGGAGGACGGTCCGGTGCGGACCCAGATTTCGTCTTCATGATATGCCACCGACCAGGAGTCGCCGATAAGCGGGAGCGCCAATTGTGCCGGACACAGGCTGGTGGGGCGCAGGCCTGCGTCAGTGAGCTGTGTGATCCAGGCCTGCAAACGTGCGCGGGTGGTGACGGCCACGGCAAGATTGCCGTCGTCGAGCGCCCGGTAGGCAAAATGCAGTTGATCCGGTTCGCCGATCAGCTGGTCCTCGAGCGCGTACGGCAGCGCCTGCTGGATTTTCGCGCGTGAACGCGTCGGGAGGGTGACGTGTGTCAGCAGAGATTCCGAGGGAGGTGTCCAGACATGGACCCGTGTCATGGCGCCCACCCCGGGAATCTGATTCAGTTCCGTGACCTGTCCGTGCGGCGCCACATCGGTGTCGCCGCGCAGCCGCCAGTGGATGATGCCACGGTTTTCCGGCCATCCGCGCGGCAGAAGCACTTCCAGGGTATTGCCTTGGCGCGACCATGTCTGCCGCAATGCTTGCAGCATTTTTCCAAACGGGTTTACACGCTTCGCTGGAATGGTCTGTCGTTTCGGCATTCTTTTTTGGGTCCGATTACCTGGGCATCATTATATATTCCTGTCCGAGGAGACACCGGAATTTTCCGCGGGTGACGCGGTTTCAGTCGTGGTCGCTATTCTGGGCAGGAGCTGGCGATGCCAGAGAATACGGGAGGCGTTATCGTTCGATCCGCGGTGTATCAGGGCCTGCGTGGTGCGCTGGTAACGACCGAACCGGGTTTCGACGACAACCTCGAAATAGCTGCTCTGGATGCCATAGAACGCCTGGGGCAGGGCAGTGCCAGTTGCCAGTCCCTGAAGGATTTGCGTCAATTTGCCCGGGTCGGTATAGGGCCGCTGCGATACGAGCTGTTCAATTGCCGGCGGAGGCAAGGTATAGAACAGCGCGCCCAGGACTTCCTTGGACGCTGTGTTGACGTTGATCTCCGTGGGCTGGGGCAGGGCGGTGATCCAGGGACGCAGTTTTTCGACAATTTCCGGAGTAAACCCACGCACCAGGCGCAGTTCATCCACGCTCTGCATCGGCTGGTTCGCGGCACGGTAAGGAATTTTCGTCTGCAGGTAATCGATGTCTTCGGCTCCATAGGGAAGCTTATCGCTGTCCGCGTCGATCCAGTCCACGACCGCGTCGGTCAGGTTGGGGTCGATCGAGAGCGACAGGAGCAGGTGCCGGAAAGTGCCGATATCCGGCTTGCTGGGAGCGTTGTTACGCACGAGATTGTTGATGTTGAATCGCGCCTGGGCGTCCGCGATGCGCCCTGTCACCTGACCGCCCTCCACGGCGAGCGGCGGCAGGGGTTTGGCCCAGTTTTCCGTCAAGTCGTCGCTTTTGTTGTCCTTGGCATCTTTCGCCAGAATGGTGATGGCCCATTCCAGCGCGCCGGCGCGCACCACCTCGGCCTGGGCGCGATCGGAAAGATTCTGCGCCTGACGCAGCCAGATCTGCTGATCGAGACTGAGATACGCCGCGGTCGTGGCCGCGATGGCCACCACCAGCATGGCGGTGATCAGGGCGAGCCCCCTTTGTCTTGCCGGCATGGCGGATGTCATTTCAGCCATTGATGAGGAACAAACGCGTGAATTCACCGCGTCCGGTCAGCGTCAGCTTGATTTCCACGCCGCGCGGGAGAATGTCCTTGGTTCCCTCGTTAGGCCATTGATCCAGCCATACGCCGGCCGGTGAAAAGAAACGCACGCGAAATTCCTCCACATGCGAGATCAGCGTCAATTCCTGAGGTTTGCTCTCCGGCCCCTGGTCGAGCACCGGCCACACTATCCGCTTCAGGGTACCGTCGACGAGGCGGAATGCGATTCGCTGCAGGTCGCTGCGCGGTCCGGAATCGAACGTCAGGACACCGCCGCGGGTGAATTCCATGCTTGGCAGGCCCGTGGCGCGCGCGTCCGTCGGCTGGCCGCGGAACGCCGGTTGGGGAAATCCGATCGCGTCGCGCACGGAACGTTCCCGCGCCTGCGACAGGTCGTCTTCCATGCGCGCGAAGGTCAGTGACAAGGTGCGCCAGAATTCGTGTTCCGCGTCGAGTCGTTGGCGGTCGCTGAGCAGGCGGTTGAGGCTGCCATAGGCGATGACCGAGACCAGCGCGAAAATGCCGATCGCCACCATTAATTCGAGAAGCGTGAACCCGCGCGAGCGTTTCATGTGCCCGACGAATTCGTGCCAAGCTTGTTGCGCAAGTAGCCGACCAGCCGGGCGCGTGAGTCCTTGCTGTCGGCGGTGCGCCGCACGGTGATTTCGATGCGCCGGATTTTCGGCTCCGGCGTGGTCGAGACCTGTTCGCGCCAGTACCATTTTTCGCCGCCCATTTCTGCCTCGCCGTCGGTCGTGTCCGCGGCCGGCCAATCCTGACGCATCTCGTGCTCCGCCAGACGGTTTTGCGCCACCCACAGCGCCACGTTGTGTTCGCGCAGGCTGGCGGTGGTATCGATGGCCTGTGCCATCGCGCGCATGACGGCGGCCAGGGCAATGGCCAGCACCGCCAGGGCGACCAGCACCTCGACCAGCGTGAAACCTCGGGAGAGGGGGCGCATCAGGCTTTGCCCGGCGCTGACACAATCTGGGCGGTAATTTCCCCCGTGAGTTCGCCTTTGACGTTCCAGCGCGTATTGCCGCGGGTGAAGGTGACGCTGAACGCCGGCAGCTCGCCCGTCGGCAGCAGGATCAGGCGCGGCTTTTCGGTTCCTGGAGCGCCCTCGATCTCCACCGAGGTGATGGCGACATCGGAAGGCAACGGGCGTGGATAAAGCACGTCATCCCCGGATATCGGCTTGAATTCGCCTTTGTCGTTCAGGGCCAGGAATGAATAACTCTGGCGTTCGATGACCACCGCGAGGATTTTTCCCTGCAGGATCGATTCCTGCTGTGCTGTTTGCAGCAGCAGAGCCAGCCGCTGAGCCTCGTCGCGCACGATGGAGTCACGATCCGGTTCCAGGTTGACGCTGACGATGCCCAATATGATGACGATCACGAGCATCACGACCGCGACTTCGATCAGCGTGAAACCGCGGTGGCGATGTCTGAACTTCATGGGCAAAATATCAGTTCTCGAGATTCCACGAACCGATGTCGGCGCTGGTGCCATCGCCGCCCGGCTGTCCGTCGGCGCCGAGGCTGAATACGTCGATGTCGCCGTGCAGTCCCGGGTTCAGGTATTGGTAATCGTTTTTCCAGGGATCTTTCGGCAGGCGATCGAGGTAGCCGCTGCCTTTCCAGTTGCGCGGGATTTCGCCGGTTTCGGGCTTCTTCACCAGCGCCTGCAGACCTTGTTCCGTCGAGGGGTAGACGCCATTGTCGAGCCGGTAAAGCTTGAGCGCGCTGATGACGGCGCGAATATCGCTTCGGGCGGCAACAACGCGCGCTTCATCCGGCCGGTCCATGATTTTGGGCACGATCAGCGCCGCGAGAATGCTCAGGATCACCACGACGACGAGCACCTCGATCAGGGTGAAGCCGCCGGAGATTCTTCCAAACCGTGTCAGATGTTTCATGGAACGCCTCATTTGATAAGTTGGTTCATTTCAAAAATCGGCAGCAGGATCGCGATCACGATGAACAGCACGATCGCGCCCATCACCAGGATGAGCAGGGGCTCGAGCAACGCGGTGAGCGCGCGCACCCAGTTCTCGAGCTCGCGCGTCTGCGCCTCGGCGGCGCGCTGCAGCATCTGGTCGAGCTTGCCGGTAGCCTCGCCGCTGGCGATCAGATGGATGACCATCGGCGGAAACAGCTTGGTTTTGCCGAGCGCGCGCGACAGGCTGCCGCCCTCGCGCACCTGGCGCAGCGCGTCCTCCACGGCGGCGCGCATCGGCAGATTGGTCACCACCTGCACGGCGGACTGCATCGCGCTGAGCAGCGGAATGCCAGAGGCGGTGAGGATGCCCAGCGTGCTGGAAAGCCGTGCCGCGTTGGTGCCGCGCAGCAGGCGCCAGACCAGAGGCAGCCGCAGCAACACGTAGTGCCAGCGCAGCCGAAGATGCGGTTCGCGCAGCGCAACACGAAACGCGAAGATGCCGGCGATGATGACGATCAGCCACCACCATCCGCCGCTGCGCGCGAAATCGCTGACGCTGATCAGGATGCGCGTGATGACCGGCAGCGTCTGGCCCGTGTTTTCGAACACGCGCGTGACTTGCGGGACGACGTATACCAGCAGCCCCACGACCACGGCCGCGGCCACGAACGTGACCAGCGCCTGGTAGATGAACGCCAGCATCACCTTCTGTTGCAGGGACTGGCGGCTCTCGGTGTAGTCCGCGAGCCGTTCGAGCACCTCGTCGAGCCGTCCCGATTGCTCGCCGGCATCGACCATGCTGCGAAAAATTTCCGGGAACGATTCGGGAAACTGCGCCAGGCCGCGCGCCAGCGACTGGCCTTCCAGAACCCGGGTGCGCACGCCGGCCAGCACCGACCGGGAGCGCGCCGATTCCGTCTGTTCAATGAGCGCGTTGAGACATTCCTCGATGGTCAGCCCGGCGTGAATCAGGGTCGCGAACTGGCGTGTCAGCAACGCGAGCTCGGAACCGGGAATGCCGCGACGGAAGGAAAACGAAAAGCCGCTGCGTTTTGCCTCGGCGCTTTGGTCAATGATATCGATGCGCAACGGAGTGAGGCCTTTGTCGCGCAATTGGGCGCGAACCTGCCGTTCGGCATCGCCTTCCATCACGCCCTTGACGGCGCGCCCTCGCGGGTCGAGCGCCTGATATTCAAACGCCGCCATGATTACTCGCGCGTGACACGCAATACTTCTTCAAGGCTGGTGGCGCCGGCGCGCACCCAGCGCAGGCCGTCGTCGCGTATCGTGTGCATGCCGCGTGTCCGCGCATAATCGCGCAGCTTGCCTTCCGAAGCGCCGTCGTGAATCAGGCTGCGCAGGCTGTCGTCGACCGTCAGCAGTTCGTAGATGCCGGTGCGGCCCTGATAGCCGGTGTTGGCGCATGCCGCGCAGCCGACCGGCACGTAGATCGGCAGCGAGCGGGGCTCGCTGCCGTTGACGGTGAGCAAGCGCAGTTCCGCGGCGTCGGGCGCGCGCGTCTGGCGGCAGGCGGGACAGATCTTTCGCACCAGACGCTGGGCCAGCACGCCGATCAGGCTCGAGGCCACGAGGAACGGCTCCACGCCCATGTCCACGAGTCGCGTCACGGCGCCGACGGCGTCGTTCGTATGCAGCGTGGCGAGCACCAGATGGCCGGTGAGACTCGCCTGCACGGCGATCTGCGCGGTTTCCAGGTCGCGGATTTCGCCGATCATGATGATGTCCGGGTCTTGGCGCAGGATCGAACGCAGGGCACGGGCGAACGTGAGCTCGATCTTGGGGTTGACCTGTATCTGGCCGACACCGTCGAGGTCGTATTCGATCGGATCCTCGACGGTCATGATGTTGTGCTGGGTGCTGTCGAGCTTGCCGAGCGCGGCGTACAGCGTCGTGGTTTTACCCGAGCCCGTGGGACCCGTGACCAGAATGATGCCATGCGGCTGATTGATGAGGCCGACCAGGGTCTTGAGCGTATCGTCCGCCATGCCGAGCCCCGTCAGGTTGAGCCGTCCGGCCTGTTTGTCCAGCAGACGCAGCACCACGCGCTCGCCGTGACCGGTCGGCACCGTGGAGACGCGCACGTCCACCGGACGTCCCGCCAGCCGCAACGTGATGCGGCCGTCCTGGGGCATGCGCTTTTCGGCGATGTCGAGGCTGGCCATGATCTTCACGCGCGAAACGATCACGCCGTGCAGCGCGCGCTGCGGCTCGACGATGTCGCGCAGCACGCCGTCGATACGGTAGCGCACCACCGAGCGGGTTTCGAACGGTTCAATGTGTATGTCCGACGCGCCTTCGCGCACCGCCTGGGTGAGCAGGGCGTTGATCAGCCTGACGATCGGCGCGTCGTCCTCGCTCTCCATCAGGTCCGTGGCCTGGGGCAGGTTATGCGCCAGTTCCTCGAGGTCGAGGTTGTCGCCGATGTCGTCGACGATGTCCATGGCCTGCGACACGCCGCGTTCGTAGGCGCGGTTGAGCGCGGAATCGAACATCGCGTGGGTCAGTTCACGCACATGAATGGGTTGACCCAGTGCGCGATACAGCTCCGCCAGGGTGGTGCTGGACACGCCGGGCTTGGCCCAGATTTCGAGCTGACCGTCACGCACGCAGGCGCTGATGACGCCGTGACGGCGCGCGAAGTGATACGGCAGACGCTGGGTCCAGGCGGGGTCCAGGGCTTGAAGATCGGGCGCGTTTTCCATGGCGGCGGCCGGCGATGAAGTAATCAGGGAGACGTGTTGCCGGATGAAGGTTGCGCGTCCTGTACGTTGGGCGGGCCGAATATCTTGTCCGAAGGGATTTCGTCGGAGACTTTTTCATTCTTCTTTCCCTGCGACGGTCCGGGCGGCAACGGTTCCCTCGGTTTGAAGTCCTCGAGGATGGGCGCCGGCTGCTTGCTGAGCTTGCCCTGCTCGGCGCGAATGTGCGCATAACGGCTGGCGCTGAAACCATAACTGTCCTCGGCGCTGCGGACGATGACCGGACGCAGGAACACCATCAGGTTGGTCTTGGTCTTTTTCTCGGTGCGGTATTTGAACAGCCAGCCGAGCAGCGGGATGCGGCCGAGAAAGGGAACGGCCTGGGTATTTTCGGTCACGTTGTCTTCGATCAGTCCGCCCAGGACGATGGTGTTGCCATCGTCCACGATGACCGTCGTATCGATGGATCGCTTGTTGGTGATCAGGTCCGAGGCCTGCACGCCGGTCGCCTGGGCGACGGTCGAGCTTTCCTGGGAAATCTGGAGTTTGACGGTGCCGCCCTCGGAGATCTGCGGCTTGATCTTCAGGGTGAGGCCGACATCCTTGCGCTCGATGGTCTGGAACGGATTGACGGTACCGGTGGTGGAGGTCGCCTGCGAGAAACTGCCGGTCACGAACGGCACGTTCTGGCCGACGACGATTTTAGCCTCGGCGTTGTCGAGCGTGAGCAGGTTCGGCGTGGACAGGATATTGCCGATGCTCTTTTCCTCGAGCGCGCGGGCCAGCGCGCCCAGGCTGCGTACTTCGGTGCCGTCGGCAAGCTTGATTTTGTTGCCAAGGTAAGCCAGCGACAAGCCACCCGCCGAGCCCAGCGCCGCCGGGTTCGTGGCGACACCGGCAATAGCGGCGCCGGAGTTGGGGAAGTTGGCCATGCCGCCGACGGTTCCGCTTCCTGCTTTGGCTCCCGCCGCCCATTGAAATCCGAACTGCGAGGCCTTGTCGGTCGTGACTTCGGCGATCAGCGCTTCGACATAAACTTGCGCTCGCCGCACGTCGAGTTTTTCGATGACGGCGCGCAGGTTGTTGAACACCGCATCGGGCGCGCTGATGATGAGCGAATTGGTCGCTTCGTCGGCCTGGATCAGCGATGCCTCGGCTCCGGATTTGCCGGCGACGGGCGGGCGACCGGGTATTGCCGTTGCAGCGGCGGGCTGGGCGCGCGCCTCGCCCGACAGCAGACCGCGCAGGATATCGGCCAGTTTCACGGCCTCGGCATTGCGCAGGTAAACCACGCGTGTATTGCCGCCGACCTTGGCCGGCACGTCCAGTTTTTCAATGAGCGAGCGCAGGTCGTTGACGGTTCCCAGGTTTTCGGCGCGGACCAGCAGGCTGTTGGTGCGCAGGTCCGGCATGATGGTGACGCGATCGGCTTCGCCCACGCCTCCCGCCACCGGCGCGGCCGGGGTCACGGACTGGGTGACGTTGGGATACAGCCGCACGATGATTTCCGCGATATCCAGCGCCGAGGCGTTTTTCAACGGGATGATGGCGAGTTCCGAGCCGCCGCGCTGATCGAGAATTTCAACGATGTGCAGCAGGTTGCGGATGTTGTCCGCATAGTCCGTGATGATCAGTGTATTCGCGGGCGGGTAGACGGAAATCTGACTGGTGGGCGCCATCAACGGCCGGAGCAGGGGCACGATTTGCGCGGCGGAACCGTGCTGCACGGTAATGACATGCGTAATGGTCTGTTCGCCGGGACGGGGAGTGGCCCCGGTCGTGACCTCCGCCGCCTGTTTGGCGTCGCCCAGCGGCACCAGCTTGATGAAGCCGCTCGCACTGTCGATGGCGGTATAACCCTGGGCCTTCAACGAGGCGAGGAATATCTGGTAAATCGCCTTCCGGGAAACCGGCTGGGTGGAGATGATCGTCAGCTTGCCTTTGACGCGCGGATCGAGCAGGAAATTCTTTCCGGTGATCTGCGACACGGTTTTGACCACCGCCTGGATGTCCGCTTCCTGGAAATTGAACATCATCTCGCCCTGTTTCAGCGTTTTGCCTGCGGAAGCTTCAGGGCGAGCCGGTGAAGGGACGGAAGGCGGCAAGGGGCGAATCGGCATCGCGCCCCGACCGGGCATGGCCGGGGGCGGCACGGGCGCTACATCCGCGTCGACGGCGGGTGCAGCTTGCGGTGCCTCCGGCTCGTCGCTCTCCTGTGACGCCTGGGCGACCAGGATTGGTTTTGTCTTCGCCGCCTGTGCCGGCGGGCAGACGAGCAGCAGGCCGATCATCAGCATACCGAAAGATGCCGTGATCGAATGTCGGGTATCAGTCATGCTCAATTAACTCACTCTCACTTTATAATAGGTATGATCATTTTCCGGATCAGTTTTGCGCAAACTGATAGAAAAGCTGCTCGGATTTTCCACCGCGCATGATTTCCATTTGCACCGCGCCGACGCTCGACATCTGCTGATAAAGCCGTATCGCGTCTTCCGCCGAATTGAGCGGCTGTCCATTTACGCTCTTGATGACATCGCCGGCGCGCAGCCCGAGCTTTTCGTAAAGGCTTCCCGGTTGTATCTGTTTCATCAAAAAGCCGCCGCTGCCGGACGGCATCACGGTGGCCTGTTTCAGAAAATCCGGGGTACGCATCTGGGCCGCGAGCTGGTCGCGTTCCACCGTGTAACGGTTCGCTCCGGTTTCCTGGACGATATTCCCGGACGTAACCGGAGGCTGGTATGTTGCCGCGGGCGGAGCCCATTGCTCCGTCGGTGTTTTTTCCGCGCCTTCCAGTAACAGGCTTTCCAGAACACCGTTACGCCGGATCACTACACGGTCCGGATACACCGCCTGTAATTCCGCGCCGCCGGTGACGGCCTGACCAACGGCGAAGGGTTCCTGTGGTTGACCATTGACGGAAATCAGCGCGTAACCACCGCTGGCCGAGGCGATCACGCCGGTCAGCACCAGGTTGAGACTGCTGATCGGCAGGTTGTCGAGACGCCGGCCGGTCAGTTCCTGGCTCACCTGTCCGAAAATATGCGCGGCAAGCAGGGGCTGGAGCGAAAAAGTATTTTGTGCCGGCGGAGGCGCGGGCGTCGCCACCACGAGCGGCGGCAGCGGCGGCTTGGCCAGCAACCAGGTCCATTGAGCAAGGCTCGCCGTCAACAACAACAACATGCCGCCGTTCAAAATGCCCGGCAACCATTGTCTGACGCGGGGATTGGCGAAAACCTCGACGATATTCATTTATTCAGTATCAGCTGCTTGCGCCATGCTGTGGATGTTTCTGCTTAACATTATATCTTGGCAGCCGGAAAAACCTAATCAATCCGGGTATAATGCGCGGCTCGCCGCACAGGATATTCAGCTTCCCTGACCCATGGATTTACGGTCAAATACCGGCGTGAGCCGGCCTTTTGTTCATCTCAGAGTCCATACCGAGTTTTCCCTGGCGGATGGCATCGTCCGCACGGACGATCTGGTAAAAACCGCCGCCCGTCTTGAAATGCCCGCCGTGGCCATCACTGACTTGGCCAATCTCTTTGGCGCGGTCAAGTTCTATCAGGCAGCCTGTGCCGTGGGGGTAAAGCCCATCATCGGTGCCGACCTGTGGCTGGAAAATCCGGCCGACCCGCACAAACCGCACCGCCTCGCGCTGCTTTGCCAGAATACCGAGGGTTACCGGCGTCTCAGCCGTTTGCTCACCCGCGCCTATGTGGAAGGCCAGCATTCCGGCCGACCCTGCCTGAGCAAATCCTGGCTGGAAACACCGCTCTCCGGTCTGATCGCGCTGTCAGGCGCGCACGAGGGTGAAATCGGCCAAGCGCTGTTGTCCGGCAACATGGCGCAGGCCGAAGAACTGACCCGCGCCTATCTCGACTGGTTTCCGGGATGTTTTTATCTCGAGCTGCAGCGTACCGGTCAGCAGTTTCAGGAAGATTACAATCATGCCGCCGTCGAACTCGCGCGCCGGATGTCCTTGCCGGTGGTGGCAACCAACCACGTGGTGTTCCTGCAACCGGCGGACTTCGACGCGCACGAGGTCAGGGTCTGTATCCAGGACGGCCGCGTGCTGACCGACAGCCGCCGCCCGCGGCGCTATACCACGCAGCAATATTTCCGCAGCAGCCAGGAAATGGCCGAGCTGTTCCAGGACATTCCCGAGGCCATCGACAACACGGTCGAGATCGCGCGCCGCTGCAACCTGCGCCTGGAGTTCGGCCGTTATTATCTTCCCGCCTATCCGGTGCCGGAGGGCATGACCATCGACGCCCTGTTGCGCCACGAGGCGCAGACCGGGCTCGACGCGCGCCTGGAGCTCATGCCGCCGGAAGCGCGCGAAGCCGCGCGCAAGACGTACCACGAACGTCTGGAACTGGAGCTGTCCACCATCAACAAGATGGGATTTCCTGGCTACTTCCTGATCGTGGCGGATTTCATTCAATGGGCCAAGAAGAACGGCATCCCGGTCGGCCCCGGCCGCGGCAGCGGTGCCGGGTCACTCGTTGCCTGGTGTCTCGGCATCACCGAACTCGACCCGATCAAGTACGAGCTGCTGTTCGAGCGCTTCCTCAATCCCGAGCGCGTGTCGTTGCCGGACTTCGACGTGGACTTCTGCATGGAACGGCGCGACGAGGTGATCGAATACGTCACCCAGCGCTACGGCCACGACCGGGTGGCGCAGATCATCACTCACGGCACCATGGCGGCCAAGGCGGTGGTGCGCGACGTCGGGCGCGTCATGGATCATCCCTACGGTTACGTGGACAAGATCGCCAAGCTCATTCCGTTCGAGATCGGCATGACGCTGGAGCGCGCGCTCGAAATCGAACCGCAGTTGGCGGAACGCTACAAGAACGAAGACGACGTGCGCGACCTGATCGACACCGCGCGCGCGCTCGAAGGCATGGCGCGCAGCGCCGGCAAGCACGCCGGCGGCGTGGTCATCGCGCCCGGGCCGCTCACCGACTTCATGCCGCTCTACTGCGAACAGGGCGGCAAGCAGACGGTCACGGGGCTGGACATGGAGGACGTGGAAAAACTCGGACTGGTGAAGTTCGATTTTCTGGGCCTGCGCACGCTCACGATCATCGACAAGGCCGTGAAGACGATCAACGCCGGGCGCGAAAAGAGCGGCGAGCCGCCGCTCGTCATCGAACAGCTCCCCATCGACGATCCCGCGACCTACGCGCTGCTCAAGTCCTGCCGCACCACCGCGATGTTCCAGTTGGAATCGCGCGGCATGAAGGACCTCATCCTGCGGTTGCAGCCGGACAACTTCGAGGAAATCGTGGCGCTGGTGGCGCTGTTCCGTCCCGGACCGCTCCAGTCCGGCATGGTCGACGATTTCATCAACCGCAAACACGGGCGGGCGCGCATCAAGTATCCGCACCCGAGCCTCGAGCCGATCCTCAAGCCCACCTACGGCGTGATCCTGTACCAGGAACAGGTGATGCAGATCGCGCAAGTGCTGTCCGGCTACACGCTCGGCGGCGCCGACATGCTGCGCCGCGCCATGGGCAAGAAGAAACCGGAGGAGATGGCCAAGCAGCGCGACGTGTTCGTGACCGGCGCCGAGGGGCGCGGCGTGAATCCGAAACTGGCCGCCGACATTTTCGATTTGATCGAAAAATTCGCCGGCTACGGCTTCAACCGCTCGCATTCCGCCGCCTACGCGTTGATTGCCTACCAGACCGCCTGGCTCAAGGCGCATTATCCGGCGGCGTTCATGGCCGCGGTGCTGTCGTCCGACATGGACAAGACCGACAAGGTCGTGACCATGATGGCCGAATGTCGCGACATGAAACTGAACATCCAGCCACCCGATATCAATCGCTGTGAATTTCACTTCGTTCCGGTCGACAACGAAACCATTTTCTACGGTCTCGGCGCGATCAAAGGCCTGGGCGAGGCGGCCATCGACGCGATTCTCCAGGAACGCAACGGCAACGGCCCGTTCAAGGACTTGTTCGATTTCTGCCAGCGCATCGATCTGCGCAAGGTGAACCGGCGCGTGCTCGAATCGCTGATCAAGGCCGGCGCGCTCGATGGACTCGGCACGCACCGCGCGGCGCTGATGGCGTCGCTCAACAAGGCGCTCGCGGTCGCCGATCAGCAGACCCGCAACCGCGACGCCGGGCAGGTGGATCTGTTCGGCAACGTCGTCACGCCGACCGAAACGCATGTTTACGAACCCGCCGTGGAGTGGAGCGAGGAACAGCGCCTGGCGGGCGAAAAGGAAACGCTCGGACTGTATCTGACCGGACATCCGATCGCGCGCTATGCCGAGGAACTCCTGCGTATCACCGACGCGACCATCGCCGAGCTCAAGCCGACGACGGACAGCACCGTCGTGGTCGCCGGCCTGGTGGTGGCGAGCCGCACCATGCAGACCCGGCGCGGTGACCGCATGGCGTTCGTGACGCTCGATGACCGTTCCGGCCGCCTGGAGCTCGCGGTATTTTCCGATCTTTACGCGCAGAGCCGCGAACTGCTGGCCAAGGACACGCTGCTGGTGGTGGAAGGGCAGGTGAGCATGGACGAGTACTCCGGCGGGTTCAAAATGTCCGCCGAGAAGCTATATAATATGGACCAGGCTCGCGCCGTGTTCAGCAAGAAGCTGGTGATCGACGTGACGGCCGAGCAGGCGGGCAATGGTTTCGTCGACGAGCTGAAAGAGATACTCGTCCCGGTGGCCCAGGGGAAGTGCCCGGTGTACCTGCATTATCACGGTCAACGGGCGGAAGCCGAGATTGCGCTGGGTGATGAATGGAAAATCAGTCCGACCGATACGCTGCTCGAACGCCTGTCGCGCCTCGCGGGTGAGAGCAGTGTCCACCTTGTCTACCGCTGATCATTAATAATCCCTGAATCATGAATCAGAACTACCTCGACTTCGAACAATCCATCGCCGATCTGGAAGCCAAGATCGAGGCGCTGCGTTACGCCGACAAGGGCGGCGCGATCAACATCAACGACGAGATCAACAAGCTCAGCGCGAAGAGTCGCAAGCTGACCGAATCCATTTTTCATTCGCTGACGCCGTGGCAGATTTCGCAGCTGGCGCGTCATCCGCTGCGCCCGTACACGCTGGATTACCTGGCGCGCGCGTTCACCGATTTCGAGGAATTGCACGGCGACCGCGCGTTCGCCGACGACCCGGCGATCGTCAGCGGCGTGGCGCGGCTCGACGGCCGGCCGGTGGTCGTCATCGGCCATCAGAAGGGGCGCGACACGCGCGAAAAGGTGCGGCGCAACTTCGGCATGCCGCGTCCGGAGGGTTATCGCAAAGCGCTGCGGCTGATGCGCCTCGCCGAACGCTTCAAGCTGCCGCTGATCACGCTGATCGACACGCCCGGCGCGTATCCCGGCGTCGGCGCCGAAGAACGCGGCCAGAGCGAGGCTATCGCGCGCAATCTCTACGAGATGGCGCGGCTTCAGGTGCCTATCATCAGCGTCGTGATCGGTGAAGGCGGTTCCGGCGGCGCGCTCGCCATCGGCGTGTGCGACCGGCTGTTGATGTTGCAGTACTCGACGTATTCGGTCATTTCCCCCGAAGGCTGCGCCTCGATCCTGTGGCGCTCGGCGGAAAAGGCGTCGGAAGCGGCGCAGGCCATGGGCATCACCGCCGAAAGCCTGAACCGCCAGGGACTGGTGGACGAGATCGTCCCGGAGCCGCTGGGTGGCGCGCACCGCGACATGGACGAAATGGCCAAGACCCTCAAGTCCGCGCTCGTTTCATCGCTGAACCGGCTCAGCGCCGTGCCGCTCGAGCGCCTGCTCGATCAGCGTTACGACCGCCTGATGCATTACGGCGAGTTTGAAGAGCATTGATCACGTGTTTTCTCCCCGGGCACTGGCGGAAACCCTGCATCGCCTCGGCCTCTCCGCGGAAACGCCGCTAAAAGTCGCTTTCAGCGGCGGTCTCGATTCCTGTGTATTGCTGCATGCCCTGAGCGCCTTGCGCGGGGAGCTGTCGCTGCGTCTGAGCGCGGTGCACGTGGATCACGGGCTGCAACCGGACTCGGCGGCGTGGTCGCGGCACGCCGAAAAATTCTGCGCGGATCTCGATATTCCCTGCATCGTCGAGCGCGTCCATGTGGCCACGCTCCACGATCAAGGTTTGGAAGCCGCGGCACGCGCGGCGCGCTAC
>JACQER010000142.1 GCA_016200465.1 Gammaproteobacteria bacterium | reverse complement strand
GCGTGACGGTGTTCCTGATGCTGTTCGCGGCCGTGATTTTCTTCGCGCCGGAACTCGGCGGCTGGTTCCTCGAGCCCGACAACTTCATGCCGGCCAACATCCTGCAGACGCCGCAGGAGATCGTGCCGCTGTGGTACTTTACGCCGTACTATTCGATCCTGCGCGCGAATACGTTTGCCTTCTTTGGGATTGAGGCCAAGCTTTGGGGCGTGATCTTCATGGGGCTTGCGATCGTGTTCTTCTTTTTCCTCCCCTGGCTGGACCGCTCCCCGGTCAAGTCGATCCGCTACCGCGGCTGGATGTACAAGACGGCGCTGACGATCTTCGTCGTCGCGTTCCTGGTCCTCGGCTATCTCGGGACGCAGCCGGCCTCCGGCGTCAAGGTGGTGATCGCGCAGCTGTGCACGGTGCTCTACTTCGCGTTCTTCGTCTTGATGCCCTGGTACACCCGCATTGACAAGACCAAACCGGTTCCGGAAAGGGTGACGTCGAAATGAAAAAATTCCTGATCCTCGTTGTCCTGGCGGTTCTGCCGACCGTCGCGTTCGCCAGCTCGGAACACGGTCCGAAGCTCGATCCGGTCAATATCGACCTCAACGACAAGGCCTCGCTGCAGCGCGGCGCGCGCATTTTCGTCAACTACTGCCTGTCCTGTCACAGCGCTTCGTACATGCGCTACAACCGCATGGGTCACGACCTCGGCATCAGCGAAGAGCTGGTCAAGGAAAACCTGCTGTTCGCCGCCGACAAGGTCGGCGACCTCATGAAGGCGGTGATGCCGAAGGAAGACGCCAAGCTGTGGTTCGGCGTGGCGCCGCCCGACCTGTCGCTGATCGCGCGGGCACGCAAGCCGGCGTGGGTGTACACCTATATGCGCAGCTTCTACCGCGACCCGGCGTCGCACAGCGGTTGGAACAACCTGGTGTTCCCGCACGTAGCCATGCCGCACGTGCTTTACGAGTGGCAGGGCGACCAGCGCGCCGTCTTCAAGACCGTCAAGACCAAGACCCGCGTCGAGGTCAACGGCAAGATGGTGGAAAAGGACGTCGAGTCTGAGGAATTCGAGCGGCTGGAGCTGGAACGGCCCGGCAGCATGAGCGCCAAGGATTACGACGACGCCATGCGCGACCTGACCAATTTCCTGGTCTATCTCGGCGAGCCGGCGAAACTGGTGCGTTACCAGATCGGCGTGTACGTGTTAATCTTCCTGGCGGTATTCCTGATCTTCGCGTATCTGCTGAAGAAGGAATACTGGAAAGACGTCCACTGAACTCGACGGGACGAAATCCGGACGGCGGTCGCCACCGTCGCGGCGAGACGTTGCACCACGGAGACAACGCGATGACGATGCCCGCGGCGCGCAAGCCGATCATGACGCTTTACACGGGGACCAGTGATCCCTACAGTCATCGCACGCGCATCGTTCTGTTTGAAAAAGACATCGAATGCCAGATCGTCGAGGTCGACCTCGCGAAGAAGCCGCGCGAGCTGGGTGAGCTCAATCCCTACAACCAGGTGCCGACCATGGTCGATCGCGACCTGGTGCTGTACGAATCGAACATCATCAACGAATACCTCGACGAACGTCTGCCGCATCCGCCACTGATGCCGGTGGACCCCGTCTCGCGCGCCCGCGCGCGCCTGATGCTGGTGCGCTTCGACCGCGACTGGTACAGCCTGATCCACGACATCACCGGCGGCGACAAGAAGGCCGCCACCAAGGCGCGTCACACGCTGCGCGACGGGTTGACGGTGATCTCGCCGATCTTCAAGGACCAGACCTTCGCCCTCGGCGAGGAATTCTCACTCGTCGATTGTTCGCTCGCGCCGTTGTTGTGGCGCCTGGACCGCTGGGACGTCGAGCTGCCGCGCCAGGCGAAACCGATCCTCGATTACGCCGAGCGCCTGTTCGCGCGCAAGTCCTTCAAGCTCTCATTGACCGAGGCGGAAAAGGCGATGCGCGCGCGTCCCCGGTGAACCGCGCGCCCCGCGTCCCGTCCTTTCGCGCGCTGGTGACGGCGCATGAGGCGATCTCAAAAATACCTGAACATCTCAGGTTAGCCGGCGTATAGCCAGGGCAAATACGCCCAGCAGCGTGGATGCTAAACATTTTTGAGATCGCTTCATGACCCCGCTTAAGCTTTACCTGATCCGCGCCGTATACGACTGGTCGGTGGACGGCGGCTTCACGCCGCAGGTGCTGGTGGACGCCACCGCGGTCGGCGTGAAGGTCCCTCCAGCCTACGTTCAGGACGGCCGCATCGTGCTCAACATCCATCCGCGCGCGGTGGGTCATTTCGAATTCACCGAAGACAGCCTGCGTTTCTCCGCCCGCTTCGGTGGCCAGAGCCTGTCGGTGGAAGCCCCCTACGCCGCCGTGCTCGCCATCTACGCGCGCGAGAACAACCAGGGCATTACGTTTCCGGAAATACCTGCGGAAGAGAGCCGGAGCGCTGCAACGGATGAGAAACCGCCCGAGGACAAGCCGCCGGGCAAAGGTCCGTCGCTTCGCATCGTTAAGTAAAAGTCACGACAGCGTATGCTGTCAGGGCCGGGCAGAAAATGATTCGTGTCGTTCAGGCCGATATCACGACGCTCAAGGTGGACGCCATCGTCAACGCCGCAAACGAAACGCTGCTCGGCGGCGGAGGCGTGGACGGCGCGATCCACCGCGCCGCCGGAATGCAATTAAAGGAATATTGCCGCACGCTCGGCGGTTGTCCCACCGGCGAGGCGAAAATCACGCCCGGCTTCAGGCTTCCCGCGAAATGGATCATTCATACGGTCGGGCCGGTGTGGCATGGCGGCAGGCATAATGAGCCGACGCTGCTCGCCAATTGTTACCGCCATTCCCTTGATCTCGCGCTCGAACATGACGTGAAGACCATCGCGTTTCCGGGCATCAGCACCGGCGTCTACGGCTATCCCAAGGACGAGGCGGCGAAAATCGCGGTGACGATCATGCGGGAGTACGAGAACAAGTTCGACGAAATCATCGCCTGCTGCTTCAGTGCGAGTGATAAGACGTTGTACGAAGAGCTGTTGACGTCCTGAAGCGTTCTTCCGATTCCCGAACAAATCCCCGCGTTGTGGAATCCCCGGCCACGGGCAATAATGCCCTGGTGCCATGGACTCTGCGCATCATTT
>JACQER010000136.1 GCA_016200465.1 Gammaproteobacteria bacterium | reverse complement strand
CTGCATGGTTTTCAGTTTGATGGCGCGCGCGAGCAGGCGTTTGAGTTCCTTCGCGTTCAGGTCCATCAAGGTCAGAAAATGGCGCGGCTTCACGCGTGGCTCCCGGCGGGAGCCAGCGGCTCCTTGGTTCCCGCGGTGGTTTTTTCCAGGAACGCGCGCACGGCGCCTTCGAGTTCGCGCACCAAAATGTCGGCCTCGGCGTCGCTCATGATCAGCGGCGGCAGCAGGCGGATGACGTTGTCCGCCGTGACGTTGATGAGCAGCCCGCGGTCGAGCGCCATTTGCAGCAGTTCCTTGCACGGCCGGTCGAGCTCGACCGCCAGCATCAGCCCGCGTCCGCGCACGTCCTTCACGCCCGCGATCGGACCGAGGGTTACCTTGAGTTTGGCCAGAAGACTTTTTCCGAGCTTGGCGGCGTGGTCGGCGAGCTTTCCCTTTTCGAGTTCGTCGATCACGGTGAGTCCCACGCGGCACACCAGCGGATTGCCGCTGAAGGTCGAGCCGTGGTTGCCGGGCTTGAACACCTGCGCCGCCTTGCCGTGCGCGAGACAGGCGCCGATCGGCACGCCGTTGCCGAGCCCCTTGGCCAGCGTCATGACGTCCGGCACCACGCCCTCGTGCTGGCACGCGAACCACTTGCCGGTGCGGCACATGCCGGTCTGGATTTCATCGAGCATCAGCAGCCAGCCGCGCTCGTCGCAGATTTTCCGCAGGCCCTTGAGATAACCCGCGTCCGGGATGCTGACGCCGCCCTCGCCGGTGATCGGTTCGACCAGCACCGCCACGATCTCCTTGCTGCGGCTGATGGCCGTAGAGCCGCGCCAGCTTGATCGCGGCTTCGTTGGCCTCGGCGCCGGAGTTGCAGAAGAAGGCGTTGGTCATGCCCGCGAGTTTGCACAGCCGCTCGGCCAGTTGTTCCTGGAGCGGAATCCGGTACCAGTTCGAGGTGTGCAGCAGCTTGCCAGCCTGGTCGCAGATCGCGGCGGTGATGGCGGGGTTCGCGTGCCCCAGCCCGCAGACGGCGATGCCGGCGAGGGCATCGAGGTATTTTTTCCCGTTCGTGTCCCACAGCCACGCGCCTTCGCCGTGCGTGAACGCCACGGGCAAGCCGGTGATGAAGGGCATCTGGTAGGAGGTGGCCATATTTTTTCGAACGCCAAAAACATAAAAGCGCCCCGCGGGCGCCACTTAAAGCAAAAATTCTACCCCCTGCGGAGCAGAACGCAAGGGCCAAAAAACACAAGGCCCGGCATGCCGGGCCTTGTGGCGGCGATATTACACCGTATTACATGTGCGGCAGGCCGTGCGCGGCACTGCCTGTGACCATGAAGAACAGCATCGGGATCGACAGCATGGTGTTGGTGCGCGAGGCCAGGAACGCGACGCGCGCGGCCTTGGCCTTGGTGGCGTCATCGGCCTGTACCAGGCCCAGCACCTTCTTCTGGTTGGGCCAGATCAGCACCCAGACGTTGAACAGCATGATGCTGCCAAGCCAGGCGCCGACGCCGATGGCCGCGGCCGAGCCCTTGAACAGGAAGGCGTTGCCGATGCCGATGCCGGCGCGTTCGAGGTAATAGGCGCCCATGATCCAGGTGGCCAGCGCCGCCCAGCGGAACCACAGCAACGCTTGGGGCGCTACGTGTTTGGTGATGCCGGCGGCGGTGTTGTCCGCCTTGGCCTTGGGCAGGGCGACCGCCTGCACGAAGTTAAAGTAATAAAGCAGACCGATCCAGATGATACCGGCGAAGATGTGCAGCCAGCGCGCGATGATGAGTTCCATGGTGTTCTCCCGTGATTGTTCGTAGGTAGTAGGGTCAGACGGTAGTCTTGACCAGGAAATTGACGACGAAGTAATACAGAATCACGGTCAGGATCAAACCGCTAATAAGGGTACCTGCAATGGAATCCAGCGGAGTTTTCATGGGCCTTGCCTCTCTTTCTGAATGGGAAAATTGTTGACTGCTTTCGTGGGGCGCTAGGGTAAAGCAGGTTTAGAATGATTTCAAGGTGGGAGAGAAAAGCGCAGACTACTGCCGTAGACCGTTGTGCCCGGCCTCATTCCGGGGATGTGTATCGCCCCGGCGCGTGTCAGCCGCAGATGTAAGTCTCGAGCTGCTTTATCGTGAAATCCCTCTCGGAGAGCATCTCCTTGACCAGATCGCCGATCGAAACGATGCCCACCAGTTTTCCGTCCTGAAGCACCGGCAGGTGGCGTATCCGCTTTTCCGTCAGCAGCGCCATGCACTGGTCGACGTCGCTGTCCGGTCCGACGCAAACGAGCTGGGTCGTCATGATTTCGCCGACGCGCGTCTGCTTCGAGGATCTTCCTTGCAGAATGACCTTGCGCGCATAGTCACGCTCGGAAATCATGCCGACCAGCTTGCCGTTGTCGATCACGACCAGCGCGCCGATGCCGTGCTCCGACAGGCGCTCGATGGCGTGATAGACCGAATCGTGCGGTGAAATGGAAACGACGCCATGCCCCTTGGAATCCAGGAGTTGGCCTATGGTCACCATGGCTTGGTCCTCCTTTCCCGATGCGGCGTGATCGGGCCACACGGCTATGTCGGTTTTGAAAATGCGTATCGCGCGTGAAACAGTTGGCAAAAACATTTTTACTTAACGCGTTTTTTTCGCGGCGGTCATTGATGAAAATCAATCTCCCGGGGCGCGCGGCGTTTTCCTGGCGCCCGGACATAAACTGGAATAATGGTTGAAACGACGCGGACCGGCGCCGGATTGTCCGCTTCTCTCCGGCAAATACCCCTCGCCACCGATATCGGACCCGGTATGATAGGCGTCCGGAAAACATAAGGATTATTTATCAGGGATGCCCGCCGCCAACCCGTTACAACGCGTCTTGCGTTCAGTGCTGTTGCCGCTGTCTTCGCTTTCCGACCGGCTCGGCAACGGGTTTTACGTCGGACTCGCGGTGGTGATGAGCGCGATCGCGGCGTTCGCGATCGCGACCGGCTCGACCGCCGGCATGAAGAACAAGGCCTACGATCTCATCATGAAGTCGCGGTTCCAGTCCCCCGCGGCCGATCCGGAAATCGTGGTCGTCGACATCGACGAGCCGGCGCTGGCGGCGATGGCGCCGGAATTCGGCCGCTGGCCGTGGCCGCGCAACCTCATGGGCGAGCTGGTCGAGGGTCTCGCGGCGCAGCAGCCGAAAGCCATCGTGTTCGACATCACCTTCAGCGACCCGGACGTGTTCAACGCCGCGGGCGACAAGTATTTCCGCGATGCGATCGCGGCCACGCCGAACACGTTCTTTCCCATGATCCGGCTGAACGAGGACAACGACAAGCTCAGCCAGCTGAAAGTAAAACAGTTGCCGGGCGTGTCGAAACTCGACGACACGGCTTCGGACAGCGCCACGATCGCGGCGGTGCTGCCGTTTTTCTACGACGTGCTCGGCGACCGCCGGCTCGGCACCAATAACATCTACACCGACTCCGACGGTATCGTGCGCACCTATTCGGTCTATGCCGGCGAATACGGCTGGCGCGTGGGATCGCTGCCGGCCAATGTGGTTTCGGCGCTGGGCACGCCGCTGCCGGACAGCGAGGATGTGCTGATCAACTGGCGTGGCAAGCCGCTCAGCTACCGGCACGTCTCGTTCCACGAAATCTATTTCGATCTGCTCAAGGAGAAAAAGACCCGCCCGGCGGATGAATTCACCGGCAAGATCGTGCTCATCGGTTCGACCGCGCCGTCGTTGTTCGACCTCAAAACCACGCCGGTGGCGAAGGCGCATCCGGGCGTGGAAATCCTCGCGACCGCGATCGACAACCTGAAAAACCGCGATTATCTCATCGAGCTGCCGCAGTGGATTTATATCGCCGTGACGCTGGTCGCGATCGTGCTGCTCACTGTCGCGTTCGTGTACAACATCGACCAGCGCGTGGTGAACCTCACTTTTACTATCCTGCAATCCGGTTTTCTCGCGGTGTCCTATCTCACGCTCAATTTCTCCACGGTGTTCGTGGACCTGACCGCGCCGTTCAGCTTCAGCCTCATCTATTTCACCGTCGCGCGCTTCAACAGCATGTTTTCCGGCTTCCGCCGCAGCGGGCATCCGTTCTTTTCCACGGCGCTCGATGAGGGCCGCGAATGCCGTGTGGCGCTCGTCCAGTGCCATGTGCATATCAAGAACCGCCGCGCCCGCCTCGCGCTCGGCGCCTCGATCAAGAAACAGGTCGGCCTGTCGCGTTACGGTCTCGTCACCTCGCCGTTTTTCAAGGGCATGCCGCTGCTGCACGCCTTCTTCCGCGACACGCTGGTGTTCTACTGGCTGGCGCCGGCTGATTCTGTTCGCCCTGAGCTTGTCGAAGGGCGAACGACAAGACCAGATCAGAACTTCCCCGATACTGCGGCATTACAGGACGTCATCAACGTAATGGAACGCGCCCTGCCCGCGGTCAAAAAATCCGCCCGCCGTCGCGCTTCGGATCAGACCACCGTGACGTGGTTATTGCACAGCTTCGATTTTACCGTGGACGTAGGA
>JACQER010000135.1 GCA_016200465.1 Gammaproteobacteria bacterium | reverse complement strand
GATAGGTCTGGGTGAGCTGGCCGCGGTTGTCCACGAAACACAGCGCGACTTCCTTGTTCAGGATCGCCTGCTCGACGTGAGCGGGGTCGCGGAACTCGGCCAACCCTTCGCCGTGCGCGGTGACGATGGGCAGCACCGAACCCTGCATGCCCTGCAGGAAGATCGAGGGATTCTGCGGAATCTGCACCATGGCCACGCGCGCCTCGAACTGTTCCGAGGCGTTGCGCACAAAATGCGGCCAGCGCTCCGCGCCGGGAATGATGTCGTGCAGGTTCGACATCATCTGGCAGCCGTTGCAAATGCCGAGCGCGAAGCTGTCGCTGCGCGTGAAAAACGCCGCGAACTCGTCGCGCGCCCGCGCGTTGAACAGAATCGACTTGGCCCAGCCCTCGCCCGCGCCGAGCACATCGCCGAAGGAAAATCCGCCGCAGGCGGCGAAGCCCTTGAAGTCCTTGAGCGCCACGCGTCCGTCGATGACGTCGCTCATGGTCACGTCCACGGCGGTGAAGCCGGCGCGGGTGAACGCCGCGGCCATTTCCACCTGACCGTTGACGCCCTGTTCGCGCAGGATCGCGATGCGCGGTTTGACCCCGCGCGCGATGAAGGGCGCGGCGATCTTATCCTCGGGGTCGAAGGTGAGCTGCGCGTTCAAGCCCGGGTCTTCGGCGTCGAGGAGGCGGTCGTATTCCTCCTGAGCGCATTGCGGATTGTCGCGCAGCCGCTGCATATGATAGCTGGTCTCGGACCAGGCGCGCTGCAGGTTCACGCGCGAGTCGTAGAAAAATTCCTTGCCGAGATGGCTGAAACTGACGATGTCATCGTTGGCGATCGTGCCGATGATGTGCGTATGGCGCGCGAGGCCGGCTTCCTTCAGCGCGCCGATGATGCCGTCGCGCCGCGCGCGCGGCACTTGCAGCACCGCGCCCAGTTCCTCGTTGAACAGCGCCGCCGCGGGGTCGCTGCCGAGATCGGAGAGATCGACGCGCACGCCGGTGTGCCCGGCGAAGGCCATCTCGCAGATCGTGGCGAACAGGCCGCCGTCGGCGCGGTCGTGATAGGCGTAGGCAAAGCCGAGTTCGTTCAGCGCCTGGATGACGTGGAAGAACAGCCGCAGCACCCGCGGGTCGTCCACGTCCGGAGCTTCATCGCCGATCTGCCCGTAAACCTGCGCCAGCGCCGAGCCGCCGAGGCGGTTGGCGCCCTTGCCGAGGTCGACCAGGATCAGGTCGGTCTCGCCCTGGTCGGTGCGCAGTTGCGGCGTCAGCGTCTTGCGCACGTCCATGACCGGGGAAAACGCCGAGATGATCAGCGACAGCGGCGCGGTCACGGCGCGCTTCCCGCCGTCGGTGTCCTGCCACACGGTTTTCATCGACATCGAATCCTTCCCGACCGGAATCGAAATGCCGAGCGCCGGGCACAATTCCAGCGCCACCGCGCGCACAGTGTCATACAGCGACGCGTCCTCGCCCGGATGACCGGCGGGCGCCATCCAGTTGGCGGAGAGCTTTACGTCCGGGAGTTTCTGGATGCGTGCTGCGGCGAGATTCGTGAGCGCCTCGCCGATCGCCATGCGCCCGCTGGCGGCGGCGTCGATGAGCGCGAGCGGCGTGCGCTCGCCCATCGCCATCGCTTCACCCGTATAGCCTTCGTAGCCGCTCGCGGTCACCGCCACGTCGGCCACCGGCACCTGCCACGGGCCGACCATCTGGTCGCGGCACACCAGGCCCGACACCGTGCGGTCGCCGATGGTGATGAGAAAATTTTTGTTCGCCACCGTCGGCAGGCGCAGCACGCGGTACGCCGCTTCCTTGAGATCGAGCCCCCTGGTCTTGAAACGTTCGAGCCGGTGTTTGACGTGTTGGACGTCGCGTTGCATTTTCGGCGGTTTGCCGAGCAGCACGCCGAGGTCCATGTCGATGGGCCGCGCCATGCGTTCAGCGAGCGCGGCATCCGCCGTCAGGTTCCGGTTCGAACTGAAGTAACCGTCTTCCAACACCAGATGCCGTGCTTCGGTCGCTTCGCCGACCACGGCATAAGGGCAGCGCTCGCGTTCGCACAGCGCGCGGAAGGTTTCGAGCTGCTTGCCGTCCACCGCCAGCACGTAGCGCTCCTGCGCCTCGTTGCACCAGATTTCCATCGGCGACATGCCGGGCTGGTCGTTCGGCACCGCGCGCAGATTGAACCGGCCACCGCGGCCGGCGCCGTTCACCAGTTCCGGCAGCGCGTTCGACAGACCGCCGGCGCCGACGTCGTGGATCGAAAGAATGGGATTCTCCTCGCCCAGCGCCCAGCACTGGTCGATGACTTCCTGGCAGCGCCGCTGCATCTCGGCATTGCTGCGCTGCACCGAAGCGAAATCGAGCTCCTCGTGGCTGGTGCCGGTGGCCATGCTCGAGGCCGCGCCGCCGCCGAGGCCGATCAGCATCGCCGGTCCGCCGATGACGATGATCTTCGCGCCCGCCGGGATTTCGTGCTTGTGCACGTGCTGCGCGCGGATGTTGCCGAGACCGCCGGCGAGCATGATCGGCTTGTGATAGCCGCGCACCTCGCCATCCACTTCCAGCTCGAAGCTGCGGAAATAGCCGCCGATGTTGGGCCGCCCGAATTCGTTGTTGAAGGCCGCGCCGCCGATGGGGCCTTCGAGCATGATCGCGAGCGCGCTGACGATGCGCCCGGGTTTGCCGTGATCCTGTTCCCACGGCTGCACCGCGCCGGGGATGCGCAGGTTGGACACGGAAAAACCGGTAATGCCAGCCTTGGGTTTGGCGCCGCAACCGGTCGCGCCCTCGTCGCGGATCTCGCCGCCGGAACCAGTGGCCGCGCCGGGGAACGGCGCGATCGCGGTCGGATGATTATGGGTCTCAACCTTCATGAGGATGTGGGTGTCGTCCTCGTGATAGCCATAAACACCGCTGCCCGGCTCGGGGAAAAACCGCCCGATGCGTCCGCCCTCGATCACCGCGGCGTTGTCCTCATAGGCGCTGAGCGTGCCCTTGGGATTGGCGGCGTGGGTGGTGCGGATCATGCCGAACAGCGAATGTTCCTGCCGCTGGCCGTCGACGATCCAGTCGGCGTTGAAAATCTTGTGCCGGCAATGCTCGGAGTTGGCCTGCGCGAACATCATCAATTCGACGTCGGTGGGATTGCGTCCGAGGCGCTTGAAATTCTCCACGAGATAATCGATCTCGTCTTCCGACAGCGCCAGTCCCCAGTCGCGGTTGGCCTCGACCAGCGCCTGGCGTCCGCCGGCGGTCACGTCCACCACGCGCAGCGGCGAAGGCGCGTCCTCGCGGAACAGCTGTGACGCCTGCGCCAGATCGGGCAGCACGTTTTCCACCATGCGGTCGTGGATCAGCGGCACCAGACTTTCGCGCTCCGGCGCCGTCAGCGGTGCGCCGTCGGTCTTCGTGATGTACCAAGCGACGCCGCGCTCGATGCGCCGGATCTGCTTCAGGCCGCAGCAATGCGCGATGTCGGTGGCCTTGGTGGACCACGGCGATATCGTGCCGAGGCGCGGCACCACCAGCAGCAGCTCGCCGCCCGGTTTCGCCTGCGCGTCGGCCTTGGGACCATAAGTCAGCAGACGCGCCAGCACCGTCTGCTCGTTCGTCTTCAGTTCGCCGTCGAGCGCCACGAAATGCCAATAGAGCGCCGTGACGTCGGCGACGGCCGGCACGCGTGCGCGCATTTCCGCGAGCAGCTTGTCGCGCCGGAACGGCGACAGCGCCGGCGCGCCGCGCAGCGACAGGATCGGCGGGGCTTTCGGGGAAGGTTCCTTCGAAGCTTCTGGTTTTACGCTCGTCATACCGTTTCTCTAAAGCAGATCAGCTCGCCGCAAAGACGCAAAGAAAAACTCTGTGAGACAAAAACAATTATCTATTCCTTTGCGCTCTTTGCGTCTTTGCGGTGAAATTTCATTTTGTTAGAAGATCATTACACCCAGACTTCGGACACATTGTAAAACGCCAGCCCCTCGTCCTGCTCGGCGACGTCGATCCATTCCGGCTCGCAGCCCATGGCGCGCGCCAGCGCCGCGCGCGCGAGCGCCGGAGTGTTGTTGGTCTCGCTCAAATGCGCCGCGGCCACGTAGCGCAGGCGCGGCGAGGCGATCTGCGCCAGCAACTGCGCCGACACGCCGTTTTCCAGGTGGCCATGCTCGCCGGCGATGCGCGCCTTGAGCGACGGCGGATAAGGTCCGTCGCGCAGCATGCGTGCGTCGTGATTGCATTCGAGCACCAGCGCGTCGCATTCGCCCAACATCTCAACCACATGTGTAGTAATCGAGCCGATGTCGGTGAGAAAACCGAAACGCGTGTCGCCGTCCGAGAACACGAACTGGCAGGGTTCGCGCGCGTCGTGCGGCACCGGAAACGGCCGCACCTCGACGTCGCCGATGGCGAAAGCTTCGTGCGGATTGATCAGACGGATGTCGGCGTCGGCGTCGAACTGGCCCTTGAGCGCGGAGAACGTCCCGGGCGTCATCCACACCGGCACGCCGAAGCGGCGCGCGCAACTGGCGACGCCGCGGCAGTGGTCGCCGTGCTCGTGGGTGATCAGGATCGCGGAAAGATTTTCCGGGCTGCGGTCGTGCCGTTCGAAGCGCAGCGCGGTTTCGCGCGCCGAGAATCCGCTGTCGAGCATCAGCAGGGTGCGGCCGCACTCGATCAGCGCCGCGTTGCCGCGGCTGCCGCTGCCGAGTATCCCGAACCGCAGCCCGGCGCGGTCAGCCCGTGTCCGTTTGCCCGATTTCCGCAGTCGCCACCCGCCTATTTCAGTTGCTCGTAAAGCAGGGTCAGGATGCGTTCGCCGGTCGCGGATTGCTCCGGCGCGCCGTCCTTGCTCAGCACATCGACCCGGGAGGTTTTCTCGTCGCCCTTGACGAAAATCTGGTATTCGTTCGTCGGCTCCTTGTCCTTGCCGCTGAACATGCGCCGGAAGAAGCCCTTTTTCTTCTGCGGCTTGTCCGGGTCGATATAGCGCACGTAATAGATGCCCTTCGAGCGGTCGCGGTCTTCCACGGTGAAGCTGGTCCGGTCGAGCGCGAGCCCGACGCGCCGCCAGGCGCGTTCGAAATCCTCCGGCAGGCTGAGCGAGCTGCGTTCACCCTCGCGCGCGAGTTTCGCGCGTTCGGTCGGCGGCGTCGCCTCGGCGGAGGCGACGAGGCTTTTCGCCTTGTCCTCCTTCACGCCCAGGCTCACCATCAGCAGGCGCAGCATTTCCGTCTCCAGTCCGGGGTC
This sequence comes from Gammaproteobacteria bacterium, assembly GCA_016200465.1. GTDB lineage: Bacteria > Pseudomonadota > Gammaproteobacteria > Acidiferrobacterales > Sulfurifustaceae > Sulfuricaulis. Next base: position 630 of record JACQER010000135.1, on the reverse strand, counting down.
GGATGGACGCGGGCCCCACCGGGTTTCGCCGATCTCGGAAACGCCTTCCTTGTTGACGATGACTTCTTCCATGCCGTGATGGCTGACGTAGATTTCGGTGGTGCCGGACACGGCGCCCTTTTCGAGACGGAACCGGAACTTGTCGCGGGTGCCGGTCGAGTACAGCGTGCCCAGGGATTTGGCGAATATCTTCTGAAGGCTCGTGCCGATTTTGGCCCGGTTCTCCGCCCAGTCGGTTTCGATGATGCCGGTCTGCGGATTTTCCCTGTCGATCAGCAAACCATTGTTGAGGATGAATTCACGCACTTTGGTCCAGGCCTGATCGGCCGGCATCTTGACCACCAGCCAGCGGATCTGGCCGTCGCGCTCGATGCGAATGCCGCTGACGTCGGGCAGCACGTCGCCGTCCGCGGATGCCTTGCCCGGCGCGCCCTTCTCGGCCGCCAGTCCCGAATAAGTCGCGCTTCCCGGCGCCGAGTCGGTCGGCGCCTTGGCGCCTTCCGGACCCGAGAGATCCGGCGGGATGTCGAGCGGCGGCAGCGTGCGCGTGGACTTGTAATCGATCTTGCGTTTCTCGGCGATGGTCTGGCAGGCGCCCACGGCCACGGCGGCCAGCAGGCAAAGCAGGAT
>JACQER010000145.1 GCA_016200465.1 Gammaproteobacteria bacterium | reverse complement strand
GTCACCTTGATGTTCTGCTTCGCCGCGTAGAGCTTGCCGCCGGACTTGACCACGGCGATGACGTCCGAGGTCTGGGCCATCTTCATGCGCGCGGAGAAGTAGCCTTCGGCGCCGGTGAAGGAGGCGTGGGCCACCAAAGGACTGGGGTTTTTCTCGACGAACACGGCGATGGCTTCGACGTTGGGCAGCTCGGCCGAGACCTGGATCTGGACCTGGGCGCTGTTTTCGGCCTGGGCCGGGGCTTTGAGCTTGATCGAGGCCGAGGGGCTGGTCTGGGCCGAACCGAACAGCGCGGTGAGGGCTTCGTCGAGCTTCTTGGCGGTGAAGGCGTCCTTGGGCCAGTCGGCGGCCAGGGCCCGGTGGGGGCTCAGGAGGCCGGCGCTACCGAGGGTGACGAGCACCGCGGTGGCGAGGGTGTTTTTCAGGAACGTGCGGCGGGGGTGTTGGGTCACGGGGTCCTCCGGAAATATTTCAGGCGTCATAAATTAATGATCAGTTCACATGTTTGGAAATTTGGAATCGGGTTACAGCGACAAAACGAATTCCACGACCTTGTCGATTTCGTCCGCGCTCAAAATCTGGTGCCGGCCGAACGGGGGCATGACCGTGTGTGGATTGGCTTTCGAAGCGTCCCAGATCTGCGCCCGAAGCTTGGCCTTGTCGGGCCAGCGTTGCGCCATGTTTTCGAATTTGGTGGCGATGTCACCCGACGTGACGCCGGGAATCTGATGGCACGCCATGCAATTGCCTTTGGTGCGTTCGATGACGATGCATCCGCCCTGTGTGACGACATCCTTGGGCGGGTTTTCCTTGTCGGTGCATGTCTTGGTGTCCGGGGCCTGCCCTCCCGCCTGCGCGGCCGGCGCATTCAGCAGCACCCCCAGTCCCAGTAGCAACGTGGCCGCGCTGGTGATGACGATATTGATGGTTTTCCGCATTGTTCCTCCTGCTTGTTTTCTGTTGAACGAGGCGACCGCTATCAAATTCTCATCGTACCGCATGAACCCGCACCGGCGTGGAAGTGGGGTCTTCATCACACCCGCCATGAGAAACAGAAAAGTAGAGTAACTATCCTGTCAGGAATGACAAGCCCCTGTATTTGGGCGCCGGTGCAATATAAGCATCTGTTAATGTATGTTATCCGTGAATCAACGGCCAGACATGACCGTCTTTTCATACCGCGGCTCCTGAATGACGCGGCAACCGTTGAGGATATTCCAGACGATCGTCGCGATGGCGGATCATTTGCCCTGATACAGGGCCATTTCTTCCTTAATCGCCGCTATTCTGGCTTCGACGCTCGATTGCAGATAGAAATCGTCGCCAGCATAGCGGGCAGCCAGCTGCAATTGCTGAATCGCGGCCGTGGGATTGCCGCTGAAATAATAATGTTCCGCGAGCGCCTGGTGGGATTCGTAGGATGACCCCAAACCGCCCGCGGCCTGGGCCAGCATCTGATAAAGCACCGGGCTTTCGGGCCGTTGCTTCAGTGCCGTTTTGAGCACATCCCTCGCCTGCCGGAAGCGGTCGGTCTTCAGCAGCGCGCTGGCGTAATACTGCGCCAGGGCCGCGTGAGTGGGCGCCTTGGCATAGGCATCGGCATAAATGCCGAGCGCCTGTTTGTAGTGCGCCATAGCCATCTCGGTTTCCGCCTCGAGGACGCGATACGTTATTTTATTCGGCTGACGCTCGATCAGCTTCTGGGTCTCGGCGCGTGCCGCCGCCGTTTGACGCGTGCGCAATAGCGCCACCGCGTAGCCATAGCGTTCCGCGTCGACGTTGCGATATTTTCCCTGCGCCAGATTTTCCTTGAATCCCCGGACGATCTCGTCCGGATTGCCATCGGACGACAAGGCGCGAATCTTGGCGCGCACATGCTGGAAGTCGTCGCTGTCGGATACCTGGCGGGCCGGGTATTGTTCGGCGCGATTGCGCGAATCGGCGATACGATTGGTCGTGACCGGGTGTGTGCGCAGAAACTCCGGCAGGCTGGTTTCATTCAGGCGGTTCAGATTCTGCATCTGTTCGAAAAAGGCCGGCATGGCGCGCGGGTCGAATCCGGATTGCGCCAGGATCTGCATGCCGATGCGATCGGCCTCCTCCTCGAACGAGCGCGTGTAGTTGATGCCCTTCTGGGCGACCGCGGCGCTGGTCAGTGCGATGGCGGCTTCGCCGCCCTGATGTCCGGAACTGGCGAGCAGGATGCCGGCCAGAATCGCCGCCATGGCTGGCAGCGTGGTGCGCTGCGATTCGGCGATCATCCGCGGAATGTGTCGTTGGGTGATGTGGGCGGTTTCATGCGCCAGCACCGAGGCGAGTTCCGCTTCGTTCTGTGTCGCGAGGATCAGTCCCGTGTGCACGCCGATGAAGCCGCCGGGCAGGGCAAAGGCGTTGATGGTCGGATTGTCGATGACAAAAAACCGGAAGTCCTTCTGTGGGTTGTCGCTGTGGGCCACGAGTTTTCTTCCGAGCGACTGGATGTATTCGCTGATCTCGGGATCGTCCATGAACGCCAGCGTGCGACGCGACTGACGCATCAGGTCTTCGCCCAGCTTGCGTTCCTGTGCCGGCGAGATGACCGCGAGCGATTCATCACCCAGGTCCGGCAGGTTGGTAGTGTCGGCGTAGGCGCGGATCTGGCCCAGCTGACAAAGCAGGGTTATTGCCAGCAACACCCGGCAGGACTTGTGCCACATGGATTTCATTGTAGGGTTGTTGCGATCAAACATCGATTCATCCGCGATCGGCTGTGTTGCCGCCGCGGATAATTCCACGCATGTTCTGACCGTTGGCATCCCTGAATGCTTTCCTTTGTGACCTTTATGGGGATAGCTTTGGACATTTTCCGGCGTAAAGATTGCGATCCAATGCGGATTTTTTATAACATTTCTAATCTTATATATTTCAATGGGTTATATTGAAATGACGAGCCGGCGCCCACCATGATTGCCCGTCCCGGAAGATGCAACGATGTCTGAGGAGTGACGGCGGCCGTACCCTGTTTCATCCTAAATTAGAAATCTATAATATAGCGCCTTCATAATTATGACATTCATTGAAATTTAGTTTTTCTACGAGGAGGAAAAATGGCTGATCAAGATCTCGACGCACGCGGACTCAACTGCCCGCTTCCGATTCTGCGCGCCAAGAAGGCGCTGAATACGCTGACCACCGGGCAGACGCTGCGTATCGTGGCTACCGATCCGGGATCCGTGAAGGATTTTCAGGCATTCGCCAAGCAGACGGGCAACCAGCTGCTGGAGTCCAACGAAGCCAACGGCGAGTACACTTTTCTGTTGAAGAAGGCCTAACCGCCCCGACGGTCCACGCAGTACGGAATCCGGGCGACGATAACCACAAAAATTCATGTCCGGCCAAGGCGCCTCATGACATGACGGCGCGGGAGAGTGGTGCGATTTTTTGGCTGTTTCAGAAGCGATAGGGGCACGTTCCGTGCCCCTTTTTTGTGCCCGAAATGCACTGGGAATTGAGCGATATCAATATATCGAGGGATTGAACAAGGTTATCTTTGGCTTCAACGGTAACTGGCCACTATCCGTCGAAATTGAAACAGGAGGCAAATCATGGGAGCTGTGCGCGGATGTAATCTTCCTGAAGATCTGTTTTATAACGTGGACAACAACGTCTGGGCGAAACGCGAGGCGGACGGAAATGTCTCCGTGGGTCTGACCTCCTACGCCTGTTCGCTGGCCGGTGAAATCGTTTCCTACACGCCGAAGAAAATCGGCAAGGCCGTGGAGAAGGACAAATCCTGCGCTACGGTTGAATCCGGCAAATGGGTGGGGCCGGTAAAGACGCCGGTGGCGGGCGAAGTGGTGGCGATCAATGACGCGGTCGCCGGCAAGCCCGGCACCATCAACAAGGATCCCTACACCCAGGGCTGGGTGGTGAAGATCAAGCCCGCCAACTGGGACGCCGATGCGGCGACGCTCAAGTCAGGAGCCGATGCGCTGGCCGCATTCGAAGCCAAGATGCAGGCCGACAATTTCAAGGGCTGCTGATGACGCGCCGGCCGCGCAATCCGCATTGATGCATCCAGGCCGGGAAGGCGCATGATGAACTGGCGGGACATCGCGGAAGGCATCGAGGCGCTGGAGGATCTGTCTCTGGATGGCGATCTTGTCGCCGAGCTCGAACGTCGTCAATCGAACGCTTCGTCCCCGCAAGACGGCATTCGTTTCTATACCCCCACCTTCAAGTCGTATCAGACATCCGAAATCCACGGCTGCGGGCGCAACGCCTGGCCGGCGGTCTCCATCACCGGCTCCGACTGCAAGCTCCAGTGCGATCACTGCAAGGCGAAGATACTCGCGCCGATGATACCGGCGCGCGAACCGGGGGCCCTGTGGCGGGTGGTTGAGGGTCTGGTGGCGGACGGTGCTCAGGGCATGCTGCTCACGGGCGGGTCCAACCACCGTAACGAGGTCGAGTACGACCCGTATTATCCTGTGGTTCGGCGCATCAAGGATACCTGGCCGTCGTTCAAGATCGCGGTGCATACCGCGCTGGTGGATGCCGCCGCGGCACAGTGCATGGAGCAGGCGGGCGTTGACGTTGCGATGATGGATGTCATCGGCGCGCAGGAAACCATCACCCAGGTCTACCACCTCAAGCGGTCGGTCGAGGATTTCGAGCGTACCCTCGAGGTCCTGGTGGCTACCAGGATGAAGGTGGTGCCGCACATCGTCATCGGGCTGCATTACGGGCTCCTGCTCGGCGAATGGCGGGCGCTGGAGATGATCCGTCGCCACCGTCCCGACGCGCTGGTGCTGGTGGTGGTCATGCCGATGTACGCGCCCCCCAAGCGGCCGTTCGCCACGCCCGACCCGCACGCGGTCGGGCGGTTTTTCCTCGAGGCGCGCGCCGCGCTTCCGGATATTCCGCTGTTGCTTGGTTGCGCCCGTCCGCCGGGGCTGACCAAAACGGCCATCGACGCCTACGCGGTCATGGCCGGTGTCAACGGCATGGCCCATCCCTCGGACGGCGTGGTCGAACTCGCGGTGCGGCTGGAACGTCCGGTGCGCGTCATACCGGCGTGCTGCTCGATCGCCGTGGGCGATGAAGTCATGGCCATCGAATCGGATGACAAGGGGCTCGCTCTCGATGTGCAGGCCATCCTGAAACAGCAGCGGCGGCGCCTCAAGGGCATTCGCGTCGTGAGCGAAACCGCGGGCGGAGGTGGAATGTGAGCGCCGCTTCACGCACGTCCTGGCGGCTCATCGACACCGGCCTGCGGCCGGCGGCGGAGAATATCGCGATCAACCGCGCCATGCTCGAAGCCCGTCAGGAAGGCCTTATCCCGAATACATTGCGTTTCCTGCGCTTTCTTCCCAGCGCGCTCGTCGGTTATCACCAGTGCGTCGAACAGGAATTGCGCACGGATTATTGCACCGCGCACGGCATCGCGATCCAGCGGCGCGTCACCGGCGGCGGCGCAATCTATTTCGACGAAACCCAGATCGGCTGGGAACTGTATCTCGACCGGCGCACGCTGGGCACGGCCGACATGCAGGAGATTTCCCGGCGCATCTGCGAGATGGCGGCCGCGGGTATCCGTCGGCTGGGTGTGGACGCGCGGTTTCGCCCGCGCAACGATATCGAGGTCGATGGAAAAAAAATCTCCGGCACCGGCGGGGCCTTCGAGGGCGGCTCGATTCTGTACCAGGGCACCCTGTTGATCGAGTTCGACGTTGAAAAAATGTTGCGGGTGTTGCGCATACCGGCGGAGAAATTGTCCGACAAGGCCATCGCCTCGGCGCGCGAGCGCGTGGCCAATCTGAAGGATCTGCTCGGCACGTCGCCCCGGAGAGAGGCGGTGATGCAGTCGCTGGCGCGATCCTTTGCCGAGGGCTTCGGCGTCGAGTTCGAACCGGCGGCGGAAATGAACTTCGCCGAACGGGAAAAATTCCATCACGCGCTCGCCGAGATCGATCATCCCGACTGGATCGATCTGGTTTCGCGTCCGCTGTCGGAGGCGCCATTGGTCGAGGGACTGCACCGGACCACCGGTGGATTGTTGCGCGTGGCACTCGGTATCGACCTGCCGAAAAACCGGATCAAGCAGGCATGGTTCACCGGCGATTTTTTCGTCAATCCGCGGCGCATGATCGTCGATCTCGAAGCGGCCTTGCGCGATACGCCGCTCGACGAACTTCACTCCACGGTCGATGGATTTTTCAGAAGTTATCCGGTCGAGATGCTGCAACTCCGTCCAGCCGATTTCGTGCAGACCATCGAGAACGCCCTGGCTTCGTTGGCAGGCGCGCCCCTCCCGATGGCGGGTGGTGCTCCGTCATGAGGCGCAGCGTCGATGTATTGGTGGTGGGCGTCGGGCCGGGCGGCGCGGCCGCCGCCTGGCGCGCATCGATGGCGGGACTCGCTGTGCTCGCCGTCGAGAAAAAACCACGCATCGGCGAACCGGTGCAGTGCGCCGAATTCATTCCCGGACCCCTTATCGACCATGCCCGCAATGCCGGCGTCCAATGCCAGCGCATCGACGGCATGAAAACTTATTTGCCGTCGGGGGCCGCGACGCCGTCGGCCTATCCGGGGCTCATGGTGGATCGCGCGGCGTTCGACCGCGCGCTCGCGGCGCGCGCCGTTGGCGCCGGCGCTGAAGTTGTGACCGGTGCCGCGCTGGTTTCGCTGGAGGCGGCTCATCATCGCGCGAACATTCGCCATGATGACCGGATCAGCGAGGTGGCGTACCGGGTGTTGATCGCCGCCGACGGGCCTCATTCCGCCGTGGCGCGCCTGCTGGGCCTGCCGGCCCTGCCCGTGATTCACACCCGTCAATATACCGTGCCGCTGACACGGCCTTACCCGGATACCGACATATGGTTGTCGGACGAATTCCCCGGCGGCTACGGCTGGCTGTTTCCCAAGGGCGAACTGGCCAACCTCGGGCTCGGCACGGATCGCCGCTTTGAACCGGATTTGAAAGCGCCGCTCGATCACCTGCATGCCCGGCTGGTGCGGCAGGGGCGGATCGGCGAACGGATTCTGCAACGCACCGGCGGCGCCATTCCCGTCGGCGGCCTGCGTGCGAGCCTGGTGCATGAAAACTGTCTGTTTGTCGGTGATGCCGCGGGATTGACCCACCCCATTACCGGGGCCGGCATCGCCGCGGCGGTGCAGTCCGGCGAGCGCGCGGGTTTGGCGGCGGCGGAATATCTCCGCGGTGCCGGGCAGGCGCTGGTCGCCTACGACGAAGACATGCGCGAACAGTACGGGCCGACGCTGGAACGCGCCGTTGAGCGACGCGCGGAGCTGGAGCGCTACTGGCACAGGCCCGAAGCGCAGGACGACCATCTCCAGCGCCGCGGCTGGATCGCCTTCAACGAATACTTTGCGTGAAGACATATTCATTCAAGGAGAATCCATGAGCGCTGCCACGGATACCGATCCCATCCCCGTCACGTTCTATCGCCCGAATTATCATATCAAGACGCCGGCGATGCGTTCCCCCGAATACGTGCAGTTGTCCACGGCGGCGGCCATCACGCTGGGATTGATCGAGGGGCGGATGCATCGCACCGCCTGCACGCATTGTCTCAATCTTCTGGTCACTTATCCCGAGGGGTGTCGCGCCAACTGCGCTTATTGCGGCTTGGCGCGACATCGGGAAGAGACGCGCGATTACGCCGATCGCAATTTCATCCGCGTCGATTGGCCGGCGGTGCGTTACGACGAGATCATCGCGCGCGTCAAAAACGGCGATGACAGAAACCAATTCGAGCGCATGTGCATTTCCATGATCAGCCACCCTGATTCCAACGATGATACGTTTGTGCTGCTGGAGCAATGGGTCAGGGAAGTGCCGCAGATTCCGGTGTCGATCCTTTCCAACCCCACGACGCTCGATTACGACGACCTGTTACGGATGCGCGACCTGGGCGCGGAAATATTCACGGTGGCGCTCGACGCCGTGACGCCGGAGATTTTCGACCGCACCCGCGGACGTGGCGTGGACAGTCCGCACAAGTGGGACAAGTACTGGCGTACGCTCGAATGGGCCGCGGAAATCTACGGCCCGGAAAAATTCGGCGCGCATCTCATTTGCGGCATGGGCGAGACCGAACAGGAAATCCTCGAGGTGGCACAGAAGATCCGCGACATGGGCGGACACAATCACATGTTCGCGTTCTTTCCGGAGCGCGGTTCGTTGATGGAGGACTGGGAGCCGGTGCCGCGCGATCAATGGCGGCGGGTGCAACTGGCGCGTTTTCTCATTGACTATGCCGGCGGGCATGTCAGCCGGATGCGGTTCGACGCCGCCGGGCGCCTGGACGATTACGGCATGGACCGCGATGCGCTGGAGGCGCTGGTGGCTACCGGCAAGCCGTTTCAGACTTCCGGCTGTCCCGGGCACGACAATGAAGTCTCGGCCTGCAATCGTCCCTACGGCGACTCCATGCCGGCGGATATCCGTTCCTTTCCTTTTGCCCTGAATGCGCGCGATGTGGGACTGGTGCGCAAACAGATGCAGGGAGACGATGTGGCGACCTATGAGGAGCCATAAAACCCGCCGTGCGCCTGTTGAATTCCAGTCGCCAGGAAACACACCCGTTATTCCTTATAAAATATTAATAATCAATCACTTAATATAATGTTCTACTAATAACATTAAGAATTTGACATTTAGTTCTCGTGGACTTTACTTGCTCGTAAGTGTTGTAACTCAGGGACGGTTGTTGCGACACAGACAAAACGTTTCGCTGAGTGCATAAAACAATACGGGGCTTTAAGAAGCAGGCTGCGAGATTTATTGGTCGGACGAAATGACTCCAGCCTGACAACTGCATCATTATTTTGAAATCTGTATGGGAGCATGACGCTCCTTAACTTTTCGGAGGACGTTGACATGTCGGGCATGAAAAGAAATGTGGTTCTGGCGTTGGCGGTGGCAGCAGCGGTGGCAACGCCCGCCGCTTTTGCTACCAATGGTTATTTTCAGCATGGTTATGGTGTCAAGGCTCAGGGTATGGGCGGCGCTGGTGTTGCCCTGCCGCAAGATTCCATGGCTGCGGCAACCAACCCGGCCGGCATGGCCATGGTTGGCGAACACATGGATTTCGGGCTTATGTACTTCAGTCCCGACCGTGAGACGACTCTCTCCGCCCCCGGTTCTGCCGTGGGAAAATATTCGGGAAACGAGACCGCGTATTTTATGGTTCCTGAATTCGGCTGGAATACGATGCTGGACAAGAAGATGTCAGTAGGTGTCACGGTATATGGCAATGGCGGTATGAACACCAGCTATAGTCGCAACATCCCGATGTTCTCCGGCACCCTGACAGACAAGGCCGGCGTGGATCTTTCGCAACTTTTTATCGCGCCCAGCATGGCATATAAGGTCACGAACAGCCAATCAGTCGGTGCATCGTTGATCCTGGCCTACCAGCGTTTCAAGGCCGATGGTTTGGCCAATTTCGATAGCGCCGCCCAAACCAGTGCGGTAGGTAAAGTAACGAATAACGGTTATGACTCGTCGACAGGTATAGGCATAAAGCTTGGGTGGACGGGTCAGGTGACCCCGGAAGTGACGCTTGGCGCCACTTACCAACCCAAGATCAACATGAAGAAATTCGATAAATACAAGGGTCTGTTCGCGGAACAGGGTGACTTCGATATTCCGTCCAACTATGCGGTCGGTATCGCCGTCAAGGTCATGCCCAAACTGACCGTGGCCTTCGATTATGAAGAGATCAAGTACACCGATTCCAAGGCCGTGAGCAATCCTCTCGGTCCGGTGAACGCTTTCGGTGTGCTGCAGAATACTCTCGGCAACAGCAATGGCGCGGGCTTCGGCTGGCAGGACATCTCGGTCTATAAGCTGGGCCTGTCTTATCAGTACAGTTCGGGCACGACGCTGCGCGCAGGTTGGAACCATAACGACCAGCCGATTCCGGCCAGCCAGACCTTCTTCAATATCCTGGCGCCGGGCGTGGTCACCGACCATCTCACGTTGGGCGGTACCTGGAAGCTTGGCAAGGAATCGGAAGTATCGGCGATGTACACCCGCGCCTTCAGCGATGAAGTGAAAGGCTCGGGTTCTATTCCGACCGCGTTCCAAGGTTATACCAAAGAGGCTAATCTGAAGATGCAGCAGAACTCATTCTCCCTGGGATTCGGCTGGAACTTCTAAAGTCTGACTAAAGCGAAATAGGGTTGTGAACTAGTCGTTTATGAAAGGGCCGGGCGCGAGTCTGGCCCTTTTGTATTTTTGACTTCGGAGACACAAGTTATGTGGACCAGATTCGTTAACAAGTTCTTTCTCGCCATGGCGGCTTTTCTTTGGATGTCAGGCCAGGCCGTGGCTGAACCCCTCAGACCCTTTATTCTGGGCGACACGCCCCCGGGCGATCTCAAGCAGGTGACCGAGACGGTCAAGTCGAAGTTGACCATGCAGGGATTCGAAATCGTCGGCAGTTATTCCCCATTCGCCAATGCCGTCGTGATCTGTGTCACGAACAATGATCTCAAAACCGCCGCAGCCAAAGCGCCCAACGGCGGATTCGGTGCCGCGCAGCGCGTCGCGGTGACCGACGTTAAAGGCAAGATTCAGGTGTCGTACGTCAACCCGGCCTATCTCGGCACGGCCTACGGCATGGGCAAGCTTGAAACCGTTTCCACCAAGCTCAAGACTGCCCTGGGCGCTGCCAAGCCGTTCGGTTCGGAAAAAGGTATCCCGGAGGAGAATCTCGGTCCGGGCCAGTACCGCTACGCGATGTTCATGCCGTATTTCAAGGATGTCGACGTCTTCAAGGAGCACCCGGACTATAAAACCGCGGTCGAGACCGTGGAAAAGAATCTGGCCGCCGGCGTCGGCGGCACCAAAAAGGTTTATCGTATCGATATTCCGGGAAAACAGGTGAGCGTGTTCGGTGTGGCCATCCCCAAGGGTGATGGCATCGACAAGGGCAACAAGGATACCGACAAGGAAATCATCGACATCGTCGATTTTGGCGACTTGAAACACACCGCCTATCTTCCCTATGAGTTGATGGTGGATGGCAACCAGGTGATCGCTCTACGTGCGCGTTATCGCATCGCCTTGAATTTCCCGGATACGAAAATGGCCGGTGAGCACGGTTTCACCAAGATCATGACGGCGCCATGGGGGATTCAGCTGGCGCTGGAAGCCGTGGCCGGTTTCAAGCGCGAACAATAACGATAAATTGCAGTCCCATTGAAAACAGGCACGCTTTGGCGTGTCTGTTTTTTTATGTGTTATGCCCGCATTCGGGCCATTTTCACAGAAATCCGCGCAATCGCGCCACGTTCAAAATGATCTAAACTAGACACAGACAGCACAGACCGAATCGCCATGTCCGAAGCCGCCAACCCGAAAGACAGTTCTGCCGCCACGTCCGTTGGCGATGTCGCCGCCATCAGCAGCAGCACCGATCCGCTCAAACTCCTGGGCCAGGTGCTGGCGCACGCGGTGCGGGTCAATGCCTCGGACATTCATCTGCGCACGCGCAATCATCCGATTCTGCGGGTGGATGGCAACCTGCGTGCGTTGCGTGAAATTCCGCCGTTGCCGCCGGATTTCATGGAGCGGCTGTCGCGCACCATGATGTCGGCGCGGCTGCTGACGCAATTCGAGAAGTCGCACCAAGTGGATCTTTCCATCGGTTTCAAGGACATCGGACGCGTGCGCGCCAACATTTTCTTTCAGCGCGGATCGATCGGCATGGTGTTGCGCGTCATCAGCACCAACATCCCCGCGCCCGAGGAACTGTTTCTGCCGGATATCGTGATGGAATTCACCAAGCTCGAGCGCGGCCTGGTGCTGCTGACGGGCGCCACCGGTTCCGGCAAATCGACCACGCTGGCCTCGCTCATCAACAGCATCAATATCTCGCGCAGCGAGCACATCATCACCATCGAGGACCCGGTCGAGTTCCTGTTCTCCGAGAAGCGCTCGATCATCACCCAGCGCGAGGTCGGCATTGATACCAACACGTTTGCCGACGCTATGCGCGCCGCGTTGCGCGAAGACCCGGACGTGATCCTGCTGGGTGAAATGCGCGACCCGGAAACCATCGAGACCGCGATGACGGCGGCGGAAACCGGCCACCTCGTGTTCTCCACGGTGCACTCGCCGGCGGCGGCGGAAACCATTTCGCGTATCGTCACGAGTTTCCCGCCGGAGGCGCAGGTCGGCATTCGCGCCAAGCTGGCGCAGAACCTGCGCGGCGTGGTCAGCCAGCGGCTGCTGCCGCGCAAGAACGGCCAGGGTCGCATCGTGGCGTGTGAGGTTCTGACGGTTTCGGCGCTGGCGCGTGAATACATACTCGATCCGCTCAAGGTCAAGGAGCTTGCGGATCTCATCCGCAAAGGCACCATGGCCGAGGGCATGCTCAGCTTCGACAGCTCCCTGCTGAACCTGGTGAAACAGGGTCTCATAGACGAGGAAACCGCCCTGTTCTACGCGACCAGCCCCACGGACCTCAAGCTCAAACTGCAAGGATTCTGACGCACCTTGCCCCGGTCGGCGGTTCGGGTATCCAGGCGGCGGCCTTTGTGTTGAAATGCCCGCCCTGCCTATTTAAATTAAATAAATTACTCGCCGGGAAACGGCTTTTGGGTGGATGGGATAATCGATGGCGGATCGCAGACTTCAGGTTTTTCACACCGTGGCGCGCCTGCTGAGTTTTACCAAGGCGGCCGAGACGCTGCACATGACCCAGCCGGCCGTGACCTTTCAGATACGGCAGCTCGAGGAGTATTTCAACACGCGGCTGTTCGACCGCACGCACAACCGCATCAGCCTCACCGCCGCGGGCGAGCGCGTGTTCGAGTATGCTGAACGCATCATCGCGCTCTACGCCGAGATGGACAACCGCGTGCGCGAGCTGACGGGCGACGTCAGCGGCATCCTGATCATCGGCGCCAGCACCACCATCGCGGAGTACATGCTCCCGAGCCTGCTCGGTTCATTCAAGGAAAAACACCCCGGCATCAACATCCGCCTCAAGGTCTCGAATTCCGTCGGCATCGTGCACATGGTCGAGGACAATTCCGTGGACGTGGGCATCGTCGAATCGCCCATCGTCAACAAGAACCTGGTGGTCGAGGTCTGCTGGCACGACAAGCTTGTGTTCATCTGTCCGCCACAGCATCCACTCGCGAAGAAACCCAAGATCACGGTCGAGGATCTCCAGGGGCTGCCGTTCGTGGCGCGCGAGGAGGGCTCCGGCACGCGCGAGTTCATCAACGAATACCTCGCGAAGAACAACATGCAGTTGCACGACCTCAACGTCAACGTCGAGGTGGGCAACCCCGAGGCCGTCAAGAGCGCCGTCGAAGCGGGGCTGGGCGTGTCCATCGTCTCGCAAGCGACGGTCGTGAAAGAACTGAAGCTCGGCACCCTCGCCGCGCGGCCGCTCGAACCGCAGCTCGAACGGCCGTTCTCGATCGTGTTCCAGCGCCAGAAGTTCCGCCTGCGCGCCATGGACGAGTTCATGGACTTCGCGCATGAACACTGCGAAAAGCGCTCCGCGCAGAAAAATGCCCATTCTTAGCGTATCTTGAGACTCGCCGTGCCGGTCAATATTGAAAAACGTCTGGCCGAGATCGTGGCGCGGCTCCCCGCCGCGCAGGCCAGCGCACTGCTGGAATTCGCCGAGTTTCTGCTGATCCGCCATGGAAGCACCGGCGCGGAAACGACCCCGGGCATCACCGCCGCCGAAATTCCCACTCCGCTCGATATTCCCCGTCCCACGGAAGAGAGCGTGGTCAGGGCGGTCAAGCGGCTGCGCGCGACCTATCCGATGCTGGACGCGAGAAAACTGCTGAATGAAACTTCAAGCCTCATGACGCAACATGTGATGCAGGGGCGGGACAAGATTGAAGTGATCGAGGAGCTGGAGATCCTGTTTCGGACGCATTACGAGAAATTAGTCGGGGATGATAAGGATTAATTGAACAATCTGTGTCATCCCCCGCTTCCGCGGGAATGACAACAACTAAAGAATCTCCGACGCGTAATCCGCCAGCCGTGAACGTTCTCCGCGCTGCAAGGTAATGTGCCCGCTGTGTTACCACTGCTTGAAGCGATCCACGACGTAGGTCAGGCCCGAGGTCGTTTCCGTCAGATAGGGCGTGTCGATCTGGGCGATGTTGCCGAGGCAGACGATCTTGCTGCCGGGGCCGGCACGGGTGACGAGGGTCTTGATCTGGTGCGGGCTCAGGTTCTGCGCCTCGTCGATGATCAGGAATTTCTTCAG
>JACQER010000144.1 GCA_016200465.1 Gammaproteobacteria bacterium | reverse complement strand
TACTCAAACCCGTTGATGCGAACCTTCACCACGACCGACTGCCCCCGCCACTTCCGCCTGACTTCCTGTCCGGGCGGCGGAAGCCGCGGATCGACGGCCGCCAGCTTCCCTGTGACCGTGCGACCCGGCGTAGCGCCAAGGTCGAATCCCTTCGGAGCCGTGACCCGGAGGTCAGCGTCATTGGCGATCTCCAGCGCGCGTTGGCGGGCACGCTCGGAGAGGCCACCCTCGGCGTTGGCCTGGAGGCGCCAGGCGATGCGCCGAAACAGGAACTGCTTGTGGTAGGACCGAGACTCCTCGCCGAAGACCTCTCGGTACTTCTCCCGGAGCTGGCCCACCGTCATGTGCTGCAAGGCCTCAATCTGCTCGCGGACTTGAATCTCCAAGGCCGTCTCCTTTCTCGGAGGCGTTAACCTCGTGTCCATGAGGGCTCGAAGTGGCGGCAGAATCAAGGGAATCTTCGCGGCGGCGCTGAAGGTAGCGCAGGTGGCCGACGGCCAGGATCGCGGCGATTGATTGTAGATCTTCAATCGGAACGGCCATGACAGATCACCTCGCTGTGGATTGCGCCCCACAGCGGTGTCCGCCTCGCGGTCGTCCCGCTGTCTGGTGGGATCGAGAGAGCCGCTCGATGCTCTCTCGCTGTAAACATACGCAGGAATTCGGAAATGTGTCCAGTCGATGATCGAGACAGACGGAGCTGTTGACCGCAGCCGGTCACCACACGAAGAGCGGGAGAAAAACGCCGCGGAAGGCGCTCCGGGCACTCACCGACCCACTCACCGCGGTTCTCCGCCGGGCGGAGACGTATCTTGCGGAAACGGCGACAACTGGCAGCGGAGAGGATGAGCGGAGAGCAGTTAACCGGAGGGTAACTTTATTCCGTCAGAAATGAAGTTTGGCTCCCCGAGCGCTACACGAAGGGAACAGAGGCGGTTCGGCGCGGCGGAAGACGGCCGTAAGGCATTGATTCTCCATGCGGTTCGGTAAACTTCCTCGTCTATGTATCAGGCAGATACTAGGGCGGAGCGCGCTCTCCGTTTTCTGTTTGACTTGGGCACCCGACGGCATTAAGCGAACATCTCAGCCCGGTTCGTACCGGTACGAACGGGTCCCGTTTGGTCGGTACAACTCCTCTATTGGTCCTTAGCTGCGCCGGCCGGTATAAACAAGGTCTAATGAAAAAACGTATCCTACACTGGCTGCCGACGTGCGGCGTCGCGCTGCTGCTCTTCGGAAACCCGGCTCCCTGCGACGGCGAAACGGTCTACCGGAGCTGGAAGAAGCGATGGATCGCCAGCACGGTGGCGCTGACCGCCGCAAACCTCCTCGATCTGCACTCTTCACGCGGCCTCTACGAAACCAATCCGTTGCTGCGGGGCCCGCAGGGCCGCTTCAGTCCCGGCCGGGGATTCGCGATCAAGTCAGCGGCGTCCGGGGGGCTTCTGGCTGTGCAGTTCGTCCTGCTTCATAAAAATCCACAGCGCGATCTCTACAAGCCTTTCGCCCTCACCAACACCGCGGCGGCGGGGATCACTTCCGCCACCGCGCTACGCAACTATGGGCTGCCCCGGATGC
>JACQER010000128.1 GCA_016200465.1 Gammaproteobacteria bacterium | reverse complement strand
GAGGCCCTGGGCAGCTTTCAGGATATGGCGGTCGAGCAACGCCGCGCGACCATCGCCTTGCGCGAGGCGGAAAAAGTCGGCGCCGCAGCGGTACTGCTGATGTCCACGCGGCCACGCGGGCTGCTCTACCGGCACACCAACGTCGTCGACGGGCGCCTGGACCGGCTGCCCTCGGCGGTGGTGGCCCGCGAGGATGCCCAGCGCATTCTGCGAATCCTCGACTCCGGCCAGCCCGTGCGCATGCGCCTGTCGCTGCCCAACCACACTGGCGGGCCGTTTGAAGCGCACAACATAGTGGCCGAGGTTCGCGGGCGCGAGAAGCCCGATGAGATCGTGATCATCGGCGCCCACCTGGATTCCTGGGACCTGGGCACCGGTTGCCTCGATAACGGCTGCAACGCCGCGCTGGTAATCGAAGTGGCGCGGGCCATGCAGGCGACCAGTCCTCACCCGCGGCGCACCGTGCGCTTCCTTCTCTTCAGCGGCGAGGAGGAGGGGCTGCTCGGATCGCGAGCCTACGTGCGGCAGCATCGCAAAGAATTGGACCACGTGGTGGCCGTGGTGGTTCACGACATCGGGGTGGGCAAGATTTCCGGATACTCGCTGGGCGGCCGCTCGGAGATCGAGCCGGCGCTGCAAGAAATCCTCGCCCCGGTCGCCTCGCGCGGCGCCAACACCCACACCACCGATGCCTTCTTCGGCACCGACCACTTCGATTTTTTGCTGGAAGGCGTGCCCACCCTGGTGGCCAACCAGGATACCGCCGACTACGTGCCCAACTACCACGCGCAATCCGACACCTTCGACAAAGTCGACGTCGCCGAGCTGCGCAACCAGGCGGCGATCGCCGCCGTGGTGGCCTACGATATCGCCGATCGCCCCCAGCGCCTCGGCAAGCGCCAGACCCGCGCCGAGGTGGAGAAACTTCTGCAAGAGACCCGGCTCGATGACCAGCTCAAATTCCTGGGCTTGTGGGAGCAGTGGACCAGCGGGGCGCGGGGAAGGGCACAGTAGAGCCCTTTCACCACCAAGACACAAAGAATTGAATTGGTTTTCTTTGTGTCTTGGTGTCTTGGTGGTGAAAGGGCTCTACACCAGGATCTCGTGAATGACCCGCCCCGCCACGTCTGTCAGCCTGAAGTCCCGGCCGCTATATCGATAGGTC
>JACQER010000127.1 GCA_016200465.1 Gammaproteobacteria bacterium | reverse complement strand
GATCATGTCACCGTAGACCTTCTTCCACCCGTCCAGGAACAGGCCCTGTTGTGAGAAGGCGTCCTTGACGTCCAGGATGATGATCTTGGACTTCGGCTTATGTTCCTTGAGGTAGTGCGCCACCATGCTCGCGCGTTCGTAGGGTCCGGGCGGACAGCGGAACGGGTTGGGCGGCGCCACCATGACGAAGGTGCCGCCGTTTTTCATGGCCTTGAGCTTCTTCTGCAGCAGCAGCGTTTGCGGCCCGGCCTTCCAGGCGTGTGGCATGACCTCCGCGGCCTTCTCGCTGTAGCCCTCGACCGCGTCCCATTTGAAGTCAATGCCCGGCGAAACCACCAGACGGTCGTAGCTCAGGGTTTTGCCACTCTTGAGTTTCACCTTCTTGCCGGCGGCGTCGATGCTCGTCACCGTGTCGTGCATGACGTTGACGCCATGTTTCTTCTTGAGCGCGCCATAGTTCTGAGTGATGGAGTTCATGTCACGCAACCCGCCGAGCACCATATTGCTGAACGGGCAGGTGATGAACTTGGTGCTCGGCTCGATCAGCGTCACGGCCACGCCGGGATCGAGCCGGCGCAGGTATTTGGCGCAGGTCGCGCCGCCGAAACCACCGCCTATTATGACCACGCGGGCGCTGCCCTTGCCGCCCTCGGCAGCGCGCGCCAGCGAGGCATGACCGAGCACACCGGCGGCGGAAGCGGCGCCGGCGATCTTGAGAAAATCTCTTCGTGTAATTTGGCTCATGTCATCCCCCTATTTGAGATTGTTGGCGATGTAGTTGGCGATCGCCTCGAGTTCCGCGTCGGTGTAGCCCTTGGCGTGGCGCGTCATGACCGTGGCGGCCAGCTGCCCGGATTTGAACTCCTTGAGCTGCAGCAACGCCTGCTGGGCGTTCTTGCCGGTCAGGCTCGGGATGGCGCCGGGACTGCGTCCGTCGGTGCCGTGGCAGGAGAAACAGTTGTTCACCATGTTCACGACCGCCGCGGGACTCGGCGGCGCGGCGGCCGGGGCGGGCGCCGCTGCTGGTGCCGGCGCATCGGCGGCCATGGCCAGGCCCGGCACGGCAGCCAGACAAGTCGCACTCAACAGCAATGTCGATAATGAACGTTTTAATTTCATTACACATCTCCTCATGTGGATGATGCACGGGTGGTTACGGAACAGGCACGGCGGGTAACAGACACGTCGCGCGCCGCCGACATGGCAGAGCGAGGATGAGTGGGGCAATGTCTACCGGATACGCTACGGCTTGTCTTGATCAAGCGCGCCTCCTGACAGGGAGTCCATGCGTCGGCATTGAGATTTATCGTGACCATCTAACTCTCTCGATTCGGGAAAGGCAAGCCGGTCATCGTCGGGCGCGCCGTTCCACGGTTTTTAACCGGCGTTTCTGACAGTCTGTCACGACAAGCTGTCATTGACAGGATCAGGGCAGTCGACGTTTCAGGCCAGCCGCTCCACCGACATTGTCCATTTCGCCCTTTATTTTCCGGGCTTGCGCGTCAACGCTGACAGATCGATCGACTCATTGGGTTGCGGCATCAGCACGGTTGCATGTAATAGATGCAAACGCCGGGCCAGCGACTCCATCGGTCCGGGTTCGCCGTGCACCAGCGCGACCGTCGGGTGACGTTCGAAGTGGCGGTACCAGTCGATCAGGCCGGACTGCCCGGCATGGGCCGACAGGCCGCCGACGGTGTGAATCTGCGCGGCCACGCGAATGTTTTCATCCCAGAGCTTCACCGTCTTGGCGCCGTCCACGATCTGGCGGCCGAGCGTGCCCTGTGCCTGGAAGCCGGCGAAAATGACGTGACACTGTTCACGCCAGAGATTGTGCTTGAAGTGATGCCGGATGCGCCCGCCGGTGCACATGCCGCTGCCGGCGATGATGATGGCGCCGGCGCGCACGCGGTTGATGGCCATGGATTGGGCGGCGGTACGGCTGAAATGGAGATTCGGCATGTCGAAGGTATCGCCGTCTTTTTTGCGCCGCCGGTTTGTTTCCGTGTTGAACAATTTCCAGTGCCGGGCATAGACCTCGGTGGCTTCGATGGCCATCGGGCTGTCGAGAAAGACCGTCCAGTGGCCGATGTCCCACTCCTTTCCGTGGCGCTTGAGAAAGTAGAGCAATTCCTGGCTGCGGCCGACGGCGAAGGCGGGAATCAGGACATTGCCCTCGCTGCGCCGCGCTTCGTGAAAAACCTCGCCCAGTTCCGCCAGCGTCGCTTCCCACGAACGGTGCTCGCGGTCGCCGTAGGTGCTTTCGAGAACCACGAGGTCGGCCTCGCTGACGACCTCGGGATTGCGCAGGATCGGCGCGCCGGCGTGGCCCAGATCGCCGCTGATCACCAGCTTGCGCCGCAGGCCGTTTTCCTCGAGCCACAGTTCCACGATCGCCGAGCCGAGGATGTGGCCCGCGTCCTGGAGACACACTCGTATTCCGGGAAGTATCTCGCGCTCGATATCGTAGTCGAGCGTCTGAAACTGGCGAATTGCTTTCTCGGCGTCGCTGCGCGTGTACAGCGGTTCGACCAGCCGTTTCCCCTGGCGCAGACGCCGGCGGTTTTCGTGCTCCGCATCCTTTTCGTTCAGCGCGGCCGCGTCCCGGAGCATGATCTGGCACAGGTCGCGCGTCGCGCGGTGAGTGTAGATCGGCCCGCGGTAACCGGCCCTGACCAGCAGCGGCAGACGGCCGGAGTGGTCCAGGTGCGCGTGGGTCAGCACCACGGCATCGATGTCATCGGGGTCGAATGCGAAGGGACTGCGGTTGCGCGCTTCGTCCGCGGGTGCGCCCTGGATCAGGCCGCAGTCGACGAGCAGGCGACGATCGCCGGCGCGCACCAGATGGCACGAACCGGTGACTTCCCGTGCGGCGCCCAGAAAACGGATATCCATGCGGGCCTCGAATTTTGCCGGCAACACCGGTTGCCGGATTATTATCGGAATTGCCGGCGGTTACCGCAATTCGCTCAACAGCGAATCTATCATGCGTTCGGCCTGCGCGCCGTAACCGCCGCCGAAAAGATTGAAGTGATTGAGGATGTGATAAAGGTTGTACAGCGTTTTGCGCGTTTTGTATCCGGGATCGAGCGGCCAGGCTTCGCGGTATGCCTGATAAAACCGCGCCGAAAATCCGCCGAACAATTCCGTCATCGCCAGGTCCGCCTCGCGGTCGCCGTAATAGACCGCGGGATCGAAGATCACCGGCCGCTGTTCCGTGGCGCCGATGTTGCCGCTCCACAGATCGCCGTGCAGCAATGACGGCGCCGGATGGTAGTCGCGGAAGAATTCGTTCAGCTCCGCCATCAAGCGTTCGCCCTTGTCGCCAAAAGGATGGCCGTTACGCGCAGCGAGCGTCAGCTGATAACCCAGCCGGCGCTGGCGCCAGAACGTCAGCCAGTCGGAAGCCGGCGAGTTGATTTGCGGCGTCGAGCCGATGGTGTTGTCCATGCGCCAGCCGAATTGATCGCGCGTGGCACGATGCATCTGCGCCAGATGTGTTCCGAGTTTTTCCAGGCTGAGCGAATCCGTGTCCGCGAGATCGAGATATTCGAGCACGATGAACGCCTGATCATGGGCGACACCCCAGCACAGCGGTTCGGGAACACGCACGCTGCGCGTTCGCGCAATATCCTTGAGACCTTCGGCCTCAGCCTCGAACATGGAAAGCCGCGCGGCGTCGTTGAGCTTGACGAAGTAACGGCGCTTGCCGTTATCGAGGACCGTGGCGCGGTTGATGCAACCTCCGCCAACGGTCCGCTGTGATCGGGCGACAAACGAATCTCCGCTGGCCTCGGAAATGTGCTGCGCCACGGTTGTCCAGATCCTGTCCATTTCCTCTCCGTCCTTCCGTTAAGGACGTTCTGAATAATTTACTCTCATCGTGGCGTGAGGTTTTGGTTCCCGTGAAATCCACGTTATTTCACGAACCCATCGTGTATTAATCAGAACGTCCTTAATGTAGGGATTAAGCGGCGGGTCGAGAAGCCGCTCGTTGACCCTGTCGGAAAATGACACCTTTCCTCGCCGTAAAACCGGCCAATGTCGCCGCCTATCGCAGTTATGGCGAATTTTCGCGGTTTTGAAGATATTTGGCTGCGGCATATAAATATAAGCCACTGATTATAAATAAATAAAAAACAGGCCGTTCATGGCATCAGATTTGCAACATTTTCAGACCACGGCGGGTGGCGTGAGCCGTTTCGGCCGGGTGATCAGGGATCGGTGACACAACCGGAGGTGACCGTAGTTCCGATGGATCGGGGACATCAACGCAGGGATGCGCATCATGGGTTAGCCGTCTGGAAAAGACGATGGCGATCAAGAATAACGATGCAGCTTAACCGGATATCGATGCGCGCCAGTCTCATTACCGCTTTGACGGTGATGGGCTTGCTGTGCGTGCTCATGGTGCTGGCCGGTGGCCGCCTGTGGCAGGATTTCGTGCTCGATGGCCAGCGCGCCATGATCAGCGATCAGGCGCGGACGTGGATCGTCAATCTGCGCAAGGAATTCGAAACCGGATCGCGCGAAGTCGCCATGCTCGCCAGGTCCGACGCGGAGCTGAGGGCGGCGGTGCGCAAACCGAACAAGCCGGTGGCAGGCCGCCAGCTCAGCAAACTCTCTCAGAATCTCTTTGTCAAAACCGGCGCGTCGGACATGGTCGCGCTCCAGTTGTTGGCCGAGGATTTCCATCCGATCGCGGCTGTCCCGGAACAAACGCCGGATGTCGAGGCGGGCAATGCGTCGTGTCAGAACCTGCGCGCCCAAGCCGAACGTCGCATGGGAGCCGACCATCTCAAATCCGTCGGCGGCCTATGCATCGTCGGCAGGGACGTGCGTTACATAGTGATCCAGCCTCTGGGAGAAGATTCCCGCGACGGTTATTTGCAGATCAACTATGACATGTTGCGCAACTTTGCCGCCGCCGAAGCGGACCTCGCGGGCCTTTCGGTCAGGCTCAGCCAGGCGGACGGTACCGTGCTGTTCAAGTCCGCCGGCTGGCCGAAAACGGACAAAGACAATGATCACCGGCTGATGGTGGAGCAGGCGTTGAATATCAACGTGCCGGCAAAATCGCTGCTCAATGTCGCCGTCAGCAAGGACATGGCGCCGACCTACGCCGACCTGGCCCAGACCGAACGCATGGTCACGCTGATCGCGGCGGCCGTCATGGTGCTGGCGGTTCTGATCCTGTGGATGGCGCTGCGGAAAATCACCGTCAACCCGCTGCAAGCGCTGGTGGTCCAACTGCGCCGGCTCCGTTCGGATAAATCCCATTTCGGCGAACACGTGATGACGACCGGTAATACGGAGCTCGCCGAGCTCGGCGCCGGATTCAACAACATGTCGACGCGGCTGAAGGAGTTGTACGACAGTCTGGAGAGCCTGGCATTCACCGATCCGCTGACAAAGCTGCCGAACCGCACGCTGTTCCATGAGCGTCTGGAGCAGGCAATCGAGGAAGCCAAGCGCGATTACCGGCCGTTCGCCCTGTTGCTGATGGATCTCGACCGCTTTAAGGACATCAACGACACCCTCGGGCACCAAGTCGGTGATCTGTTGCTGCAGCAGGTGGCCGCGCGCCTGCGCAGCAAGCTGCGCGACATCGACACGGTGGCGCGCATGGGCGGCGACGAGTTCGCCATCCTGCTGCCGGCGGTCAGCGACAAGCACGCCACGATGGCCGCGCGCATGCTGCTGCAGGCGCTGCGTGCGCCGTTCCGTATCGAGGAACAGAGCCTGGATATCGGCGCGAGCATCGGCGTCGCGCTCTACCCCGATCACGGCGTGGACGCCAATATCCTGATCCAGCGCGCCGACGTGGCCATGTATTCGGCCAAGAACGCCAACAGCGGGCATGCCTTCTACGACAGCAAACTCGACCAGCACAACCCGACGCGGCTGACGCTGCTCGGCGAGTTGCGCCATGCCGTGGAACAGGAGCAATTCGTGCTCTATTACCAGCCCAAGGTCAACCTCAAGACTTTGCAGGTCACGGGCGTGGAAGCGCTGGTGCGCTGGAATCATCCGCGCGAGGACCTGCTGCTGCCGGACACCTTCATTCCGCTGCTGGAGCAGACCGGCATGATCCGCAGCCTCACGCCCTGGGTGCTGAACGAATCGCTGCGCCAGGGCCAGATGCTTCAGGACAAGGGCGTGCCGATCACCATCTCCATGAACCTGTCGGTACGCGACCTGCAGGATCCCTACCTGGCCGACGCCTTTGCCGAGCAGCTCGCAGCGTTGCAGATTTCGCCGCGCTGGCTCGAACTCGAGATCACCGAGAGCGCGGTGATGACCGAACCGGAGCGCGCCCTGGAAGTGCTGACGCGTCTTTCTTCGATGGGTCTGCGGATCGCGATCGACGATTTCGGTACCGGCTACTCGTCACTGTCGTACCTGAAGAAACTGCCGGTCAACACCATCAAGATCGACAAGTCCTTCGTCATCGGCATGGTGCGCGATGAAAACGACGCCGCCATCGTGCGCACCAGCGTCGACCTCGCGCACAACCTGAAACTCGAGGTCGTGGCCGAAGGCGTCGAGAACGAAGCGACCCTTAATCGCCTGAGTGAGCTGGGTTGCGATACCGCGCAGGGACACTACATCAGCCGGCCGCTGTCGGCGGAGGAACTGGCTCAGTGGCTCCAGCAGTCGTCATGGGGTCTTGCCAAACGGCATCCCAAGCTGATCCGTCTGCATAACTGAACCGGCGATTCAGCCTTCTCTCCGTTTTCCGCGCGCAGCAATTTCCGTGTCCGGTGTCGCGCCCCGGTATTCCCGCTAGCAGTTGTCTTTTCCCAGACTGTAGGGCCCGGACCCGTAGGCCATGATGTAGAGCAGGCCGCCCATGATCGCCAGGTTTTTGTGGAACTGGATGAATTGCATCTGCATCTGATCCGGCGGCAATCCCCAGTAGGCATGGAAGACGTATGTCACCGGGATCATCCAAAACAGAATCGCCGTGGCCGCCCAGCGTGCCTGCCAGCCGAGCAGCACCATCAGGCCGCAACCCAGCTCGACGGCAATGGTGACCGCCAACATCAGCTTGATCAGATTGGGATCGAAGCTCGGCATTTTGGCCGCCATGTAGCCCGCGGTTCCGGCGAAGCCGGTGATTTTCTTGAACCCGGAAACGACGAACAGATTCGCGAGCAGCAGCCGTCCGATCAGCGGCCCGTATTGTTGCGCCCATTTGCATGCATTCTTCATTGCCTTCCTCCTTGTCGCTGGTTTGAAAGAGATTGCGGGAATCCGTGTGGCGGCTGCGGTAGAGCGGATGGCAGCGCTTTTCTGGCTTGCTGACCTGGCGAATGAATTTCTGCTTCATCCATGTGCTCGGCATCCTAATCGCTGTGACCGGCGATGCCTAGCCGGAGTAGGCTTATTTTGTGGGCAATATTTCATCGGACAGATGTTTTCCGCTGCCTAGTTTATGCACAGCCTCAGGCCGACTATGAATGATTGTGACATTACCGCTATTTTCGTTTTGGCAAAAAGAGGGGTTTTTCATACAGGTATATGATTTATATAATATTAATGCGTCAGTTTATTTTTTAATCAATTTAATAAAAACCTTCGAATTTTCCTGCATCAAGATGGCGGCAATCCGGTCATTAACATTGTTATCCACAGATTCTGTGAGTAAGGTTTGCTCCTTTTAGATACAAGCGTTTAGAGAAAATTCATGACAATTTTGTGAACGTGGAGCCACGTTGTTTCACGTTTTTGCGTGCCCATGACGCAAATCTTTTTGCAAGGGCGCCTCCTTTCCATGGCGAAACTCTTTCGAAGGGAGTACGCCGGTCCGTCACACGCGACAACGTTCATTGAGTCGCCTGGCCGCCACCGCCGAAAGAGCGTGCGCCTCGGGCGGTGACGGCGCGACTCCGTCCCGTGGCGAAGCTCTTTCGGACGGAGGAAGCCGGGCTGCTCTTCCAGAGCCTTGCTCCTTGAGTCGCCGGCTGCCATCTCCGAAATCCTTCGTCTCGGGAGCTGGCAGCCCCTGTGATAGAGTCCCGGCCATGGCTGCCGCCCCGCATATCATTCAAGTAGCCGTTCCCACACCACTGCATCGCGTGTTTGATTACCTGTCTCCCGTATCGCTGGCACCGGGCGTGCGCGTGCGTGTCTCCTTCGGTCGCCGCGAGGTGGTCGGGGTAGTCGTGGATGAGGTGGAACGCAGCGATTTTCCGCGCGATCGGCTCAAGCCAGTCTCCCAGTCGTTGGATACCGACCCGATACTTCCACCACTGTTGCTCGATCTGCTGCGCTGGGCGGCTGATTACTATCATCATCCCCTCGGCGAGGTCATTCAGACGGCGTTGCCCGTGCGTTTGCGCCAGGGGCGACCCGGCGTGATCAGCGGTGTGGTGGCATGGGCGCTCACGCACGATGGCCGGACCGTGGATCCTGAAATGCTGAAACGCGCGCCGGCCCAGAAGCGCCTGCTCCAGGCGCTGGCTTCGGCGCCGGAAGGTCTCGATGCGAACCAGATGAAGCAGGTCTCGTCCCGTTGGGCGGCGGCGCTCAAGGTGCTGCGAGCCAAAGAGTGGGTGAGCAGTCACATGCGTGATTCACAGCCGGTTTTCGATGGCAACATCCAGAAATCGCCTGAGCTCAATCCAGGACAGAAATCGGCTGTCGCGGCAATCACGACCGGTCTCGGTCAATTCCGGCCTTACCTGCTGCATGGAGTCACCGGCAGCGGCAAAACCGAGGTGTACCTGAACGTGATCGAACAGTTGTTGGCGCAGGGAAAACAGACACTGGTGCTGGTGCCGGAAATCAGTCTCACCCCCCAGCTGGTCGGCCGCTTTGAAAGACGTTTTCGCATTCCCATCGCGGTTTTGCACTCCGCGTTGAACGACCAGGAACGCCTGAATGCCTGGCTCGCCGCACGGGAGGGAAAGGCGCCCATCGTTCTCGGCACCCGCTCCGCCGTGTTCACGCCGCTCAAGAGGCCCGGCCTCATCGTGATCGACGAGGAGCATGACGCTTCCTACAAGCAGCAGGACGGTTTCCGTTATTCGGCGCGCGACGTGGCGGTGATGCGCGCGTCGCGCGAGAAAATCCCCATCGTGCTGGGTTCCGCGACACCATCGCTCGAAAGTCTCAGGAATGCACGCGAGGGCGCTTATACGCTGTTGGAACTGCCGGACCGCACCGGCGGTGCCGGCATGCCCGAGGTGCGTCTGCTCGACATGCGTCGGCTCAAGCCCAGCGAGGGATTGTCGTTGCCGTTGCGCGAGGCGATCGCGGCACGGCTCGCGAAGGGTGAGCAGAGCATTCTGTTTCTTAACCGGCGCGGTTTCGCGCCAGTATGGATGTGTTTCGACTGCGGCTGGGTCGCGCCGTGCCGGCGTTGCGACGCGCAACTGACGCTGCATCAGAAGCGACAGAAGCTGATGTGTCATCATTGCGGCGCAGAGCAGGAAACGGCGCGACAGTGTCCGTCATGCCATGGCGAGAACCTGCATCCGCTCGGCGAGGGCACGGAGCGCGTCGAGGGCGCGCTGCAAAAATTT
This sequence comes from Gammaproteobacteria bacterium, assembly GCA_016200465.1. GTDB lineage: Bacteria > Pseudomonadota > Gammaproteobacteria > Acidiferrobacterales > Sulfurifustaceae > Sulfuricaulis. The sequence goes on along the minus strand of JACQER010000127.1, from coordinate 7,543 downwards.
TTTCCCACGGCTCGCATCGAGCGCATCGACCGGGACAGCACCGCTCGCCGCGGCGTGCTCGAGGAAAAGCTGCGTCGCGTCCACGAAGGCGAGGCTGACATTCTGGTCGGCACCCAGATGCTCTCGAAAGGGCATGATTTTCCGAACGTCACGCTGGTCGGGATACTCAACGCCGATCAGGGGCTATACGGGACGGACTTCCGCTCCGCCGAGCGCCTGTTCCAGATGATCATGCAGGTAAGCGGCCGCGCCGGCCGCGCGGACAAACCGGGCGAGGTGCTGATCCAGACCTGGCATCCGGAACATCCCCTGTTCAACGCATTGCAACGACACGACTTCCACGGCTTCGCCGGCTTCGCGCTCGCCGAGCGCCGCGAGACCGGTTATCCGCCGTACACGCATCTGGCATTGCTGCGCGCCGAGTCGCCCGCGCCCGGGGCGGCGCTCAAATTCCTTCACGAAGCGCGTGCGCTGGCCGTGTCTCAGGCGGGGAAAGACGTGCAAATCACGGCGCCGGTCCCGGCGCCCATGGAGCGGCGTGCCGGACGTTACCGCGCGCAACTGCTGGTGCAGTCGGACAAGCGCGCGCCCTTGCATGTGTTTCTTGGTCAATGGGTGGCGGCAATCGCCGATGCCAGTCTCGCCAAAAAAGTACGCTGGTCGCTCGACGTCGATCCGGCGGATATGTACTGATTAGTCGGGGCCGACCGCTTGCGGCTCAGTGAGGGATGGCGTTGAGAACTTCCTGGCCATTGTCGTCACTGAACAGGCGATAAATGTGCCAGACGGTGTCGGTGCCGTTCCGGCACGCCCCGTAACGGAACGGCATGGTTCTTCCCGCCAGCGCAAAGCGCAGGTCGTTGAACCACACGCACAGACCGCCCGGGTTCCGATCCACGCGGTACACCGCCGGAAACTGCGCGAAGCTTCGGAACGGCGCGAGCGCCTCGGAGTACCACACTTGTTCCGCCAGGTTGGCTTCTTTGCCGGCTCCGAAGCGGGGAACCCGTTTCCAGATGGCGTCGGTCACCGGAAAGTACGAGGCATTCACCTGGTACAGCCAGTTGGCGTCGACGGGCGGGAATTCCGGTATCTCGCTGCGCCAGAGGCTGACGTAGCTGAGGTAGTAGTCGTCTTTCTGCGGCAGCACGATCATCCAGTTGAACGGCGAAAAGGGTTGCGGTATCGCCTGGACCTGTTGCGCGTCCAGATGATGTTTCGCCGCGTAAGTTTCTCCCACCGTCAGCGCGCGCTGATGCAGTACGGCCTGGAATCCGACGTAGCCGGCGAGCACCGCGAGCCCGATCACGGCCGGCCGGCGCGTGGCGCTCCACACGGTCGAGGCGATCAATCCGGCGACGATGATCGCGGTGAAGTAGGGATCGATGATGAAAGTCGTCGGGAACTGCGCGCGCCAGTCGGAGAGCGGCGCGAAGATCATGGTGCCGAAAGCGGTGATCACGTCGCCGGCGATGTGCACGCCGATGCCGAGCGCGCACACGCCCACGAACGCGCGCCACGAATATTTTCCGCGCACCAGCAGCATGAACAGCAGCGCCAGCAGCAGCGCCCACACCGGCAGCATGATCACCGAATGCGTGACGCCGCGGTGCGTGGTGAGATAGGTGAGCGGATCGATGAAGCGCGTGACGAAATCGCTGTCGGGAAACGCGGCGGCGATGAAGCCGATCCACATGCGCGTGCGCCGCGGCAACTGATCCGGCCGCGGTTGCTTCGGCTCGGTCGCGCGCGCCAGCAGCGCGCCGCTCAGGGCATGTGTCAGGGTGTCCATGTTTTACCTTACGATGATCCGTCGCAGTATAGCGCGGTGTTTCTCTTCGAGACTGAAGACCGGGCCGTGATGCATTAAAAGACAGGATTATGCGGATGGTTCAGCCGCGCGCAGTTTCGCACCAAGTGTCTTTTCCCCGTCATGCCAGCGCCGAAGAGTTTGCTTGACAGTTCAATATTAGCATTCCATAATTTAGTTAGATAACTTACTTATAATATAAACGATTGATCATAAATGGAAAGTAAAGAGACCAATAAACGTTCGCGTCTGCTCGAAGCGGCCAACAAGCTAGTGCATGCGCAGGGCTTTAACCAGACCACGCTCGCCGACATTGCGCAGGAGGCGGAAGTCCCCTTGGGCAACGTTTACTACTACTTCAAAACCAAGGAAGACATCGGCAGCGCCCTGATCGAACACCGTGCGAATTTTTATCGCGGCGTCATCGATTCGTGGAACAAGTTGCCCGATCCGAAGCAGAGAATTCTGGCGCTGATCCAGATGGTGTTTGACGAGCGCGAAGTGCTGGCCCAAAGCGGTTGTCCCATCGGCAGCCTGTGCCAGGAGCTGCACAAGGACGGCGGACCGCTCGCGGAAAAATCCGCGACCTTGCTCGCCGCGATACTTTCGTGGGCTGAGCAGCAGTTCCGCCAACTGGGAAAGGGCAAGGAATCGCCCGATCTCGCCTTGCATCTCGTTGCGGTATTGCAGGGCGCCAGCCTGCTGACGCACACCTTCAATCAGCCCGATCTGGTCGCGCGCGAAACGTCGCGGCTCAGGGAATGGGTCAACTCCCTGTAGTGCATGAACCGGTTCGAGCGCCCGACTGAAATTTGAAACTCCCTCAACCCAAACAGGAGATCGTCATGTCAAACACAACACAGGAACTCGATGCCCGCGGATTGAACTGTCCGCTGCCTATTCTGCGCGCCAAGAAGGCTCTGAACGGATTGCAGTCGGGACAAACGCTGCGCATACGCGCCACCGATCCGGGGGCGGTCAAGGATTTCGACGCCTTCTGCAAGTCGACCGGCAATGAATTGATTTCTTCCGAGCAGAGCAGTGGTGAGTATGTTTTTCAGATACGCAAGCACTGAGTGCGTGCCGGAGCAGTTTCGCCGATCGGCTAGGCCAGCCGATCGGCGAATTCATTCAGCATCTTTATCGTTTCCGGCGAATATTTTTGCGACAGTTTTTCGCGGAACACGGCGATGTCCTTTCTCGCCGCTTCGAGTTTGCCCGCGCCCATGCGGGTAAGGCGGATGTGGAACGAGCGCCGGTCCGAGTTGTTTTCGGTCACCTCCACGATCCCCGATTCGATCAGTTCGTTGATCAGCACGCTGGCCGTCGCGCGTCGGACGTTCAGCTTCTCGCTCATTTCCGTCACCGTCGCCTGCCCCAGTCCCGCCAGCGCATCGAGCAGCCGGTACTGGGGAACACGCAGGCCCGAGTACATCAGCGACACCGAGATGTTGCGCTCCAGGTTCTGCGCCGCCTTGAGCAGTTTGACGACATCGAGATTTTCCATGCCGCGACCCCCGATCTTGTTTGTTAGCGAAACTAATTAAATTCTCTGATTTGTGTTTCGCACATCCGGCATATTTAATCATTTCAGAATATGTCGATTGACTATATGTGATGCCAATCTTCATATCAATCCGCATCGGACGCCGAACCATGTGAACGATCCAGGCGGAAGTTGCGGCGACATTCATCCGAACATTTCGCGAAATCTCAAGGAGGACTCATGTCCAACGTAGCCGAAGTATCCCCTGGTAAATTTTCCAGTGAACTGTTGCAAAAAAACGGTGCGGCGCTCGATGCCTGGTTCGACGAGCGCTTCGCGAAAAAACTGAAAGAGACCGAGGAAAGCAAAACACCGTCGCTCTCCATCATCGCGACCAAGGGCACCATGGACTGGGCCTATCCGCCGTTCATTCTCGCGTCCACGGCCTCGGCGCTGGGCTGGGACGTCAACGTGTTCTTCACGTTCTACGGCCTGGAATTACTGAAGAAAGATCTGCATCTCGAGGTCAGCCCGCTGGGCAATCCCGGCATGCCGATGAAAATGCCGTTCGGCCCGAAATGGTTCCAGGGCATAAACTGGAACATCCCGAACGCCGTCATGGCCGGCGTGCCCGGCTTCGAAAAGCTCGCCACCGGCCTGATGAAGAAGACGGTCAAGAACAACGGCGTCGCTTCGATACAGGAATTGCGCGACGTGTGCGTCGAATCGGGCGTCAATCTGGTCGCGTGCCAGATGACGGTCGATCTGTTCGGCTACACGCGCGACGATTTTATTCCCGAGGTGAAAGACTGGATCGGCGCCGCCAGTTTCCTGCCAATCGCGCAGAAGTCGGACGTATGTCTGTTTATCTGATATAACAACACAGAATCATGAGCGCACAGGAAATCGACAATCCGTTTTACACGATGTTCTCGCCGAGGTCGACGCCCTGCTGCGCCGCGAACATCAGGAGGACTATTGCGGCATCGTTTATACCGACAGCAAGACCGAGCCTTCCATGATCAAGATTTTCGATCCGAACAATCTCGGCGTGCAGTGCGGTTTCAGCGACAACCCGCCGCTGCCGGGCTGGATCTTGAGCCGGTTGCCACCCATGGCGCTCTACGACCGCGCACACCGCCCGGAGAACCGCAAGCGTTGGTGGCGCAGATTGTGGAAATGAGTCAAGACCGCGGTTTTATTTTTCCGGAACGGATATCTTCAGCGGAGCGCCGTCGCTCGTACATGAAATACACCAGTGGAATCACGAACAGCGTCAGCACCGTGGAAGCGAAGGTGCCGTAGATGAGCGAGATCGCGAGCCCGCCGAACACCGGATCGAAGGCCATGATCAGCGTGCCCAGGATGATGGCGAAGGCCGTGAGCAGAATCGGGCGCAGACGCGTGATGCCGGCCTGCAACACCGCTTCGTCGAGCGCGTGCCCGCCCTTGCGGTATTCGAGGATGAAGTCGATCAGGAGCAGCGAGTTGCGCACCACGATGCCGGCGAGCGCGATCACGCCGATCATCGAGGTGGCGGTGAAGTGCTGGCCCATGATCATGTGTCCCGGCAGTACGCCGACGACGGTGAGCGGGATTGCGCCCATGACGATGAGCGGAATCGCGAACGAGCGGTAATAGCCGACCAGAATCAGGTAAATCAGAATGATCGCGACCGCGAAGGCCGAACCCAGGTCGCGGAACACGTCCAGCGTCAGACGCATCTCGCCGTCCCAGCGCACCGAGTAGCCGCTCGTGTCCGGGTCGGCCATGAAATACTGGGTGAGTTTCACGTTACCCGGCAGTTCGTGGGTGCGCAGCCAGTTCCACATCTTGAGCACCGCGTACACCTGCGAGCTCGAGCCAAGTTCGCCGCTCACGTATGCCACCGGATACTGGTCCTTGTAATAGATGGGTTTGGGCGCGACGCGCTTGTCGACGCGCGCGATGTCGCTGAGCGGCACCTGCCGCCCCTGCGGGCTGGTGAAAAAGATTCTGGACAAGTCCTGCGGTCCGGTGCGGTCGGCGGCCGGAATGCGGAAGCGGATCGGCACCGGTTCCTTCTCGAACTCCAGATGCACGGTGCTGGCGTCGAGGCCGGCGAGGAAGGCGTGCAGCGTTTCCGCCACTTGCGCCGGCGGGATGCCGGCGAGCGTGGCGCGGCTGCGATCCACCACGACGCGATATTCTGTCCAGTCGTCGGTCACCGAGTCGTCGATGTCCACCACGTCCTCGGTCTGTTCGAACACTTCGCGCCGCAGTTTTTTGGCGAGCTTGCGCAGTTGTTCGTAGTCGGGTCCGTAGAGTTCGGCCAGAATCGTGGCGCGCACCGGCGGTCCCGGCGGGTCCTCGACCAGCTTGATGTTGGCCCCGGTCTGGCGCGCCAGCTCGGCGATCGGCTTGCGCAGGTCGAGCACGATATCGATCGAGGACTCCCGGCGCTCGTGCTTGTTGCGCAGATTCACGCGCACGTCGGCCACGTTCGGGCCGGTTTTCAGGTTGGCGCCGCGCAGCAGGCCGTTGAAATCCGTCACGCCGGCCTCGCCGACCGTAGCCTCGTATGTCTCGACCTGCGGATGCCGGCGCACGACGTCGCCGACCAGTCGCGCCACGCGGTCGGTCTCTTCGAGGCTGGTGCCCTCGGGCATGTCGACAGTGATGATGAAGGTGTTGGTGTTGTTCTTCGGCAGCATCTGGAATTTCACCCAGCCGAAGGCCGGCAGCAGCAGCACCGCGAGCAGCACCAGGCCGACGCCGATGAAGAAACCGTTGCGCGCCCCGCGCGATGCGATGAGCCGCCCCATGTGGCGTTCATACAGGCGTTCGAGCCGTCCGCGGTGCCCGTGATGTTCGATCCCTTCACCTTGATGCGCGCCATCCTTGGCGTGCCCCTGTATCTTGAGGAACCGGTACGCCGCCCACGGTGCCACGGTGTAGGCGATGGCGAGCGAGATGATCATCGCGATCGGCACGTTGAACGGGATCGGCGCCATGTACGGTCCCATCATGCCGGTGACCCAGAACATCGGCAGGAACGCGAACATCACGGTGAAGGTGGCGAGATTGGTCGGCTTGCCGATTTCGTTCACCGCCGCAACCGCGCCCTTGAGCCGGTCCGCGCCCTTTTGCGCGTAGTGCCGGAAGATGTTCTCGATCACCACGATCGAATCGTCGACCAGCAGGCCGAGCGAGAGGATCAGCGCGAACAGCGTGATGCGGTTGATGGTCTGGCCGGCGGCGAAGCCGATGGCGAGCGTGATGAAAAGAATCAGCGGAATGGTGATGGTGACGATCGACGCCGCGCGCCAGCCGAGGAAGAACACCAGCAGCGCGACCACGCTGGCGATGGCGATGGCGAGGTGCTCCATCAGCAGGTTGACGGCGTCGTTGGCCTTGGCGCCGTCGTTGCGCGTGACGTTGACCTGCACGCCCTCGGGGATCAGCGTCGGGCGGATGCGCTCCAGTGTCGCCAGCACCTCGTCGGCAACCTTCACGGCATTGGTGCCGGCGCGCTTGGCGATCGCGACCGTCACCGCCGGTGTCTCGTAATCGGCGGAGCGCGTGCCCGCGAACGCCGGGCCGTAGCCGATGCGATGCAGGCGTTCGACCTCGCCCGGACCGTCCACGATGCGCGCGACCTGCTTCAGGTACACCGGCTGGTGCTGGGACAGCCCCACCACCAGATCGCCGACGTCGGCGGCCGAGCGCAAGGCCCCGCCCGCCTGCACGGTGGCGACGCGGTTGCCGCCCACGAACGCGCCGGACGGAATGTCGAGGTTGGTGGCTTCGACCACGCGCCGGATATCGGCGAGCGTGATGTTGTAGGCGCGCAAACGCTCGAGGTCGAGATAGACGTTGATCTTGCGCGGCTCGCCGCCGTGCACGAACGAAAACGCAGCGCCGTCGACACGCCGCAGTTCCTCCAGCACGTTGTTGGCGATGCGGCGCAGCTCGCAGGCGTCGCGCGTGGCACAGGAAAGGGAAATGGTGAGGATCGGCACGTCGTCCACGTCGGCCGGCTTGACCAGCGGTTGCAGCGTGCCGTGCGGCATGCGGTCGAGGTTGCTCATGATGCGGTCGTACAGCTTGACCAGCGAGTCCTCCTTGTTCTGTCCGACCTTGAATTGCACCGTGACCACACCCAGCGAATTCATGGCGACGCCGTAGGTGTGGTCGATGCCGGCCAAGCCCTGCAAAATGGCCTCCAGCGGCTTGACGATGAGCTGCTCGATTTCGCTCGGCGAGGC
>JACQER010000126.1 GCA_016200465.1 Gammaproteobacteria bacterium | reverse complement strand
TGGTTCCGGCACTGAGGTCGCCGGCGTTATACTGATTTTTCCGCTGAAAGTTAAGATAATGCGCTTACGAATTCCTGCCCTGGCGATGTTCTTCTCGCTCCTGCTCTCCTGTAGCGGTTCCAAGGCGCCGCCGATCGAACGTGACTATCCGCTGACCCGGATCACGGACCATGTTTACGTACTTCACGGACCGAATGAAAACCCGAGCTCGGGTAATCAGGGCTTCTCCAACAATCCGGGTTTCGTGATGGTCCGCGGCGGCGTGGTGGTGATCGACCCTGGTTCGAGCATCCAGGTGGGCGAAATGGTGCTGCGCAAAATCGCGACGGTTACCAGGGACCCGGTAGTTGCCGTATTCAACACCCACTTCCACGGGGATCACTGGCTCGGTAACCAGGCGATCAAAGCCGTCTTTCCCCAGGCGGTGATTTACGCCCACCCAAAAATGATCGAAGCGATCAAGTCGGGCAAAGGCGACAGCTGGGTCAAAATGATGAACGAAGCGACCCAGGGGGCGAGCCGCGGCACCCAGGCGGTGGCGCCGGACATCGGCGTTGAAAACGGCGAATCACTCAAGCTGCACGGGACAACTTTCCGCTTCTACCACAACGACCGCGCGCATACCGACAACGACATCATGGTCGAGGTGGTCGAGGAAGGCGCGATTTTTCTGGGCGACAACGTGCTAAATAAACGCATCGCGGCCAATTTCCCGGAGCATGGGAACATTCAGAGCCAGATAATGGCCATCGACCTGGCGCTGAAATCCGGCGCAAAGCATTTCATCCCCGGTCATGGCTTGAGCGGCGGACGCGAAATCGCCCTAACCCAACAGGCGCTTCTCAAGTCGCTGCGCGCTTCGGTAAAAAAATATTACGATCAGGGGATGAGCGATTTCGACATGAAGGACAAGGTCATGAACGATCTTGCCGCTTACAAGGACTATTACGGTTTCGACAGCCTTGGCCGCGTCATCAATGCGGCATACCTGCAGATCGAAGCCGAATCTTTTTAGCGCGCCCCCTTGCACAAGCTTTTTCCCGAAATCCAACCCTATGCGACGCACCGGCTTGCAGTCGATGCCGCACATGAGCTGCATGTCGAGGAATGCGGCAACATCATGGGTCTGCCGGTATTGTTCGTGCACGGCGGTCCCGGGGCCGGGTGCGAGGAGTATCACCGCCGTTTTTTCGACCCCAACCTTTATCGCATCGTGCTGTTCGATCAGCGCGGGGCCGGCCGCTCGACGCCGCACGCCGGCCTCGAAAACAACACCACGTCGCACCTGGTTGCCGACATGGAGAAGATACGCGAGCATCTCGGTATTCATCGCTGGGTACTGTTCGGCGGCTCCTGGGGTTCAACGCTGTCGCTGGTATACGCCGAAACCCATCCGGAACACGTGCTCGGACTTGTGCTGCGCGGAATTTTTCTCTGTCGTCCATGGGAAATTCGCTGGTTCTACCAGGAAGGCGCGAACCGCGTGTTCCCCGATCACTGGCAGGAATTCATCGCGCCGATTCCCGAATCGGAACGCCATGACCTGTTGACTGCGCACTACCGACGCCTGACCGGTGCGGATGAGATCGCGCGCATGGCCAGCGCCAAAGCCTGGTCGCTGTGGGAGGGCCGCGCGGCGACGCTGTTGCCGAACAAGCACGTGGTTGATTTCTTCGGATCACCGCGCACGGCGTTGTCGCTCGCGCGCATCGAGGCGCACTACTTCGCGCACAACACCTTTCTCGAACCCGACCAGATCCTGCGCAACGCCACGCGACTCCATGGCATTCCCGGCACCATCGTGCATGGGCGTTACGACATGGTCTGCCCGATTCAGAACGCCTGGGAACTGGCGCGCGCCTGGCCAGATGCCGACTTCGAGATCATACCCGACGCCGGACATTCGGCGGCGGAGCCGGGCATCGTCAACGCGCTGATCAAAGCCACGAACAAGATGGCGGCACTGGCCGGCAAACCTCCTTCCGCCTGATGGCCGTCTACGCCATCGGCGACGTGCAGGGCTGTTACCCGGCCCTGATGAGGTTGCTGACACAAATCGGGTTCAACCCCGACCGTGACCGGTTGTGGTTCACGGGCGATTTGGTCAACCGCGGACCGCAATCTTTGGAAGTCCTGCGCTTCGTCAAAAGTCTCGGTGACCGCATCGTGTGCGTATTGGGCAATCACGATTTGCATCTGCTGGCGGTTGCGGCTGGCACGGCCAAGCACAAAAAACGGGACACGCTCGAGGGTATTTTACGCGCGCCCGACCGCCAGGATTTGCTGCATTGGCTGCAGACACGCCCCTTGTTGCATCACGATAACTTTCTGGGATACACCTTGATTCATGCCGGTTTGCTTCCTCCTTGGAATCTGACCGACGCAAAAAACCTGGCCCACGAAGCTGAAACGATATTGCGCGGTGACGAGGCAGACGAATTTTTCCGCCACATGTACGGGGACCTGCCCGACCACTGGAACGAAAAACTGCATGGCTTTGATCGTCTGCGTGTCATCATCAACGCGTTCACACGTCTGCGATATTGCGATTTGGACGGAAACATGGACCTGCGCCCGAAGGGGGCGCCCGGCAGCCAGCCGGCGGATCTGATGCCCTGGTTTCAGATTCCAGGACGACGCAGCCGGGAACACAAAATTATTTTCGGTCACTGGTCAGCGCTCGGCTTGTGGAACGCGGACGGCGTGATCGGTCTCGACAGCGGTTGTTTGTGGGGACGCTCGTTGTCGGCTGTTCGGCTCGACAGCTCGCCGTTGGAATTTTTCAGCGTCGACTGCGAACCCTATCAAATTCCTGATAACGACTGACCCGAATCATTTATGTGGCAGGTGCTCGCCGATCTTGTCCTTGCCGCTCACGCTGCCTACGTATTGTTTGTCGTCGGTGGACAGGCATTGATCGTTATCGGCTGGGTCTGGGGATGGGAATGGACACGTCACTTGATGTTTCGTCTGCTGCACTTGGCGGCGATTGTTTTGGTTATGCTCGAAGCTTGGCTGGGTGTTCACTGTCCGCTCACGGTTCTGGAAAATCTCCTGCGCCTGAAAACCGGGTCGACGGCCTATGCAGACAGTTTCATCAACCACTGGCTGCACTGGATGATTTTCTACAATGCGCCCGAGTGGGTATTCACTTTGATCTATACGGTTTTTACCATGCTGGTGGTCCTGACTTGGTTGGTGTATCCGCCGCGCGGGAAACTTAAGTAATACCCAAGCGTCGTAAACTCATGCAAAATAGTTTGCGCCTCCTCGGACCTTACAAGAGGACACATGACCGCCAACGAGAAACACCAGATACAGATTGACGTCAGGACGGTCTATCTACCCGGACAATCCGCACCGGACGAAGACCGCTACGTCTTCGCTTATACCGTTACTATCACCAATTCCGGTTCGGTTCCGGCACGACTGGTGACCCGGCATTGGATCATTACCGATGCCAATGAGCGTACCCGCGAAGTACGTGGTGAGGGGGTTGTCGGTGAGCAGCCTTACCTGCTTCCGGGATCAAGCTTCCAGTACACAAGCGGGACTATCCTGGAAACGCCGGTTGGCACAATGAAGGGTAGTTATCAGATGATCGCCGATGATGGCACCGCGTTCGACGCAGAAATACCATCTTTTACATTGAGTATTCCACGCACCCTGCACTGAAGCTACGGCTTTTGAAACTGGGTCGCCGCAGTACGCCGGCGGCATCAAATATCCAGATTGGAAACGTCCAGCGCATTCTTCTCGATGAATTCACGGCGCGGTTCCACCTGGTCACCCATCAGCATGGTAAAGACTTCGTCTGCGGCAACGGCATCGTCGACGTTCACTTTCAGCAGTCGCCGCGCGTTGATGTCCATGGTGGTTTCCCAGAGCTGTTCGGGGTTCATCTCGCCCAGCCCTTTATAACGCTGAATCGTTTGTCCACGACGTGCTTCGGACATAAGCCACTCCAGCATGTCGTTGATGCTCGCAACTTTCTGGCTTTTGTCCGCGCGCTGTATAACGGTCTCAGCAACAAAATATTTTTCCAATTGCTCGCCCAGGGCCCGCATCGATGCATACTCGCCGGATGAAATAAATTCAGCATCGATCTTGGTGCGCGTGGTAGTACCGTGCTCGTGCCGCACTACGCTCATTTCATGCAGATTATTACGCGTGTCAAAACCCAGAGTGATTTCATGGCGACTGCGATGTCCGGCATCGGAGGTGAGACGGCCCTGCAGCTCCTGCGCAGCTTTTCCCGCCTGCTTTTTGTCTTTGAGCAACGCGGGCGTAATGCGCGGCATATAAATCAGCCGGCGCAGCGCTTCGGAGTCATAGCGTCGAGACAGGCGTTTGATCGTTTGCTCGACAGCAAGATAATTGCGGCACAGATTGGCTAATTCGTTTCCTTTCAAGTTTTGGCCGCCGGAGGTCTGCAACACGGCATCTGTTAGCGCAGTCTCTAGCAGGAACTCCTGCAACTCCTCTTCATCCTTCAGGTAGCGCTCCTGTTTGCCCTGTTTGATCTTAAATAGCGGTGGTTGAGCAATGTAAACGTGGCCGCGGCTGATCAATTCCGGCATTTGCCGGTAGAAAAAAGTCAGCAGCAGAGTCCGGATATGTGAGCCATCGACATCCGCATCCGTCATTAAAATAACGCGGTGATATCTCAACTTATTGATATCAAAGTCATTATTTCCTATTCCTGTACCCAAGGCGGTAATCAATGTCGCGACTTCAGCAGATGACAACATTTTATCGAAGCGCGCGCGCTCGACATTCAGAATCTTGCCTTTGAGCGGAAGCACCGCTTGAAATTTGCGATCACGAGCTTGTTTGGCAGAACCACCCGCGGAGTCGCCCTCTACCAGGTAAAGTTCGCATTTGGCTGGATCGCGTTCTTGGCAATCGGCAAGCTTTCCAGGAAGCCCGGCCACATCCATGATGCCCTTGCGTCTTGTCATTTCGCGCGCCTTACGAGCCGCCTCACGGGCGCGAGCTGCTTCTACGATTTTGATGGCGATAGACTTTGCGTCGGCTGGGTTTTCATCCAGGAACTCAGAGAGTTTTTCGTTGATGACGGACTCAACAACTCCCTTTACCTCGGATGAGACCAACTTGTCCTTGGTTTGTGAAGAAAATTTAGGGTCTGGCACTTTTACCGAAAGTACCGCCGTCAAACCCTCGCGAGCATCATCTCCGCTGATCTCGACTTTCTCCTTTTTGGCCAATCCGGTCTTTTCAATGTACTGATTGAGCGTGCGGGTCATGGCTGCACGCAAACCCGCAAGGTGGGTACCCCCGTCGCGTTGCGGAATGTTGTTGGTAAAACAGAAAATATTTTCTTGGTAAGAATCATTCCACTGCATGCACAATTCAACCGAGATATGTTCTCGTTCGGCTGAAATCTGGATCGGCTTGGAATGAAGTGGAGTTTTGTTGCGATTTAGGTGTTCGATAAAGGCAATGATGCCGCCCTTGTACTCGAATCTGTCTTCCTTTCCGGTTCGTTCGTCTACCAGGGAAATCTGAACCCCGGAGTTCAAAAAAGAAAGTTCGCGTAGCCGTTTAGCCAGAATGTCATAATTAAACAATGTATTACTGAATATCTTGCTGCTGGGCTTAAAACGCACATCCGTGCCTGTCTCACTGCTTTCGCCAATTACTTTCAGTGGAGCTTGGGGCTCACCCAAGAGGTACTTTTGATAATGCACCTTGCCACTGCGACGTACCGTAAGTTCCAGTGAGTCCGAAAGAGCATTAACCACAGATATACCCACACCATGGAGACCACCGGAAACTTTGTATGAATTCTGGTCGAATTTGCCGCCTGCGTGCAGCACGGTCATAACAACTTCAGCGGCTGATCGTCCTTCTTCCTTGATTACGTCGGTGGGAATGCCTCTTCCATTGTCTGATACGGTGACAGAACCATCGATATGTATTGTGATCAGCACGCGGTTACAGAATCCGGCGAGCGCTTCATCGATGGAGTTATCAACAGCCTCGAAAACCATATGATGGAGGCCCGTACCGTCATCGGTATCACCGATGTACATGCCAGGTCGCTTCCGCACTGCATCCAAGCCCTTAAGAACTTGGATGCTGCCTGAATCGTATGCAGGAGGGGTTTCCTTTTTTGCTTGTGTCATTCGGTGCTTAATCTAGATAGTTCCACGTGAAACCTACTGGGCTTAATATATATGTTCCACGTGGAACATATTATCGGCTGGGTTACAGCCGCATAGGCATTATAACGTACTGTGGGTATCTCATTTCGGGCGATACAAGAGTGCAGCTGCTATTCGGATCATTTAAGCCGAAGATAATTTCCTCGCTGCGTAAGGCAGAAATCGCATCCATCATGTAATTAACGTTAAAACCGATCTCCATACCTTCGCCGGTATAATCAGTACTCACCTCTTCTTGAGCTTCTTCTTGCTCAGGATTATGCGCGGTAATTTGCAGTAACTTGTTGGCTAAACTTAGGCGCACGCCCCGGTACTTCTCGCTGGAAAGTATGGCAACACGACTTAAGGTTTCGCGCATGGCCTCGCGCGGTAGTTTCAGTAATTTAGATTGTGAGTGAGGAATTACTTTCGTGTAATCCGGGTATTTTCCGTCTATAAGTTTCGAGGTAAAAATAAGCCCATCTGTCTTCGCCCGAAGGTGATTAGTACTTATTTGAAGCTCGACTTGGCCTTCCGGATCATCCAGGAGACGCATCATTTCCTGTATCCCTTTTCTCGGGACAATGATCTGTTTTTCACTCTTTATGGGTTTGTCCAGCGTAATCTCACTGATAGCCATCCGATGCCCATCGGTAGCAACAGCGCGAAGTCTCTTGTCCGAGAATTCCAGCAACAGCCCGTTCAGATAATACCGGACATCCTGTTGAGCCACACAGAAGTGAGTCTGTTCGAATAACCCTTTTAGATTCTTTTGTGTAACACTAAGTGCTTGTTCCCATTGCTGAGCTTGGATGTAGGGGAAATCTGATACTGGAACGGTAGTAAGCGCAAAGCGGCTCTTACCGGATTTGATAACAGCTTTTTCGCCGTCCTTTTTTATACTTATCTCAGCATCTTCCGGAAGTGCCCGACAAATATCGAACAACTTCCGCGCAGGTAAAGCCACCTCTGCGTTGACGTCTTTTCCTTTAACGCCGCCAACCGCAGCGATAACCTCAATTTCCAGGTCAGTACCTGTAAGTGTCATATTGCCGTCCTGCTGCCTCAGCAGAACAAACGACAAGACAGGAAGTGTCTGACGGCGTTCGACAACCCCGGCCACATAACTTAGAGGCTTAAAAAGGTCTCCACGCGTAAGATTAATTTGCATCTCTAAATTTACCTAGATGATTTTTAGTTGTTGTAGCAAGAGAAGCCTTTTTCTGTGGGTAATTCTTCAATTGCTGGTACGGCGGCGTGGAACTAGGCAGTGATCTTGTGAATAACATATCCATGTCCTGTGAGTAATTGTGGACAATTTGTGCATGATACCGGGTCATAGAGATTCTACAAATGTCATGCACAGGTTTATCACCAAAAAAGATTCAGGTTGTCAGAATCCTTATGAGGTTTCCGTAATCTTCATCCATCCTGGAATCCTTGGCTTTCAATTCGGAAACCTTGCGACATGCATGTAGCACGGTGGTGTGGTCACGACCTCCAAAAGCATCTCCAATCTCCGGCAAACTGTGATCGGTAAGTTCCTTGGCCAGCGCCATCGCGACCTGACGTGGGCGTGCGACTTGCCTGGTGCGGCTCTTTGAGTGCAGGTCGGAGACTCGTATCTTGAAATATTCCGCAACCGTTTTTTGAATGTTATTGATGGTAACCAGCCGTTCTTGGAATGAAATAAGGTCCTTTAGACTATCGCCGACGAGCGAAACGTCGATCTGCCTCCCGGTGAAATAGGCGCTCGCCAAGATGCGCCGCAGGGCACCTTCAAGTTCTCGTACATTGGAGCGGACACGCTTGGCCACAAAGAAGGCCACGTCTTCTGGTAGTTCAACACCCTCCTGCTTGGCTTTTTTAATCAGTATCGCGACCCGTGTCTCCAGTTCCGGCGGATCAATCGAGACGATCAGTCCCGATCCAAAACGCGAGATCAGCCGCTCCTCCACACCAATCAGTTCCTTGGGGAAACGGTCTGCGGTGATGATAACTTGGCGCTTAGATTCTTGTAATGCATTGAAAGTATGGAATAATTCTTCTTGTGATCGTTCCTTACCGACAAAGAACTGAATATCATCGATCAACAGAGCATCCAAATTACGGTAAAGTTTCTTGAAATCATTGATCGCATTGTGCTGGAGAGCCTTGACCATATCGGCCACAAAACGCTCCGAATGCACATAGGCGATATTGGCGTCCGGGCGATGCTTCAGGATGAGATTACCAGCCGCCTGCATGAGGTGGGTCTTGCCTAATCCCACCCCACCGTAGATAAACAGAGGGTTGTAAGCTCCACCGGGGTTTTCACCCACCTGTTTTGCGGCCGCACGAGCCAACTGGTTCGATTTTCCCTCGACATGCGTCTCAAAAGTAAACGCAGGATCGAGACGACCGATAATGGAGGGGGTCCGAGGCGAAGCGGTTGGCTCGCTGGCTACCGCCGCGGTTTTGGGTGTTGCTGTTGAAAGCCGGGATTGACTTCCAACCTCAACCTGAACTTTAAGGATGCCGCCGCTGTATTCGCCAATCAGCTCGGCAATCCGTTCGAAAAACCGTTCCCGTACCCAGTCCATGACAAACCGGTTAGGCGCCAGCAGACGCAACATCTGTGTGTCCTCGACAGCATGCAGGGGACGCAGCCAAGTGTTGAATTGCTGAGCCGACAGCTCTTCTTCAAGTCGCTCCAGGCATTTTTTCCAGACCGATGACTGCATTTTTATGGTTCATGCGACGAACAAAAAAGAGGGAGCGGAAGTCTAGCCATTTAACATCGAGTTATCCACAGGCGAAATTCGTGTTCAATATTTACAGTCATTTAGCGCAATTATGTGTTGACAAACCTCGACATGAGGCAGTAAGTTTGCCGCCCTTTTGCAGCATCATCGCTGCCGCCGACACTAACCAAGAATCGAACTGAAATGAAACGCACATATCAGCCCAGCGTAGTCAAGCGCAAGCGTACCCATGGATTCCGCGCCCGCATGAAAACGAAAGGCGGCCGCCGCGTGATGGCATCGCGCCGTGCCAAGGGTCGCCGCCGACTGGGCGTCTGATTTTGGCGTACGCCCGCTTCGGGCTGCCCAAGTCGCGCCGGCTCCTGAAGCCGGAGGAATACAAGTCAACCCTTAAGAGCGGTTCGCGTTGGCGAGACGATTATTTCGGTGTTTACGCGGCGCCAAATCTTCATCCCTATGGGCGTTTGGGCATAGTGGTTTCCCGGAAGACCTCGCCCCGGGCGGTGACTCGGAATCGCGTTAAACGCCAAATACGCGAATCGTTTCGTTACCGTAAGGAAAAATTCAGCGGACTGGATATCGTGGTGATGGCAAGCCCGCGTGCCGGCGCGGCAGCATCGGATTCGCTACGAGTATCGTTGCAGCAGATGTGGGACAAGGTCGAAAAACTGTGCAAAAAATCCTGATAGCCATTATCCGCATCTACCGCTTCCTGCTGAGCCCCTGGTTGGGCCGGAGTTGCCGCTTTCATCCCAGTTGCTCCCACTATGCGGTTGAATCTCTGGAAAATCATGGCGCCCTACGCGGTTCATGGCTGGCGTTGCGCCGCTTGCTACGCTGCCATCCGTGGCATCCCGGTGGTTACGACCCGGTTCCACCCATGACCCGGACACATACTGCCTCGAATCCCCGACATGGATAACCAAAGGCTGTTTCTCTTCTTCGCGCTGGCTCTGGTGCTGATGCTCATCTGGCAGGCTTGGGAGCAGGAAAATGTGCGCCCTCCTGAACCCGCGGCTGTTGCCGCCAAACCTGACAGTCAGGCAGCAGCGCCGGGCGTCCCCCAAGCTCCTGCGGTGCCCGCGGCTGTTCCTGCCCCCAAGGCCGCCGAGGCATTGTCACGCGGTGGCCGGATACAGATCCGCACCGACTTGGTCGACGCCGTGATCGATACCCAGGGCGGAGATCTGCGCCAGCTGGCGCTGCGTCATTATCCGATCGCTGCGGACAAGCCGGAGCAACCGTTTCCGCTGATGCAGGACGAAGGTAATGATCTTTTTGTCGCCCAATCCGGACTGATTGGTCTCGATGGCCAGTATCCGAACCATAAGACCCGCTTCACCGCCGAGGCAGCGAGCTATTCGCTGGCGGACGACCGTAATGAACTACGTGTGCCCATGACCTTCCGCGCGCCGGACGGCGTGCAGTACATCAAAACCTATGTCTTCCACCGCGGCAGCTATGTTGTGGATGTCGAGTTCGAAGTTAAGAACGCCAGCCGGCACGAATGGTCCGGTTATTTTTACGGCCAGTTCCAGCGCACGCACACGGCGACGGGCGGATTCCTCAACGTGACGCCCAGCTACGTTGGCGGCGCGATTTACACGCCGGAGAACAAATACGAAAAAATTCCGCTCGACAAGATGGCCGAGAAGCCGCTCAAGCGCCAAGTCACCGGCGGGTGGGTGGCCATGCTGCAGCATTACTTCGTCGGTTCGTGGATGCTGGCCAAGGATGAGCGCAACGAGTTCTACAGTGATGTGCTCGACAACACGCGCCACATACTCGGCTTCAAGAACGTCAACCCGACCAAAGTCGCGCCCGGTGCCAGCGGCGTGATCCGAGCGTCGCTCTACGCCGGCCCCAAGGAGCACAAGATTCTCAAGGCGTTGCCCGAGGGCATGGATCTCACCGTGGACTACGGCTGGCTCACGGTCATCTCGGCCCCGCTGTTCTGGTTGCTGTCGGCAATCCACCGCCTGCTCGGCAACTGGGGCTGGGCGATCATCGTGCTCACCATCCTCATCAAGGCTGTGTTCTACCCGCTGTCGGCGACGAGCTACAAATCCATGGCGCACATGCGCAAGATGCAGCCCAAGATGGCGGCGCTCAAGGAACGTTACGGCGACGACCGCCAGAAGCTGAATCAGGCGATGATGGAATTGTATAAGACCGAGAAGATCAACCCGCTCGGCGGCTGCCTGCCGATCCTGATCCAGATCCCGGTGTTCCTGGCGCTCTACTGGGTGCTGCTCGAAAGCGTAGAGATGCGCCAGGCGCCGTGGATCGGTTGGATCAAGGACCTCTCGGCGCAGGACCCGTATTACATCCTGCCGATCATCATGGGCGTGTCGATGTTCGCGCAGCAGAAGCTGAACCCGCAGCCAGTGGACCCGGTGCAGCAGAAGGTGTTCATGATCATGCCGGTAATATTCACCGGCATGTTCCTGTTCTTCCCCGCGGGCCTGGTGCTGTACTGGACGGTGAACAACATCCTGTCCATCGCGCAGCAATGGCGTATCACCCGCCTCGTCGAGGGCAAGAAGTAACGCCCATCACGCTTGCCGTGATCCCCGCCGATACCATCGCCGCCATCGCCACGCCGCCCGGGCGCGGCGGCATCGGCATCGTGCGCGTCTCCGGTCCGGCGGCGCGCGGCATCGCCGAGAACATGCTCGGCAGGCTTCCCCTTCCACGCTTGGCCAGCTTCGCGCATTTTCTCGACAGCGCCGGTCAGCCCATTGATCAGGGCCTGGCGCTGTTCTTTCCCGCGCCGCATTCCTTCACCGGCGAAGACGTGCTCGAGTTGCACGGCCACGGCGGCGCGGTGGTGCTCGACATGGTACTCAACCGCACGATCGAACTTGGTGCACGCCTCGCGCGCCCGGGCGAGTTTTCCGAGCGCGCGTTTCTGAATGGCAAGATGGATCTGGCGCAAGCCGAAGCCGTGGCCGATCTCATCGAGGCCGGATCGGAATCGGCCGCGCGCTCGGCGCTGCGCTCACTCGAAGGCGATTTTTCAAAATGGGTACGCGCGCTGGTCGAGGGCCTCACGCGCCTGCGCATGTATGTCGAAGCGGCGATCGATTTTCCGGAAGAGGAAATCGATTTTCTCGCGGACGAGCGCGTGATCCAGGAGCTCGATGCGCTGGAACGCGACATCGGACAACTGCAGGAATCCACGCGCCAAGGTTGTCTACTGCACGACGGCATGACGGTGGTATTGGCCGGCCCGCCGAACGCGGGCAAGTCGAGTCTGTTGAACGCCTTGGCGCAATCCGAAACCGCCATCGTCAGCCCGATTCCCGGCACCACGCGCGACGTGTTGCGCGAGCGCATTCACATCGACGGCATGCCGCTGCACGTCGTCGACACCGCCGGTCTGCGCGAGTCGCGCGATGCAATCGAATCCGAAGGCATCCGCCGCGCACGCGAGCAGATGGCGCGCGCGGATCGTATTCTGCTTGTCAGTGACGATTCCGTTGCGGACGAACGCACAATGCGGGAAGCCGCGACGCTGTTGCCCGCGAACATTCCACGTACGCGGATACGCAACAAGATCGACCTCACCGGACGCGCGCACGGCGTTACCCAAACCAGCGAGGGCACCGAAATCGCGCTGTCGGTAAAAACCGGGGCTGGAATGGATGATCTGCGATCGCATCTGAAAGCGAGCATGGGTTTCCAGCCCGCCGGTGAAGGTACGTTCATGGCGCGCCGGCGGCATCTCGACGCCATTCGCCGCGCACGCGGGCATCTGGTTCAGGGAAAAGCGCAGCTCAACGAATCGCGCGCCGGGGAATTGCTGGCGGAAGAACTGCGCCTGGCGCAGCAAGCGCTCGGAGAAATCACCGGTGAGTTCACGCCCGACGATCTGCTCGGGCGCATCTTCTCCAGTTTTTGCATCGGCAAGTGAGCGCGGTCGTTTCAATCTATGTTCTGAACGCCGATACTTCGCGCTTCAAGAGACGCAATTCTTCCGCGCTGTCATGGCCGCTGTAGCGGCAGCGAAGATAACGCCCGGTGATGTTGTCAACATGGTCCTTGAGATCTGGTCGCCGCTGCGTGCAGCGGCGCGCGAAGTCGAGCGCGCCTTCGTATGGTGCGCGTATCAGGCCGGTACGCGCGAGTTCGCGACAGAAGCGAAGATACGCGGCCAGTGCCGGGTCGACGGATTTTTTCCGGCGCAACAGGATCAGCGCATAAGCCAGAGTCAGCACCAGTGCGACCGCGAACAGCAGGCTCACCAGGCGGCTCCAGGAAATTTCATCCAGACCCAGTGACGTGAGAAACCGTTCCTGGCGTTCCTTGCCGTAGTCCACCACCCAGCGATACCAAGCCATGTTGGTCAGGTCCCAGTACCAGCGCGCGTGCAATCCCACATACTCGAACCAGCCGAGTTCCAGGGCGTGCAGCACCGCGTCGGCCGGCAGGCTGCCAAGCACCACGCCCTGTTGTTCCAACCGGCGCACCGCGTCCAACCCGAGCTCGATGCGCTCGGGAGCGATGGCGCCGGTCGGGTCCACGCGCACCCAGCCACGTTCCGGCGTCCAGATCTCCGCCCAGGCGTGGGCGTCGGACTGGCGCACGATCAGATAATTGCCTGCGGTGTTGAGCTCACCGCCGAGATAGCCGAGGACGACACGGCTCGGAATACCCGCGGCACGCATCAGCGTGACGAACGCCGCAGCGTAATGCTCGCAGAAACCGCGGCGCGTGCCGAACAGGAATTCATCCACCGGATCGTCGCCGAGCAGCGGCGGGTTGAGCGTGTAAACGAAATTGTCGTGGCGGAAATAATCGAGCGCGGCCTGCGCCACCCGCAGCGGGTCGTCGTTTTCCCGGCGCCATCCTTCGGCCAGCGCCCGCACCCGCGCGCTGGTGTTCCGCGGCAGGCGCAGCGTCGCGGCACGCTCGGCGCGATCCGGCGCACCGGTGCGGTAACGGGTGTACGAAGACAGCGAATAATTCAGGCGCTCGCGCACCGGATCGTTGTGTTTCAGCGTGAAGTCCGACTGCAAGCGCGCGTCCTTGGGCCGGGTGGCCGGCAGATCGAGTGCCGGCATCCACGGTTTGTCGCTCGGTTCAAGCGTCACCTGGTAACTCAACGGCGCACTCAACGGCGTGAACGAGACTTTGTCCGTCGCTATCGGCTGCGCACGGCGCCAGCCACGCCCATCCGTTTCCGTGAGCACCAGCCCGCGCCAGTACAGTTCGCGCGCCGGTGGTGATGCGCCGTCGAAGCTGACGCGAAATGCGATTTCGGAGGACTCGCTCAGGCTGCGAATGCTGCCCGGTTGCATCGTGTCAGACATGCCCGTGAGTCCGCTGTGGGCGTCGGCGGGCAGGCCCCAGAGCGTGCCGCTGATGCGCGGGAACAGCAGGTAGACGATGACCATCAACGGCAGTGCCTTGGCGATCATCATGCCCGACAGCCGCAGCCGGCGTCGCAGGTCCATGCCGGCGGGCTGCATCAAATGCATCAAGGCCGCGGTGCAAGCGGCGACGGCGAGCAGCGCCCAGACGCCGAGCCACAGCGACTGCGAATAAAGAAAGCTGCCAAGAATGACCAGATAGAACACGAACAAGCTGACCACAAAATCGCGCTGGGTCTTGAGCTCGAGGAACTTGAGCCCCAGCAGCGTGATCAGCAACGCCATTCCCGGGTCGCGGCCGAGCAGCGTGCCGTATTGGCGGAACACCGCCACGAGGATGAGCAGCATGAGCGTCAGGCGCACGAAGCGTCCCGGGCGGTACCATTGAAAAGCCTCGCAGGCATAACGCCACGCGGCACCGATGGCGAATACCGCGATGATCCACAACGGTAGCTCCAGGATATGCGGCGCGACAGCGCCGGCGCCGGCGGCCAGCAGGCTGTGCAGCACCGGTCTGTGCGCGATGCCCGTGTTCACGGCTTCAGTCCGAACAATGCCAGCGCTCGCAAACACTCGTGCTGGTGCTGCTCGCCATTAGCCGGCGGAAAGGATATTTCCGGCAGACGCAGGCCGTAGAGCATGCCGTCACGTTCCGCTTCCAGCACCCAGCGTGTGAGCACGCTCAGGCGCTCCTCCGCCCCGAGTCCTTCGAGCGTGTCCCAGTCGAGCCACAGCGTGGCCTGATACCCGCCGCCGAATTGTTTGACGCGCCAGGTTTCGCCGCGCGCCACCGCCTTCCAGTCCACGTGGCGCGGCGAATCGCCGGGACGAAATTCGCGCACACCGATGTAATCGTCGCCACCGGCTTTCATACCTTGCGCGGGCTCGGGTGTTTGATCCTCGCGGGTTTGTCGCGGCACGGGTTCGGCCGGGCGTGGATAGACCAGGCACGACTGCCCGAGCCCGATCCGGCGTGACCAGGAATAGAGCAGCCCGAGCGGAAAACGCGTGGTCAGCGTCACCGGCGGCATCGCCAGATAGCCGCGCCTCGAAGTCGTCACCGGAATCTCGACGTCGGTGGAATCGTGCGCGGCGATATCCACGCTGGCGATTTCTTTTTTATCGTGCAGCACCGCAACGCCGAAGCGCGGCGTGGAATCGTCGTTGGCCAGATGCGCCCGGAACACGGCGATTTCGCCCGCGAACACCGGTGCGCAGGCGCCGGCGCTGAGGCGCAGCCGGAGCAGATTGCGGTGGGTGTAAAGCATCGACACCACCGCGAGCGAGCCGAGCAGAAAAGTCAGCGCATACGCCAGGCCGTTGCCGTAATTGATCGCGGTCAGAAGTTGTACCACGAGCAGCAGGGCGAATATCAGCCCGAAGCGGGTCGGCAGCATGAACAGCTGCCGGCGTCCCAGCACCACGTCACCGGGCGCGGGCACGGCGGACATCAGGGGATGGGCACGGACTCGAGCAGGCGCGCGACGGAAACCGCGCGCCCGCCGCTCACGGGGCGCAGCCGATGGCCGATCACGGACGGCGCGACCGCCTGCACGTCTTCCGGCAGCACCATGTCACGTCCCGCCAGTAAAGCCCAGGCACGGGACGCGGCGAGCAGCGACAGGCCCGCGCGTGGCGACAAGCCTTCGGCGAATTCGCCGGCGCGCCGCGTGGCGTCGAGCAGGTTCTGCACGTAGTCGAGCAGCGGATCGGCGACGTGCACGTGCGCCACGTGCCGCTGCAGGCCGGCGAGCTTGTCGGCGCTGATGACCGGCTGGAGCGAAGCGACCAGTTCGCGCCGATCGCGGCCTTTCAGCAGTGCGCGCTCGGCGGCGCGATCCGGATAGCCCATTTCGATGCGCATGAGGAAACGGTCGAGCTGCGACTCGGGCAGCGGGAAAGTGCCGATCAGGTGATGCGGATTCTGCGTGGCGATGACGAAGAACGGTTCCGGCAGTTTGTGTGTCACGCCGTCGGCCGTGACCTGTCGCTCTTCCATGGCTTCAAGCAAGGCGCTCTGGGTCTTGGGCGTGGCGCGGTTGATCTCGTCCGCCAGCACCAGCTGGGCGAACAGCGGCCCGGGATGAAAAACGAAAAGCTTGTTCTCGGGCTGATAGATCGAAACGCCGAGTATGTCGGCCGGGAGCAGGTCGGCGGTGAACTGGATGCGCTTGAACTGCAGGCCCAGCACCCCGGCGAGTACGTGCGCGAGGGTGGTTTTGCCCACACCGGGGAGATCTTCGATCAGCAAATGACCGCGCGCCAGCAGGCAGGCGAGTGCGAGCCGCGCCTGGCGTTCCTTGCCGAGCACGATGTGGCCGATGCGCTGGATGACGGCATCGAGCAGGTGACGGGCCGGCGGGACGGTTTTTTCCGGGGCGAGAGCCATAACGTATGACAGGGATTTCAGATTATGACCGGTTGATCCTCTCAATGTTATAGCCGAGGCGGGCCCGAAGGTGAAATTCACGCGTCCGTGGCTTATGATCATCCGCCCAACAATTAGGCTGCGCACCATTCATGGCGCGCCACAAATTGCCTCATCCGTCCAGAGAGTTAGATGCAGCACCCCATACATTACGATGTCATCGTCATCGGCGGCGGCCATGCCGGCACCGAGGCCGCATCCGCGTCCGCGCGTCTGGGCGCGAACACCCTGCTGCTCACGCAAAACATCGAAACCATCGGCCAGATGTCGTGCAACCCGGCGATCGGCGGGATCGGCAAAGGACACCTGGTAAAGGAAATCGACGCGCTCGGCGGGGTCATGGCCGCGGCCGCCGACCGCGCCGGCATCCAGTTCCGCATCCTCAACGCGCGCAAGGGCCCGGCGGTGCGCGCCACGCGCGCCCAGGCCGATCGTGTGCGGTACAAGGCCGCGGTGCGCGCCTTGCTCGAGAATCAGGCCAATCTCGCGATATTTCAGCAGAGCGTCGACGATCTCATCGTCGAAGGCGGGCGTATCGCCGGCGTGGTGACGGCGACAGGGATCGAGTTCCGCGCGCGCACGGTGGTGCTCACCACCGGCACTTTCCTCGGCGGGCGGATTCACATCGGGCTTTCCAGTTATCAGGGCGGGCGCGCCGGCGATCCGCCGTCGAACGCGCTGGCGGCGCGGCTGCGCGAGCTGCCGTTCCGCGTCGGGCGCCTCAAGACCGGCACGCCGCCGCGCCTCGACGGACGCACGATCGATTATTCGACGCTGGCGGCGCAACCGGGCGACGAGCCGACGCCGGTGTTTTCGTTCATGGGTTCGCGTGCCGAGCACCCGCGCCAGGTGTCGTGCCATATCACCTACACCAACGAGCGCACGCACGAAATCATCCGCGCCGGTCTCGACCGTTCGCCGATGTACACCGGGGTGATCGAAGGCGTGGGCCCGCGTTACTGTCCCTCGGTCGAGGACAAGGTGATGCGCTTCGCCGACAAGGACCGGCACCAGATTTTCGTCGAGCCTGAAGGACTCGACACGCACGAGGTTTATCCCAACGGTATTTCGACCAGCCTGCCGTTCGACGTGCAATGGGATTTGGTGCGCTCGATTCACGGCTTCGAGAACGCCGTCATCACGCGCCCGGGATACGCCATCGAGTACGATTATTTCGATCCGCGCGATCTGCAGCCGACGCTCGAAACCAAGTCCATGCCGGGACTGTTCTTCGCCGGCCAGATCAACGGCACCACCGGTTACGAGGAAGCCGCGGCGCAGGGACTGATCGCCGGCATCAATGCCGCGCGCCAGGCGCAGGAGAAAGAATCGTGGTGGCCGCGGCGTGACCAGGCCTATCTCGGTGTGATGATTGACGACCTCATCACGCGCGGCGTCACCGAGCCGTACCGCATGTTCACCTCACGCGCCGAGTACCGGCTGACCTTGCGCGAGGACAACGCCGACCTGCGTTTGACCGAAACCGGCCATCGCCTAGGACTGGTGGATGAAACGCGCTGGGCTCACTTCAATCGAAAACGCGACTCGATCGCGCGCGAGCAGGAACGCCTGAATAAAACCTGGTTGCGGCCTGAATTGCTGACGGAGGAAGACGCGATTCGCGTGTTCGGCCAGCCGCTGGCGCGCGCCGCCAGCCTGATGGAACTGCTGCGCCGCTCGGAGGTTACTTATGAGGCGCTCATGTCGCTGCCCGAAGCCGGCGCGGCGGTTGACGATGCCGAGGTGGCGGAACAGGTCGAAATCCAGGCCAAGTACGCCGGTTATATCGAACGCCAGCACGAGGAAATCGAGCTGCACCGGCGTCACGAGGAAACCGCGCTGCCGCCGGATTTCGACTATCGCGTGGTGCGCGGGCTTTCCGTCGAGGTACGCCAGAAACTCGCGGCGCACCGGCCCGCGACCCTCGGTCAGGCGGGACGCCTCTCGGGCGTGACACCGGCGGCCATTTCGCTGCTGCTCGTGCATCTGCGCCGCAAGCGCGCCTGATTCCTCCATGGTGTTTTCCAGCGACTAAAATGATGGAGGAATCGGCGGCACGGTTGCCGGCGAACGCACAGGAGGCGACACGTGTCGATCACCCCGGGCAGCACGTTGTATTACCTGATCCTGTTTCTGATTGTCGGCAATCTGTTTGCGCTTATCATCGGCGTGACGATGATCATGGCGCCAGGCCGGCTGAGCGATCTGTTCAAGCTGTCCAATCGCTGGATTTCCACGCGCCGCATGACCAAGCCGCTCGAGAAACCGCGCCGGATCGAGCCGACCATGTTGCGCTATCCGCGTGTGCTCGGCGCGATCATGCTGGCGAGCGCGGCACTGATCCTGATCAAGGGGACGATCTTCATTTCCGGCCTGAGCGCCGCGGACGGCGGCCGGTTGCTGGCGCGTCTGTACAACGGAGTCGATCTGTCGGCCGGCGCGTGGGAGTTCCTGTGGCTGACCCTGATCACGATCATTCTGCTCGGCGCGATCCTGGCGATCGCGGTGGGCACGATGTCGTTGTTCACGCTCGGCAAGCTCAGGCGTTGGGCCGAGTCCGTCAATCGCTGGGTCTCGACGCGCCAGCTGACCAAACCGCTCGACATTCCTCACTATCATCTGGATCAGCTGGTGCAGGCCCAGCCCCGTCTATGGGGCGGCGTGATCACCGCGCTCGCTTTGTTTTCCGCGTTCGTTCTCTGGTGGTTTGTCCTCGGACGCTGAATCGCACGCCGTCCGCGCAAACTTACTGCGCCGGTTTCAACGGCGGCTGTGTCGCGCCGGCTTCGGTTTTTTTCATGTAGGTGAAAGTGTTCACGCTTAGCGTACCGCCGGCGACATCGACCACGGACGCCTTCCATTCGCCGAGCCAGGCGGGATCGAGCCTCTTGCTGGAATAGGCACGCCAGTGCGAGGAGCCCACCTCGAGCCTTTTTTCGAGCACCACCTTGCCGTTATATTCCCACCGGTGGGTGATGGTCTGCCCGGCCATGCCGGTGATTTCCGTGAAATAGGTAACGCGGGTAATGTCGCTGGTGAGAACCGAAACGTTATCCACCGGTTCGAGGTCTTTTACCTGGCGCGTAAACAAGGCGCGCGTCACCTGGCCGGCGATGGCCACCGCGGGTTTGGTGTCGGCGGGTTGGGACGGCGCCGTCTGTGCGCCAGTCGCCGGTAACTGGCTGCTATCCGCCGCCTGTGCATAGAATGTCACCCACAGCCCGACCAGAAAGAGGACTGGAATCGAGATTTTCATGGACTGTTCCTTTTTTGACCCATTTCTGGCCAGCTTAGACCACGGTCCGGGCTCGGGACAGCGCGCAGGGGATGAAGGGATTATTGAGGCGACCAGGCGGCCTATCTGTGGGTTGGACGTGAATTTCAAGCAATGACTTTGCAAACGGATTCATGTCGCCTCAATAATCCATTTATCATAAAGGATTTTAATTTATTGATCCGGCAATCGAGGCTGTCACGAAGCCAAAGAACGTTTTTCCACGCTTTCCTCCCCCAGGGGATTCGTGCCGGATCAATAAATTGAGACAGCCGGGTGGATTGTCCGGAGGCTGGAACACGAGCCGGAAGGCCGGCGAATAAACCAATAACACGAGCGGGAGGAGCATGAAACTCGAAAAACGACTGCAACAAGGCTTGCATGACATGGGGCTCGATCTCGCCGCGCCGGTGCCGCAAAAGCTGCTCGTCTTTCTGGAACTCCTCGAGAAGTGGAATCGCGCCTACAACCTCACGGCGGTGCGCGATCCGGAGCAGATGGTGTCACGGCATCTGCTCGACAGCCTCAGCGTGCTGCCGTACCTGCAGGGGCCGCGGGTGCTGGATATCGGCACCGGCCCCGGCCTGCCCGGCATCCCGCTGGCGCTGGCCCGCCCGGATCTTGAATTCACGCTGCTCGACAGCAACGCCAAGAAGACGCGCTTTGCCACGCAGGCGCTGCACGAGCTGGGCCTGAAAAACGTCGTCGTGGTGCAGGAGCGCGTGGAGAAATTCCATCCGGAGATAAAATTCGATACGCTGATTGCTCGCGCGTTCGCGTCCATTCCTGATATGCTGGCCGCGAGCCGACATCTGTGCGCGCCGCACGGCAAGTTCCTGGTCATGAAGGGCGTGTTCCCGCAGGAAGAACTGGCGGCGGTCACGACCGGCTACCGGTCGGAGGTCAAGGCGCTGCACATTCCGGGCCTCGATGCCGCGCGGCATCTGGTCATTCTGGCGCCGGCGAATTGACGCGTAAGGAGCATGGGCCCGATGGGCAAGATCGTAGCAATCACCAATCAGAAAGGCGGCGTCGGCAAGACCACGACGAGCATCAACCTCGCCGCCTCGCTCGCCCGCACGCGGCGGCGCGTGATGCTGATCGACATCGACCCGCAGGGCAACGCCACCATGGGCAGCGGCGTCAACAAGGAAGAATCTCCCGTGACCACCTACGACGTGCTGCTCGGCCTGCAGCCGATCGAAGCCGCGCGGGTGACCGTCGAGGGCGGTTACGATCTGGTGCCGGCCAACAGCCGGCTGTCCGGCGCGGAGGTCGAGCTCATCGAGCTCGAGCGGCGCGAACGACGCTTGCGCGACGCGATCGAGAACGTGCGTGCGCAATACGATTACATTTTCATCGACTGCCCACCGGCGCTGAACCTGCTCACGATCAACGCGCTGGTCGCGGCGCAGTCGGTGATGATCCCGATGCAGTGCGAATACTACGCGCTCGAGGGACTCACGGCGCTGCTCAACACCATCCGCAAGATCCGCGAGACGCTCAACCCGCCGCTCGAAATCGAAGGACTGTTGCGCACCATGTACGACCCGCGCAACAATCTCGATAACGAAGTCTCGGCGCAGCTCAAGCAACACTTCGGCGACAAGCTTTACCGCACCATCATCCCGCGCAACATCCGGCTCGCCGAGGCGCCGTCACACGGCAAGCCGGTGCTCGCCTACGACATGCAGTCCAAGGGCGCCCAAGCCTATCTTGCGCTGGCCGGCGAGATACTGCGCAGCGAACAGGAGACGGTGGCGGCATGAGCAGGGAGATGGCGACCGCACAGCGCGGAGCAGGGGCCCCTTTGTGGATGCGACCGCTGTGCGGGATGCAGGCGCCCCGAATGCGATCGCTGGCGTCCCCTCCGCTGCCCGATCCCGCTTTGCGGGTCCCTCGGGCAACGCTCCGGGGCGCCCCCCGCGAAGCGGGGATGCGACCGGCCGCATGAACCGGACATATAAAAACAGAGTCGCACTCAAGGAGGCGGCCGCATGATCACCACCAAAAAACAGCAGCGATTGGGGCGCGGACTCGACGCGCTGCTCAGCGCCTACGAGGCGCCGGCGGAAAAGGACGAGCTGCGCCAGATTCCGATCGACCAGTTGCAACGTGGCAAGTACCAGCCGCGCACGCACATGAACCCCGAGGCGCTGGAAGAGCTCGCCGCCTCGATCAAGGCCCAGGGCGTGGTGCAGCCGATCGTGGCGCGTCCGCTGTCCGCGGGCAATTACGAGATCATCGCCGGCGAACGCCGCTGGCGCGCGGCGCAACTGGCTGGCCTCGAATCGGTGCCAGCGGTGGTGCGCAGGATTCCGGACGAGGCCGCGATCGCGATCGCGCTGATCGAGAACATCCAGCGCGAGAACCTGAATCCGGTCGAGGAAGCCAACGCCTTCACGCGCCTGATCGACGAATTCCACATGACGCATCAGCAGGTGGCCGAGGCTGTGGGACGTTCACGCGCCGCGGTGAGTAACCTGCTGCGTCTGCTCACGCTGAACGGCGACGTACGCGAATTGCTCGAAAGCGGCAAGATGGACATGGGTCACGCGCGCGCCCTGCTCGCGCTGGAGGGCGGTGCCCAGAGCAAAGCCGCACACCAAGTGGTGGAAAAGGGTCTGTCGGTGCGCGAGACCGAACATCTGGTTCGACGCCTGCTGACCCATCCGGCGGGACACAAATCCGCCGGCCGACGCATGGACCCGGACACCCGGGTGCTGATGCAGCAGATTTCGGAAAAGCTCGGAGCCAAAGTACGCATCCAGCACAATGCCAAGGGCCAGGGACGATTGCTGATCGAATTCAACACCCTGGAGGAGCTGGACGGGATTCTGACGCATATCCGCTAGTCGCCCGTTCGCCCTCGGAGCCGGGTGCTATCCGCTTGCGGTGGCGTCGGCGCCGCGTCTATAACTAAAAGGAAGCATCGACAAGGATGGTACGGAGGACCCGATGAAAAAGGCCGTCGCTGTTTTGATCCTCGGTTTGATTGCACCGCTGCTCGCGAGCGCGCAAGACGTGGCGTCGCTGGAGCAGATGCGCCAGGCGGCGCAGAAAGGCAGCGCCGACGCACAGCTCGAGATGGGCATCCTCTACGAGTTCGGCTACAACATGCCGAAGAACGATGTCAACGCGCTCGCCTGGTACCAGCTCGCCGCGGAACAGGGCAACCCCCTCGCCGTCAAGCGGCGCGACACGCTGAAGGCGCGTATGAAGCCGGACGAAATCGAGGCGGCGCAAAAGCTTTCGCAGGAACTGGCCGCACAAAAACCACAAGCCGTCGCTACGCCTCCCGCGGCTGAACCGACACCCGTTCCCGCGCCAACCGAACCGGTGCCGGCATCACCGGCACCCGCACCGGAAGCCCCGCTGGCCGGTCCCCCGAACGCAGACAAACCTTCCTCCGCGCCCTGAGCTGACCGGTTCGGATGCCGGCGCGGTCGGCCGCGCTCTGATTTCCCGCGGCATTCCGGCAATAACCGGATTCTACCGGGCTATATTGACCCTCCTTGGGGCTGTCTTTATACTTCGCCGCCTTTGAAAAGGCCGTTTTTCCACCGTTTTCAAGGTTAAAACACACTACCGCTTGGCGCCCCCATGCACTTTGCCGCGGAGAAGCGGTACAGGGATGTACCGGTTGCGGACCTAAAGGATGGAAACGCTGCACAAAGGGGTGCGCCGGGTCATATTGTTCCAGGCCTTGTTGACGCTGTTGATCGCCGCGGGCTTTGCCTATGCGCGCGGCGGGTTTGGCTTTTTGTCGGCGTTGTACGGCGGCGCCACCGCAATACTGCTGACCGGCTGGCTCGGGCGCGGGGTGCTGCGCAGCAGCGGTCTGGGGACGATGTATGCGAATGCCGTGACACGCTACGCCGCGGCCATGCTGTTCCTGGGAATCGGAATGGGTGTGCTCAAGCTGATGCCGCTGCCGCTGATCCTCGTTTTTGCCGTGGCCCAATTCGGGTTTGTGGCAAATGTCTGGCCGACGACAGACGCGCGCCGCGAAGAACAGGATTAATCATGAATTTGTCGATTCAGGACTGACTGAACCATGACGGGCGAAACGCTGACCTCGTCGGAATACATCAAGCATCACCTGCAGAACCTGACCTACGGCCGATTGCCCGATGGCACGTGGGGACTCGCCCACAGCGCCGAACAGGCGAAAGAGATGGGTTTCTGGGCGGTGCACGTGGACACTCTCGGCTTTTCCATCGGCCTCGGGATTCTGTTCCTGTGGTTGTTTCGCATGGCGGCCAGGCGCGCCACCGCCGGCGTGCCCGGCGGATGGCAGAATTTCGTCGAGTGGATCGTCGAATTCATAGACGGCACCGTGCGCGGTTCCTTCAGCGGACGCAATCCCATGGTCGCGCCGTTGGCGCTCACCATCTTCATCTGGATCTTCCTGATGAACTTCATGGATCTGCTGTCCATCGATCATTTGCCGCAAGCAGCGCACGCGGCCGGCCTGCCGTTCCTCAAATCGGTGCCGACCACCGACCCCAACGTCACCTTCGGCATGTCGCTCGCGGTGTTCGCGCTGATCATTTATTACAGCATCAAGATAAAGGGGCTCGGCGGTTTCCTCGGCGAACTCACACTGCAGCCATTCGGCAAGTGGGGCCTGCCGATCAACCTGTTTCTCGAAGGTGTGAATCTCATCGCCAAGCCGGTGTCGCTGGCGCTGCGTCTGTTCGGCAACCTGTACGCGGGCGAAATGATCTTCATCCTGATCGCGGTCATGTACGGCGCGAGCTGGTTGCTCGGCTCTTTCGCCGGGCTGTTGCAACTCGGCTGGGCGATCTTTCACATCCTGATCATCACGCTGCAGGCATTCATCTTCATGACGCTCACCATCGTCTACCTCGACATGGCGCATCAGGAACATCACTGAGCTAGTGAAAGCAAGCCCGCACAAAAATATCCATATTCAATTAACATTTCTGAAATTTCGATAGGAGAAAAACATGGAACAATCCCTGCTGTACATCGCCGGCGCCATCATGATGGGTCTCGGTGCGCTCGGCGCCGCCGTGGGCATCGGCATCCTGGGCGGCCGCTTCCTCGAGGGCGTGGCGCGCCAGCCGGAGCTGATCCCGACGCTGCGCACCCAGTTCTTCATCGTCATGGGTCTGGTGGACGCGGTGCCGATGATCGCCGTCGGTATCTCCATGTACATCCTGTTCGCGGTCGTGGGCAAGTAATCAATCGCTTGCCGAGACGTTTTGACACCGGGAGACGGGCATGAATATCAACGCAACCTTGATCGGGCAGTCCATCGCGTTCTTTCTGTTCGTGTGGTTCTGCATGAAGTTCATCTGGCCGCCGCTCACCAAGGCGCTGGAGGACCGCAAGCAGACCATCGCCGACGGCCTGGCCGCCGCGGAAAAAGGCAAGCTCGAACAGCAGCTCGGCGAGAAGAAGGCGCTCGAGACCATCAAGCGGGCCAAGCAGGACGCGGCCGAGGTCATCGCGCTGGCCGAGAAGCGCGCCACCGAAGTCGCGGAAGAGGCCAAAGCCAACGCCAAGGCCGAGGCCGAGCGCATCGTCGCCGCCGCGCGCGCCGACATCGAGCAGGAAGTGAACCGCGCCAAGGAGCAGTTGCGCGCAGCGGTCTCCAAGCTCGCCGTGGCCGGCGCCG
>JACQER010000003.1 GCA_016200465.1 Gammaproteobacteria bacterium | reverse complement strand
GCGGCGCGACCGGCCGAATCTATCATATAGTTCGGCCATTATTTGCTTCATGTGTTTATGACCTTGGCCGGTATAAGCTCTTAGAACTTATCCGTAAATAGTATGTTATCATGTTTCTCCGTTGCGGCATGGCCGCGTGGACGGGGAAGGCGATGGCAAAGCGAAAGCTAGCTTCATGGGAAGTCTCCGATGAGTTCTGGAAGCGGGTTGAGCCTTGGATTCCGGTGCGCCAACGGGCTGAGGACAAGGACTACGTGCGCAAGCCCGGCGGGGGTCGCAAGCCGAAGGAGGCGCGAGTCGTGTTTGAGGCGGTGATGTACGTGCTGCGCACGGGATGTCAGTGGAAGGCGTTACCGCGCGAGTGTTTTGGCAGCGCCAGCGCGATTCATCAGCGCTTCCTGGAATGGGAGCGGGCCGGGGTTTTCCTGCGCCTGTGGCAGGCGGGGCTAGCGGAGTACGACGACATGGAAGGCATTGCCTGGCGTTGGCAAAGTGTGGACGGGGCGATGATGAAAGCCCCGCTGGCGCAAGAGTCGGTTGGCCCCAACCCGACGGACCGGGGGAAAAAATGGCAGCAAGCGAATGCTGTTGGTGGACGCGCGTGGACTCCCGCTGTCGATCATCGTGACCGGGGCTAATCGCCATGATGTCACCCAATTGGAGCCCGTCCTGGATACGGTGGCGGTGGCCCGCCCCAAAGCCAGCACCCGTGCGCCGCAGCATCTGTGCGCTGACGCAGGCTTTGCTGGCCAACCCGCTGAACAAGCCATGCGCAAGCGCCACTACATCCCCCACGTGCGCCCGCGCGGCGTGGAGGCATCCGAACGCACCAAAGGCAAGAAGCCGCGGCGCTGGGTGGTGGAGGTGGCGCACTCCTGGTTCAATCGCTTCCGCAAGCTCTTGGTGCGCTACGAGAAGCTGCATCGCTCATTCCTCGCGCTGAACATGCTTGCCGCTGCCGTCATCTGTTTCCGCAAAGTGCCAGCCAAGATTAATATTATTTACGGATAAGTTCTTAGTTTCGCTCATGCGTTGCGGCCAAAAAGGCGCGTATGCAAGGCGCGAGGAGGCGGCATAGTCATTCTATCCAACGATGAGCAACGCAGCAGACGCGCCTTTTTGGCCGCAACCCGAAGGGCGAGTGTCGTTTTGGGCGCATGGCGGCGTTGCAAAGCGCTGGCTGTGAACGACACAGCGGCGCGCTTTGC
>JACQER010000134.1 GCA_016200465.1 Gammaproteobacteria bacterium | reverse complement strand
TGACCAAGACCACCACGCCGGCGACCGCCACGACCGGCCTTACGGAACTGGTCCAGAACCGGCTGAAGGCGATCCTGGACACCGTCCGATCGCGGGGTACCTTGAGTAGTTCAGACATTGATTTCGTCTCGGCCGCGCCTCTGCCGCTCTATCGCATGGTGAATGCGCTTTCCACACTGACGCCCGAGGTGGCCGACAGCTACCTGGCCCAGTGGGCCGAGCCTCTGGCGCTACTCATGGCCCAGTCGTGGGTGGACAGCGCCGCCCGCCAGGCAAGACAGGCGTTGTCCGTTGCAAAGGTCGAAAGCGCCGTCGAAGAGAAACTCGATCAGCAGATCCGGGAGGTTCAGGAGGAGATTAGAAACCGGGTTGGACGGACGCAGTTCGTGATGGGCTCGATCCAGGTCGAGATCGAGATGCTGGAGCGTGTCGAGCGTGCGATGATGCGCAATCTGTCGGCCCATGGACTCGAAGCCGCCTATCAGTTCAGCCGGCAGCCGGGGCCGTAACTTGTAAGGTAACCGAAACCCATGGTCTATGAGATTCATACCTACGGCGGCGTGGATTTTCTGGTCGCCGTCTTAAACGGCGTCAAATTATTGTTAGGCGGGAGCGCCTACCTCACGCTGATCAAGGCGATGGCCGTCCTGGGATTGCTGTTTTTTATCGGCTGGGTCGTCTTTTCCTTCCGGTTTGAAATCTCCTGGCTGCTCTGGTTTACCATAGCCTACCTGGGGTTCTTCGTCCCGAAGGTGGATGTGGCCGTGATCGATCATCTGCGCCCGGGCAATACGCAGGTCGTTACGGGGGTACCGGCGCTTCTGGGATATACAGGCCATCTCTCCTCGGCCATAGGCGATGGCCTGACGAATCTCATGGAACAGGCCTTCTCCCTTCCGGCCGAGCTTCAATTCCGTTCGGTGGGCTACGCGACCTCGCTTCATGCCGTCCGGGCCGGTCTGCTGGAACAGATCCCGGAGCCCTATGTCGCCGGAAGCGCCTCGCGGTACATCCGGGATTGCGTGCTTTACGATGTCTTGGACGGCACTAAGGCCGTGAACACGATCCTGACCAGCCCAGATCTGCTCGCGGCCTTCGCATCGGATCATCCCAGCCGCTTTACCGAGACGCATATCGCTGCGGGCGGTTCCCAGATCGAAGGCGCTCCGGAGGTCGTGACCTGTTTGGAAGGCTACAGCCGGCTCACGGCGGGACTGAACACGATTTATAACAGTTGGTGGGGGCGGTTTGTCCAGTCTCTGGCCGGGGCGCGGGGTCTCGATCCGAACCAGGTCGATCCGATCGTAACCGTTTCCTATCAGAGCCTGATGAATGTAGCGACCACGCCGCAGTCGGTTTTGTTTCAATCGGCCATGATCCACAGTTTCGACGAGGCGATCCAGCTTCAGGCCAAACTCACCGGGTCAGACACCTATCTTTTAGCGCTCACGCTGGCCCAGGCCCAGTATCAGCAACGGACT
>JACQER010000124.1 GCA_016200465.1 Gammaproteobacteria bacterium | reverse complement strand
GTAGTCCAAAGCTTGCCGCCGGTCTGGAAGGCAGAGGCCACCATTTTGGTGGAGAGCCAGAAGATCCCGGAGCGATTCGTGAGCTCGCTGGTAGTGACCGACCTCCAGGACCGGATCACCACCATCAGCCAGAGGATTCTGAGCACCGACCGCCTCCTGAAGCTGATCGAGACCTACAATCTGTATCCGGAAGAGCGCAAGAGGCAAGCCCAGGAAACCATCATCCAGCAGATGCGGACGGACATTAAGACCACCGTCGTGAGAGGCTATGCCGCCAATCGTCCGGGCGCGTTCAAGGTGTCCTATGAAGGGGCCAACCGGCAAGTGGTCGCCGAGGTGGCCAACCAGCTCAGCAATTTCTACGTGGATGAGAACCTGAAGGCACGCGAAACCCAGGCCGAAGGAACTACTGAGTTCTTAAAGAGCCAGTTGGATCAAGCCAAGAAAACACTGGACGAACTGGAAGCGGCGGTGAGCCGCTACAAGCAGTCCCACAACGGAGAGCTGCCTCAGCAAGAGGGAGCTATCACGGGCATCGTGAACCGGCTCCAGGCTCAGTTGCAGGCCAACCAGGATGCGCTCAACCGGGCGCACCAGACGCAGTCGACCCTGGAAGGCAGCCTGCAGGCTGCGCAAGCCACTGAAGAGGCGATGACGCGGCTGCAACAGATGGCCGCCTCGGCCCAAGTGGCTACCAGCGGCTCCTCAGATTCCTCCTCATCTGCCCCGGTGCTGCCGACGCCGCCAGGTAAGCGAAAGCAGTCGGAGGTCCTGGAGGATCAACTGGCGCTGATGCTGGAACGTTACCGGGAAGATCACCCCGAAGTGCGGCAGGCCCGGGCGGCGATCGCCCGCATCAAGCAGATGGAAGAGCGCGAGGAAAAAAACGCCGCACAGTGGGCCGCGCTCCAGGCTGCCGCGCAAAGCGGTAAGGCGGCCGGTCCGTTGGCGCCGCTGGTGCCGGGCGATACCACTCACCGGGGCCTGCAGCAGGAACGCGACAAGATCGCCTCGCTGAAATCCCAACTGAATGCGATGCACAAGGAAGAGGAGTTCCGCCAGCAGGAGCACGAAAGGATTCTCAAGGAGCTTAAGGATACTCAGGCACGGCTGCAAGGGCTTCCGATCCGGGAGCAGGAGATGGCGGGCTTGACGCGCGACTACGAAGCAGCCAAGGCAAACTACAAGGGGCTGCTGGACAAATATTTTGTGTCCGACATGTCCACGGAAATGGAACGGCGCCAGAAGGCCGAGCGTTTCGCGGTCCTGGATCCGGCGCACGTTCCCGGCGCGCCGATCAAACCGGATCGGCCCTTGTTCACGCTGGTCGGGGTCCTGCTGGCCAGTGGGCTCAGCGTCGTGGTGGGAATCGGCCGCGAGATCAAGAAGGGACGCGTGCTGGGCGAGTGGGAACTGCCGGCTGGCGTTCCGGTCCTGGGGCGGGTCCCCAATGTTCAGACCGACAGTGGAGAGGAGGGCGGACCGAAACGCCCCAAGCCCGGCCGGAAGGCGCGCCTAGCGCTGGTTTCATCCGCCGTGTTGTCGCTGGCCGTGGCGACCCTGTACATGGTCTGGGGCAAGGTCTAGTCACCATATATGTACGAGGGCTTTTACGGACTGCGGCGCAGTCCTTTTTCACACACTCCGGACCCGGGCTTCCTGTTTCTGACGGACTCGCATCGGGATGCGGCCGCCGGGCTGACCTACGCCATCCTGGCCCG
>JACQER010000123.1 GCA_016200465.1 Gammaproteobacteria bacterium | reverse complement strand
CGATAGCCGAAGACAAAACCCACAAGGAGTAAGCGTGCGCGGACGCC
This sequence comes from Gammaproteobacteria bacterium, assembly GCA_016200465.1. GTDB lineage: Bacteria > Pseudomonadota > Gammaproteobacteria > Acidiferrobacterales > Sulfurifustaceae > Sulfuricaulis. The sequence continues at coordinate 3,379 of JACQER010000123.1, read as the reverse complement.
GTCACTGTTCTCCGGTCAGCGGCGTGCTGCTGCTCGACAAGCCCGTCGGATTCACTTCGAACCAGGCGCTGCAAACCGTGAAGCGCCTGCTCAACGCGTGCAAGGCCGGTCACAGCGGCAGTCTTGATCCGATTGCGACCGGGCTGTTGCCGCTTTTTTTCGGCGAGGCCACGAAGCTGACGCAGTTCCTGCTCGACGCCGACAAGCGCTACTGGACCGTGTTCAGGCTGGGCGTGAGCACTACAACCTATGACAGCGAGGGCGAAGTGACCGCGACCCGGCCGGTTACCGCGAGCGCGCACGACATCGAAAAGACGCTGGTCGGGTTCCGCGGCGAGATCGAACAGATACCGCCGATGTATTCGGCGATCAAGCATCAGGGCGAGGCGCTCTACAAGCTGGCGCGCGCCGGCGTCGAGGTCGAACGCGAACCGCGCAAGGTGACGATGCATGAAATCAGGATGCTCGGGTTTCAGGACGACTTGCTGACGCTGGAAATTTCCTGCTCCAAGGGCACTTATATCCGCACCCTGGCGCACGACCTGGGCGAGGCCCTGGGTTGCGGCGCGCACGTGGTGCAGCTGCGCCGGCTCGCGACCGGGGATATCCCGATCGATCAGGCGGTCACGCTGGAACAGCTGGAAGCCCTGGCGACCCCGGCGGAACGCGCGCGGCTGTTGCAGCCGGTGGACAGCGTGCTGCGGGCGCTGCCGGACGTGCACCTGACGCCGCTGGCGTCGCATTATCTCAAGCAGGGGCAGCCGGTGTCGGCGCGCCACGGCCTCGTGCCCGGCTGGGTGCGGCTGTACGAAGGCGAAAACCGCTTTCTCGGCATGGGCCAGGTGATGGACGACGGGCGGGTGGCCCCGCGCCGCCTGCTGGTGCACGGCGAAAATCCCTGAAACAGACGTTTTTTAGACGGTCCGTCCGGCGCGTTCGGACCGGAACATGGCGGTTGAGGCGGGGTGCCCCCGCAGGTAGAATACGCGCCCTCTTGAGCGTAACTGACAGTAAAAATCCGAGGTAAATATTGATGACCGTCCCCCGCGAGACCAAGGCCAAGGTCATGCAGGAATACCAGACTCACAAAAGTGACACCGGTTCGCCGGAGGTCCAGGTTGCCCTGCTGTCCACCCAAATCGACGAATTATCCGCGCACTTCCAGACGCATCCGAAAGACCACCATTCGCGCATCGGTCTTCTGAAGATGGTCAACAAGCGCCGCCAGCTGCTCGAGTATCTGAAGAATACCGACGGCGATCGCTACCGCGCGCTCATCGAGCGTCTCGGCCTGCGCAAGTAAGTTTCAAAAAGATTATTCACCGCAAAGACGCGAAGGACGCAAAGTAAAACATGAAATTTTAACTGAAAAAACCTTTGCGCTCTTTGCGCCTTTGCGGTGAGAAACAGTTTTTGGGAATTATTCAGAGTTTCCCCTAAGTTCAGTAATGAAGTAACTCGAGGACAAGGTCTTGGCAAAAATCACGAAATCATTTCAGTACGGCAGCCACACCGTCACCCTGGAGACCGGCGAGATCGCCCGTCAGGCCAGCGGCGCGTGCGTGGCCAGCATGGGCGAAACCATCGTGCTCGCGACCGCGGTGACGATGAAGGAGCCGATGCCGGGCAAGGACTTCTTCCCGATGACGGTGGACTATCAGGAAAAAACCTTCGCCGCCGGCCGCATCCCGGGCGGATTCTTCAAGCGCGAAGGCCGCCCCTCGGAGAAGGAAATTCTCACCTCGCGCCTCATCGACCGTCCCATCCGTCCGCTGTTTCCCGAAGGTTTCACCAACGAAGTGCAGATCATCGCCACCGTGATTTCGGTGGACCCGGACATCGATCCGGATATCGTCGCCATGATCGGTGCCTCGGCGGCGCTCAAGCTGTCGGGCGCTCCGTTCAACGGTCCCATCGGCGCGGCGCGCGTCGGTTACAAGGACGGCAAGTACCTGCTCAACCCGGGCAAGAAGGAACTCGTCGATTCGCAGCTCGACCTCGTCGTCGCCGGCACCGAGAAAGCGGTGCTGATGGTCGAATCCGAGGCGAAGGAACTGTCGGAAGAAGTCATGCTCGGCGCCGTCATGTTCGGCCACGAGCAGATGCAGGCCGCGATCCACGCGATCAACGAACTCGTGCGCGACGCCGGCGTGCAAGCCTGGGCCTGGCAGCCGCCGGTCGAGGACGGCGCGCTCAAGAACGCGCTGCAGACCGAATTCGGTTCGCTCATCGCCGACGCCTATCGTATTAAAGAGAAGGGAGCCCGCCAGGACCGCGTGGCCGAGATACACGAGATGGCGGTTGGCAAGCACGCCGCCGAAGGCGCGCCCGCGGGCACCAAGGAAAAGGTGCAGAAAATTATTGGTGACATCGAATACCGCACCGTGCGCGACAAGATTCTTTCCGGCGAAGCGCGCATCGACGGGCGCAACACGCGCACCGTGCGCCCGATCACGATCCGCACCGGCGTGCTGCCGCGTACCCACGGCTCGGCGCTGTTCACGCGCGGCGAGACCCAGGCGCTGGTCGTGACCACGCTCGGCACCGGCCGCGACGCGCAGATCATCGACGCGCTGGAAGGCGAGCGCAAAGAACCGTTCATGCTGCATTACAACTTCCCGCCATACTCGGTGGGCGAAGTCGGCCGCGTCGGCAGCCCCAAGCGCCGCGAAGTCGGTCACGGTCGCCTGGCCAAGCGCGCCGTCGTCGCGGTGCTGCCGGACATGGCGGTGTATCCCTATGTTCTGCGTATCGTGTCCGAAATCACCGAATCCAACGGCTCGAGCTCCATGGCCTCGGTCTGCGGCGCCTCGCTGTCGCTGATGGACGCCGGCGTGCCGATCAAGGCGCCGGTGGCCGGCGTGGCGATGGGCCTGATCAAGGAAGAAAAGCGCTTCGCGGTGCTCACCGACATCATCGGCGACGAGGATCACCTCGGCGACATGGATTTCAAGGTGGCCGGCACCACGAGCGGCGTGACCGCACTGCAGATGGACATCAAGATCGAAGGCATCAACAAGGAAATCATGGATGCCGCGCTCAAGCAGGCCAAAGAAGGCCGGCTGCATATCCTGGGCGAGATGGGCAAGGCGATTTCCGCGCCGCGCGCCGAGCTTTCGGAATACGCGCCGCGCATCATCGCGATCAAGATCAATCCGGAACGCATCCGCGACGTGATCGGCAAGGGCGGCGCCACCATCCGTGCGCTCACCGAGGAGACCGGCTGCACCATCGACATCGAGGACGACGGCACGGTCAAGATCGCCTCGGCCGACAACAACGCCGCGCAGGAGGCCGTGCGTCGCGTGAAGCAGCTCACCGCCGATGTCGAGGTCGGCATGATCTATGAGGGCAAGGTCGCCAAGCTCATGGATTTCGG
>JACQER010000122.1 GCA_016200465.1 Gammaproteobacteria bacterium | reverse complement strand
CGGTCGGAGAATGTGTTCCTATAATGAATATCAGGGTGTTCACGGGAGAAACGCATGTTCCACATCCGCAAACCGCCGGATATCGCTGCGAGCGAAATTACACCGCCGGAAATTTACCGCCGCCGCCGTTTCCTGCGCGACGCGGGAATCCTGGCCGCGGCCGGTATTACCGGATCGCTGCTGCCCGCGGCCGCGGACGCCGGCCGGAAATTTCCCAATCTGCGCAAGGGCCCGTTCTCGCTCGATGAGAAGCCGACGTCCTACAAGGATGTCACGAGCTACAATAATTTTTACGAATTCGGTTCCGGCAAAGGCGATCCGTCGGAACACGCCGGGAATTTCCGGACCTTTCCCTGGAGCGTGGCGATCGAAGGCGAGGTGAAAAAGCCCGCCGTGTATCAGCTGGAGGATCTGCTCAAGCATCATCCCCTGGAGGAGCGCGTCTACCGCCTGCGCTGCGTCGAGGCCTGGTCGATGGTGGTCCCCTGGGTGGGTTTCCCGCTGCGCGATCTGGTCCGGCGTGTCGAGCCGACGTCGCGCGCGAAGTACGTCGAGTTCACCACGCTGCTCGATCCCGCGCAGATGCCCGGCCAGCGTCCGGGGCTGCTGGGCGCGGGTCTCGACTGGCCGTACATCGAGGGGTTGCGTCTCGACGAGGCCATGCATCCGCTCGCGCTGCTGGCCGTGGGACTCTACGGCGAGGTGTTGCCGAACCAGAACGGCGCGCCGATCCGGCTCGTGGTTCCGTGGAAATACGGTTTCAAGAGCATCAAGTCGATCGTGAAAATCCGTTTCGTCGAGAAACAACCGCTCACGACCTGGGTCCGGGCTAATTCGCGCGAGTACGGATTCTATTCCAACGTCAACCCGGCCGTGGATCATCCGCGCTGGAGCCAGGCAGCCGAACGGCGCATCGGCGAAGACTCGCTGTTTTCGCCCAAGCGCAAGACGCTGCCGTTCAACGGCTATGCCGACCAGGTGGCGTCGCTGTACACGGGCATGGATTTGAAAAAATATTTTTAGATCGGTAACGGCACGATGCAGAACCGCGATATTCATCGCATCACCAAACCGGCGTTTTTCGTTTTGGCGCTGATCCCGCTCGCGTTCCTGGTTTACCGTGGGATGCACAACGATCTCGGCGCCAACCCGGTCGAGACCCTCAACCGCTATACCGGCGACTGGGTATTACGTTTTCTGCTGTTGACGCTGGCCATCACGCCGCTGCGGCGCCTGGCCGGGTGGAACGCGCTGTTGCGTTACCGGCGCATGCTGGGGCTGTTCGCGTTTTTCTACGCCTGTCTGCATTTCCTGTCCTATGCCTGGCTCGATCAGTATTTCGTGCTTGCGGACATCGTCAAGGACGTCGCCAAGCGGCCGTACATCACCGTGGGCTTTGCCTGTTTCCTGATGCTGATACCGCTTGCCGTTACTTCCACGAACGCCATGATCCGGCGTCTGGGTGCGCGGCGCTGGCAGACCTTGCACCGCCTGGTTTATCTCATCGGCGTGGGCGGTATCGTGCATTTTCTGTGGCTGGTGAAATCGGATCTGCGCGAACCGCTGATTTACGGCGCGATCCTCGCGTTGCTGCTGGGATTCAGGCTGTGGCACCGGGCGCGGCGGGAGCCGGGCGTTGTCGCCGCGACCGTCCGGCAGGCGCTCCCGTAACCGGTCCAAGGCGTTTGCTCATCCTGAGCGCATCGGTCCCGTCTTCATAAAATTTCCCGATTTTGTCCGTCACGACGTAACCGGCTTTTCGGTACAGCTGGATGGCCGGCAGGTTGTCCGGTCGCACTTCCAGTCGCAGTTCGCGGCATCCGTGATCGACGGACGCCGCTTCGGCGGCCGCCAGCAGCATCCGGCCGATGCCGCGGCGCAGATAATCCGGATGCACCACCAGTGAATAGAGACGTGCGATGGCCGATCCGCGCCGATAGAGCACCACGGCGTTGCCGGCAAGCACGTTGTCCTGTTCGCATACCCGCACGGACGCATGACCGCGTCGCAGCAGGCCCCGGAGGCTCGTGCGGCTCAGCCGGTCGGTGGGAAAACGCTGCTCGAGTTGCGCCAGCATGGCGACGTCGTCAATCCGGGCCCGGCGTATCCGCGCTGTCGTTGACGACCCTTCAGCCGGGCACATGCGTTCCCGCGTGCCGCAGGCTGACTTTTTCGCCGAACAGCGCCGGACGATAGCTCATTTTCACGCGCCGCAGATTTTCGAGTCCCAGGTCATCGCCGACGTTGATGAAAGTGCAGTCGGTGAATTGCTTGGCGAATTCGCGGAACAGGTACTGCGCCGAGCCGGGAATGGCGAAATTGGTTTTTTCCACGAGCACGTTGGCGACGTCCGGGTTGATGCGCTCGCCGAACGTGAAGCCCTCCAGCCGGCCGTTGATGAACAGGCACATACCTTCCAGTCCGAGCCGGTCATAGTGAGTCAGCGCGCGCTCGATCGCGCGGCGTTCCTGCTCGACGGTGTAGAAAAAATCGGCGATGGCATCGCCGGACATGTATTGGAGGCGGTTGCGCAACCAGGTATCGATGAGGCCGCGGATGTCGTCCCAGTGTTGCGGGCCGAGACGCTCGAGGCGGTGATCCGGGTGAACGCGGCGGAACTGGTTGATCTCGCCGCGCTTGGTTTTATAGGCATTGCCCTTGAGCTGGACCAGGTCTTGCGTGCGGTAAATGTAGTCCGGCAGGCTGCGCTCGATGAGCCAGCGGTCGTCGGACGCGTCGAACAGGTTCACGAAGTCGCGGTACACGTATTCGACCGCGCTGAGATAGGGCGTCGGGTTGTAGCCGTCCATGATGCGAAAGCAGGCATCGAGCGCCGTCGCCTGATGCGCCGGTTTGCCGAGCGGCGGCAGCAGCATGGTCAGGCAATGGCCGTTCAGGCTGAAGAGGCAGAAGCAGTCCTCGATGATCTGGTAGAAACCGCTTTTCTGCGACAGCCAGATGATGTTGTTGGCGAAGGTGTAATCGGAGAGCGGCGCCGGGATGCATCGCACATAACGGTCGAACAGGGGTTTGACGTCGATCGTGAAGGGATAGAGCCGGTGATTCTCGACCGCGAGGTAATGTCGCGGGAGCAGTTCGTTGCTGTGCAGCGTGAGGACAGGCGCCGCTGCGCGGTGACCGTCAGGATGTTTTTCCGTCAGGCTTGGCGGAGGTTCTTCGTTCTGGTTGAGCACTTTTTCTCCTCACTCAAATCGCCGGCGTTCGAAGCGACGCGGTGATGGTTGGAATACCGGGATCGGGTCGATCGCATGCGGATGCGGAACTCAATATATCGATGTCATGGATGCAGCGAAAAACGGAACAAACCGTTTCTCCATCGACATGATCGATGGAAGCAGATATAACGCGGGATTGGCTTTCAGAAACAATCAGTTGAAGCGGGCAGATGGTCTGGCTGGCGTCTTTATAAGGGCGGGCTTGCCACCAATAAAGCGAAATGAAATGATTGACTCCATAAAAGAAATTGCTGGAACGAGATGGATATCGATCTCCTCAAAACTTTTCTTGAAGTTTATCGCACCCGTCACTTCGGCCGTACCGCGGAGAATCTCTATCTGACGCAGTCGGCGGTCAGTGCGCGCATCCGTCTGCTCGAAGAGACGCTGGGCGTGCCGCTCTTTACGCGCACGCGTAACGACATCCAGCTGACGCCCGCCGGCACGCGGCTGCTGAAGTACGCCGAATCGATTCTGAACGCCTGGAGCCGGGCGCGTCAGGATACGGCGCTTGGCGAGGAAGACAAGATCTCCCTGGCGATCGGCGCTTCGTACAGCCTGTGGGATATCCTGTTGCAGGAATGGACGCACCTGATTTATCGCGAGCTGCCCGGCGTGGCCCTGCAGGCCGAAGCGCTGGGAGCGGAGGTGCTGATTCGCCGATTGCACGACCGGGCGCTCGATATCGGCTTCATGTTCGAGCCACCGCAGATGGCCGAGCTTCAGGTGCGCGAGATTGCCGACATCAAGCTCATCATGGTGGCCGACCGCCCGGATCTCGGCGCGCGCGAGGCCGTGGGCAACGGTTACATCATGGCCGACTGGGGAACCTCGTTTGCCATCGCGCACGCGCGCCAGTTCCCCGACATGCCGCCGCCCGCGGTGCGCATGGGGCTCGGGCGCATGGCGCTGGCTTTTCTGTTGCGCAACGGCGGCGCGACCTATCTCGCGGAGCAGATGGTCGTCGACCATCTGCAATCCGGTCGCCTGCACCGCGTGGAGGACGCCCCGGTGATCGACCGCCAGGTCTACGCGGTTTATCCGCTCGCGAGCGAGCGCAAGGCGTTTCTGGAACAGGCCCTGGGTTTTCTGGCGTCGCGTCCCGCGACCCAGGATTCGGCGCGCGCCGTGGCCATGCCGGTGCTCTGAACGCGGTCTCGGAGATTCCCGTTTCCCCCTGTCGCGCATCCGCGCGCCGACCAAAATCATTAACCATCTGAGAGGAACCTGATTTGCAATCGTTTCACGGAACCACGATTTTATCGGTGCGCCGCAACGGACGCGTGGTCATCGGCGGCGACGGCCAGGTGACGATGGGCAACACCGTCATGAAGGCGAACGCACGCAAGGTGCGCCGCCTCTACAAGGATCAGGTGATCGCCGGTTTTGCCGGCGGCACCGCCGATGCCTTCACGCTGTTCGAGCGATTCGAGGCGAAACTGGAAAAGCACCAGGGTCACCTCACGCGCGCCGCGGTGGAGCTGGCCAAGGACTGGCGCACCGACCGCATCCTGCGCCGCCTCGAAGCGTTGTTGGCGGTGGCCGACAAGACCGCCTCGCTCGTCATCACCGGCCAGGGCGACGTGATCGAGCCGGAAGGCGGATTGATCGCCATCGGCTCCGGCGGGCCGTATGCGCAGGCGGCGGCACGGGCGCTGCTCGAAAGCAGCGAGCTCGATGCCCGCGCTATCGTCGAACGGGCCTTGAATATCGCCGCCGACATCTGCATTTATACCAATCGCAGTCTCACCATCGAAGAGCTTCAGGGTTGACCATGTCGGAAATGACGCCGCGGGAAATTGTCCAGGAACTGGACAAGCACATCGTCGGCCAGGCGGCCGCCAAGCGTGCTGTCGCCATCGCGCTGCGCAACCGCTGGCGCCGCGCCCAGGTGGCGGATGAAGCGCTGCGCGTCGAGATTACGCCCAAGAATATTCTGATGATCGGGCCGACCGGTGTCGGTAAGACCGAGATTGCGCGCCGCCTCGCCCGGCTCGCCAACGCGCCTTTCATCAAGGTCGAGGCGACCAAGTTCACCGAAGTGGGATACGTCGGTCGTGACGTGGATTCCATCATCCGTGACCTCGTGGACATGGCGGTCAAGATGACGCGCGTCGAGGAGATGGCCAAGGTTCGAGTGCGCGCCGAGGACGCCGCCGAGGACCGTATCCTGGACATACTGGTTCCACCGGCGCGCGAGATGGGGTTCGCCGTGGGCGAGGCGGCGCGCCCGGCGGATGGTGCGGCGCGCCAGATGTTCCGCAAGAAGCTGCGCGAAGGCTCGATCGACGATCAGGAAATCGAAATCGAGCTGTCCACGCCGGCCATGGGCGTCGAAATCATCACGCCGCCCGGCATGGAGGAAATGACCAGTCAATTGCAGGGCCTGTTTCAGAACATGGGTGGGCGGCGTTCCAGCCCGCGCAAGGTCAAGATACGCGAGGCGCGCAAACTGCTGACCGAGGAAGAAGCGGCGCGGCTCGTCAACGACGAGGACATCAAAGGCCGCGCATTGCAGCGCGTCGAGCAGCACGGGATCGTGTTCATCGACGAAATCGACAAGATCGTCGGCCGCTCCGACGCCCGCGGTCCGGATGTCTCGCGCGAGGGCGTGCAGCGCGACCTGTTGCCGCTGGTGGAAGGCTGCACGGTGTCGACCAAATACGGCATGATCAAGACCGATCATATTCTTTTCATCGCCTCGGGCGCGTTCCATCTCTCCAGGCCCTCGGACCTGATCCCGGAAATGCAGGGACGTCTCCCGATCCGCGTGGAGCTCGATCCGCTGACCGCCGAGGATTTCGTGCGCATACTGACCGAGCCGGATGCCTCGCTCACCGAGCAGTACAGCGCGTTGCTGGCCACGGAAGGACACGCGCTCGAATACACGCCCGACGGCGTGCGGCGCATCGCCGAAGTGGCCTGGCAGGTGAACGAACGCACCGAGAATATCGGCGCACGCCGCCTGCATACCGTCATGGAGCGCCTGCTCGAGACGGTTTCCTTCGAGGCCGCCGACCGCGGTCATGAAAAAACCGTGGTGGACGCCGCCTACGTCGACCGGCATCTCGGCGGTCTGGTCGGCAACGAAGACCTCGCGCGCTATATCCTCTGACGGCCGCGCTGGCCGTTTTCAATTTGTCTGATTTTCCGCGATTTTTCCCGCGCTTGAAATTTTCCCCGTCGTCCCCATTAAAAAACCGCGAGACGGCAGAACGAACTTGAGGATTGTGAGGCCAGGTTCAACGATTGCCGGGAATTTGATTAATTCATTTTCATTTATCCGGAGGTGCTTTATGACCAGACTGATACGACGTGAAGACCGTACCCCGTTGACCCGCTGGGGTTTGTGGGACAATGATTTTGACCGGATGTTTCAGGGCTTTCTGAGCCCGATGCGCTGGGTGGAAGAGGCGCGCGGCGAAGACCTGTTCCCGGCCATGGACGTGAAGGAACGCGATGACGCGTATGTCATCGTCGCCGACGTTCCCGGCGTGAAGAAAGAGGACATCGACGTAACGCTGGAAAACGGCATTCTCACCATTACCGCCGAGACCAAGAGCGAGAAGGAAGAGAAGGAAGGCGAACGCGTGCTGCGCAAGGAACGCCGCTATGGCAAATACGTCCGTAGCCTGCGGCTCGGTACGCAGATCGACGAGAAAGGCGTCAAGGCCAACTACAAGGACGGAGTGCTGGAGCTGACTCTGCCCAAGGCCGAGGAAATGAAGCCCAAGAAGATCACCGTCGGCGTCGAGTAAAGAAGTCGATTTCCGGGGAGAATTCCCGGATGCAGAAAGGCCGCGCGAGCGGCCTTTCTCGTTTTCAGGCCCCGCGCATGCTGACTTTGGCGTGAATATGCGCTAACTTTTCGATCAGAATGACGGTTTTCCCTCTAACTCCCCCTCTCCCGCGTTAGCGGGAGGTGAGGCGGAAATGGGTAAAGGTCCAGTGGACCTTTACCCCGCCGAACGGGCGCACATGATTCCTGTGCGCCTCGGCGGGAACAAGGGGTGAGGGCAGATAACAGATAACAGGAAAAACAGAATGACATTAACCCCCCAATCAGCCGCCGACCGGGCGCGCATTCTGACCGAAGCCTTACCGTATATTCAGCGTTTCCAGGGCAAGACCATCGTCATCAAGTACGGCGGCAACGCCATGGTCGACGAAAACCTGAAACGCGGGTTCGCGCGCGACGTGGTATTGATGAAACTGGTTGGCATGAACCCGGTCGTGGTGCACGGCGGTGGGCCGCAGATCGGCAAGCTGCTGGAGAAAATCGGCAAGAAGAGCGAATTCATCCAGGGCATGCGCGTCACCGACCGCGAGACCATGGACGTGGTCGAGATGGTGCTCGGCGGGCTGGTCAACAAGGAAATCGTGAATCTCATCAGCCAGCAGGGCGGCAAGGCGGTGGGGCTTTCCGGCAAGGACGGCGGGCTGATTCGAGCAAAAAAAATGGTGCTGCAGAAACCCTCCGAAAAGGAAAGCCTTCCGAGCGAGATCATCGACATCGGCCACGTGGGCGAGGTCAGCAGCATCGACCCGCGTCTGGTCGCCTTGCTCGACACCGGCGATTTCATTCCGGTGATCGCGCCGATCGGCGTCGGCGAGGACGGCCAGACCTACAACATCAACGCCGACGTCGTGGCCGGCAAGCTCGCCATCACGCTCAAGGCGGAGAAGCTGATCTTGCTGACCAACACCACCGGCGTGCTGGACAAGGAGGGAAAACTGCTCACCGGACTTTCCATCGGCCAAGTCAAGGATCTGATCGGCGACGGCACCATCCACGGCGGCATGCTGCCCAAGGTCAACTACGCCCTCGACGCGGTCGGCAGCGGCGTGAAGACCGCGCACATCATCGACGGACGCGTCGAGCACGCGGTGCTGCTGGAAATATTCACCAACGAAGGCGTCGGCACGCTGATCAAGTCCTGAACCCCGTGAATCCGCGCGCGCCAGGATGTGTTGTATCAGGGAGGGATCGCCCTTCGTCGCGGCGACGTTGGTGTGAGCGGACGGAAATGCAGAAGACAATGTCCGGCGCGGAAAACAATTTCGGCTGGCGGACGCGGAACTGAGCCATGGCCCGACCGCGTCGCGGCGAACGCCGTCAGGAGATTCTCGAGACGCTGGCGCACATGCTCGAGAAAAACCAGGGTGAACACATCACCACGGCGCAACTCGCGCGCGCCGTCGGCGTTTCCGAAGCCGCGCTATACCGCCATTTCCCGAGCAAGGGAAAAATGTTCGAGGGGCTGATCGAATTCATCGAAGAAACCCTTTTCTCCCGCATCAACCGTATCCTGGCCGAGGAATCCCGCGCCGAGGCGCGTATCCAGGGCATTCTCTTCCTGCTGCTGGGATTCGCCGACAGGAATCCCGGCATGGCGCGCCTGCTGTACGGCGACGTGCTGGTCGGCGAGACCGAGCGCCTGCGCAAGCGCGTGGTGCAGATTTACGAGCGCGTCGAGACCCAGTTGAAACAGGTCCTGCGCGAGGCCGAGGCGAGTGAAAATCTGCGTGTCCCGATTGTCGATACCGCCGCGTTGCTGCTTGCAGTGGTCGAAGGCGCGATCACGCGCTTTGTGCGCAGCGAGTTCAGGTCGTCACCGGTGGCGGGGTGGGAAAAACAGTGGGAGATGCTGCGGAAGAGTATTATTGAGAAATAATTCGTGCCCTTCGAACGAAGTTCATCGCCGTGCGATGACTTCCCGTTCCCGGACGTTCAGTGCAGCTGTTTGTTCAGCCACGGACCGACCTCTTCCGCCGGCATCGGGCGGGAAAACAGGAAACCCTGAAGTTCATGGCATTGCTGCTCGCGCAGATAGGCATGCTGCTCGTCAGTTTCCACGCCCTCGGCGATGACTTTCAGGCCCAGATCGGTGGCCAGGGTAATGATGGCGTTGGTGATGGCCAGGTCGCCCCGTTGTCGGGGAAGTCCCTGCACGAAATTACGGTCGATCTTCAAGGCATGGATCGGGAAATGCTTGAGGTAGGAGAGGGATGAGCAGCCGGTGCCGAAATCGTCCAGGATGATGCGAACGCCGAGTGCGACAATCGATGCGAGTATCCTGCCGACATTCTCGGTATTTCTGAGCAGCACGCTCTCGGTGATTTCCAGCTCCAGTGCCCGGGGGTCCGCCCCGGTTTCCTTGAGAATTTTTTCCACCGTGGCCGCGAAATCCTTTTGCAAGAATTGCCGTGCGGAGATATTCACGGCCACTCTCAGACGGCCGTGGCCGTTATGGCGCAGTGCTTTGAGCTGTTGACAGGCGGCGCGCAGGACGAGATCGCCCACCTGTTCGATCAGTCCGGTTTCCTCGAGCAGCGGTATGAAGGACATCGGCGGCACCAGCCCTTTTTCGGGATGATTCCAGCGCAACAGTGCTTCGAGACAGACGGCTCTTCCGTCCGTTGCGTTCACCAGCGGCTGATAATAAACGGCAAATTGTCCATGCTTCAGCGCGCGGCGCAGCTCGCTGTCGAGCCTGATGCGTTCGATCGCGCGGGTATTCATTTCCCCGGTATAGAATTGGAATGCGTTGCCGCCGCTTTTTTTTGCCATGCGCATCGCGTTCTGGGCATCCCTGATCAGGCTGTCGCCGTCCATGCCGTCTTCCGGAAATATGCTGATGCCGATACTGGGAGTCAGGTATACGTCCTGTTCCTGTCTCAGAAAAGGGGCCGCGAAGGCGCCGAGAAGTTTCTGTGCCGTCGCCAGGGCATGCTCGGATTTTTTGAGGCCTTCAAGCAAAATCGCGAAATGATCGCCGTCGAGCCGGGCCACGGTATCGCTCTTTCGCAGGAACGCGGCGATGCGCTCGCCGACCTCTTTCAAAAGCTCGTCTCCGCCCTCGTGCCCGAATGAATCGTTGATTTCCTTGAACCGGTCCAGGTCCAGCAGCAGCACACCGAGTTTTTTTTCGTCGCGTTCCGCTCTGGAAGCCGCGTGCTGGAGGCGCTCCAGGAACATGCTTCGCGTGTAAAGACCCGTGACCGGGTCGCGCGACACGGTGGAAACGTTGGCATCCCCGGCTGTTTTGTGTCCTGTCAGATGCTGAACGATGCCCAGCCAATACGTTTTGTCGCCCGCGTGAACTGCCCTGAGGTCGAGCAATACCGGAATTCTCTCGCCATTCTTGTGCAGCGCATGAACGGCGAACAAGGGTCTGACGGCATGATGGGCGGCGTCCGGCACGGGTGTCTGCCACGTCAGGTCGGGAAACAACGTCTCGACAGGGCAGCTGATCAGCTCCTGCCGGGCGTACCCGAACGCGGATTCACCCTGTTTGTTGATTCCCTCGATGTGCCGCGCCTGACTGATAAACAGCAGGATTTGCGGGATTACATCGAATATTTTCAGGCAGGTTTTGTCGATGTATCGCGCGGGGGTGGAGGCGCGTGTCGCTGCTTCATCCGCGGGTTGGTCCACGGGTATTTCCGACACGGTAAACATCATGCACAGCGGAGTTCCTGCCGGATCCTGCACCAGCGCCGCGCCGAACAGCGCGCGCAAGGCATGGCCTTGGCTGTGGCTGAGAACAACGTCGGACTTGTATCGCTGATGTGAATCGGTCGCCAGGCCGTCGAGCATGTCGCGGACATCGCGGATTTTCTCCGGGGCGATGAAATTCAGGATGTTCCTGCCACTGACCTCTTCCGGACGACGGCCGATGAGCCGCATGAAAGCCGGGTTGACGACGAGAATATTCCCTCGTGGATCGGCCAGCGCTACTCCGGTGGCGGCGCTATCGAAGAATGATTTGAACGGCAGGCTGAGTATGTGCTCTTCAACCATCGCGTCTCCGGGCCTTGGCGCACGGGGCGTGATATTCGAAAAGAATTTCCCCGGCGCAGCCCGGATCGGGTCGCCACGGCGCCATGGCGTCCTTCATTAAAGCATGCAACCCGCAATGCAGCTGGAGCACGCCTTCTTTCGTCCACTCAACGCTGCATGCATGGTGCGCGACGGGGCCGGTGACACTCCCGTCGCGCGGTACGGCAACCGGCGGAAAGCCCCGTGTATCGGTACCCATCGCACGGATGATGCGGGCAATGTCCTTATCGCCCCCGCTTACAGCGCGGCTGTTGATGATCGCCCAGTCATATCCATGTTTGAGCAGTTCGGCGATCACATAGGCACCATCCGCACAATGGGTAATCTGATGCTCGCTGGCACGCGCCAGGGCCTGAAGCAGCGCCTTGGCCTCCGGCATGTTGCCAGCGAGAAGAATCTTCATGCTGCTTCCCGGTCGGTTTCGGAAGGTTTGTAGTTTTTGTAAACCGCCTGACGGAATTGTTCGTTGATATCGACGTAACAAGCCACCGTCAGTACTTTTCCGATGTACTGCGGCTTGTGATTTCCAAGTCGATGAATGGGAAAACCGACCCTTGTCAGAAGCCTTTCCACGGCGACGCTGGTAACGAGAACGTACTGACGAATGCTATTTTCGATGGAAAATTCGTACACCGCGCGTATTAAGTCAAAGGTAATGGCGTTGAGTGTAATCTGGGCATGCTCGCGACTGCCGCTGGGTAACACCGCCAAGCGGCTCATCTCCCAAATCGTTGAATCTCGAGGCGCCTCATCTCCGTGCAGCAGCTGAGCAAAGGTATCTTTCAGCATATAAGGACCCGTCGTGGGTAGCAGTCTCCAGCATCCCTCGACTTCTTCGCTTCGATTCTTGGCTATCAAATAAACGGGATTTATCTCATCGTAGTCGTCACGTTCAATTCCATTTTGAGCGGGAACCTCCCAGCCCAGGCGCTCGTGAAAGACCTTGTGGCGGAACCGGAACATCGCATTGAGGGTTTCCTTGTCCAGGAGGCCGTCATTTGCCTTGGCCAGCAGAATTTTGTGCACGGTTCACCTCTCCGATGCGAATGCTTTCGGATAGTGAACGACAACCCCTGTGTGATAGGTAGCTGTAAGATATTACAGGTTGTGGTTAAGCGACTCTTTCCAGGAGCATGGAGCGAAGCAGCCGCCGTGCAATGGGCTGGATGAAAAAAGAGATTCAGACGAGTGAGGGAGAGATTATTCCAAGAGAAACCGCGCGCGCCACGGCTTGTTGTCGGTTGACGACGTTAAGCTTGTCGGCAGCGTTTTGGAGATGAAAGACGATGGTGCGTTCCGATATCTTCAGAATCTGTGATATTTCCCAGGCTGTTTTACCTTCGGCCGTCCAGAGCAGGCATTCCCGTTCCCGATCGGTGAGTTGAACCTTGCTGAGAGGGAGAACCTGTTTTTCCAGGATCTTTCGTACAGTTTCGTGAAGGTGTGCGGCAAATAAATGCACGAAGGGGAGGACTTCCATGATTTGTGAATTGGCCCGTTCCTGGTCCAGGCTCGAAGCCGCGCTGAACATCGCGAATTCCCCCTGGGCGGAATGGACAGGGATGCTTACCCCGCTGTTTAAACCAAATTCACCGGCTTCGCCCATGAACTGACGTACGATTTTGTCGTTTTTTTCCTGTTGCCTGATTCGATCCCAGGAAAACGGCGTCAGGTGGTTGGCACAGTATTGAACAGCAGGATCGATCGTCATGTAGCCTTTGGCCAGATAACGATCGCGCCATTCGTTTTGATAGCTGCTGATGAAGATATAGTACGGCTTGACGAAGGAGGTGGGTATGCGTGCGCCATACTGGAAGCGATCGAAGCCGAATTGCTCGCAAAGCGCGGAACAGGCCGAATGAATTTCCTCGACTGTGCCTGCTTTTGACAACAGTTCAATCAGCTCATGACAATGCGCGGATGTCATCAGAATCCCTCCGTGGGAAACTTTTTATTCTTGCCGCGTTTTTCTCCCGTCAGCCGCCGTCAGACACAAAAACCACCGTGGCGCCGGATACATCTGTAGCGTGAACTAAGCTAACTTACTTTTTCACGATGTGCAATGAGCAGTTTAGCGTCGGCTAATATACCCGAGCCTGATGACAGGGAATGTTGCCGGTGCATTTTTCAGATTTGTGATCTACGCAGGCCTTGATGGCCTGCGGTCGGTGTATGAATTGTTACAGAAATTTGGCGTTGAATACCCACACCGTGACGAGACCCAGCAGGAAACAGCCGCCCGCGTACAGCCTCGCCCAGAGACGGTAGCGCTTGGCGAGTTCCGTCTGGGTAAATGCGGACAGAATGTACGGTCTTGACCGGTCGCGTGTCGGGCCGAGGACATTGAGACCGTCGGCGAAAGCGTTGACCTGTTCCTGGCGGTTTTTCGTGATCTCACGCCGCGCCTGCGAACGCGCGAGCATCCATTCCTTCTCGTCGATTTTTCCGTCCTTGTCGAGATCGAAACGCTGAAGCAGTGCGGGCTGGTCTTTTTTCCAGTCGCCGAGCAGCGCGCGCACGTCCTCGTCCACGCTCGTCTGACTTGTATAGCCGCTCACGTTTTTCAGCAGGCCGAGGGTGTAGAGCCGTTCGCCGGAATTGATGCGTTCCTCGGTGAAGCGGTAGTTGCCGCCACCGGCGCGGGAACCGACAAAACCTTTTACGTAAGCGGCGTGAGCGATGCCGCCGAGCGGGGAACCCGAGCGCCATGTATCTTTGTGCCGCGGGGTGACATCCGCGCCCTCGGGGTCGATGACCACGCGCCCGGTGCCGTCCTGCAGCCAGAAAGTGTCCGTGCTTTCGCCCTTGTCGACGATCTCCCAGCGATGTTCGCTGCCCTTGCCGGTGGCGACGTATTCCTCGATCTTGTAGCGGAACCAGACGCAGGGCAGGCCGGAAAGTTTCGCGATGATCGGCGGACCGTCCATGAGCTTGCCGAGGCCTTCGAGTTCCACGTAGCCTTGCGGCGCCGAGCGGATCTTGCAGGTGGGCGTGTCTTCGATGAGACGGATATGACTTACGTGGCGCCATGTGCGCCAGGAACAGTAGGCGGAGCCGGCAGTCAGCACCGCCACCACGAGGCCGATGGCGGCCGGGTCGCTTTGATGGATCGAGTGAGCCAGCCCGGCGAGCCACGGGGCCAGCGGACCGGACGACGCCATATTCTTAGGTGCCGAACAGCGCCTTGACGTTGACGTCCCGGGTTTCGCTTTCCTTGAACTTGAGCAGCGGCTTCGGTTCGAACCGGAACAGGGTGGCGATCACGTTGTCCGGGAATTGCTCGATGCGGACGTTGTTGGCGTTGACCGAATCGTTGTAGAACTCGCGCCGGTCGGCGATCTGCGCCTCGATCTGTGAGATGCGGTTCTGCAGATGCTGGAAGTTCTCGTTGGCGCGCAGTTCGGGATAGTTTTCGGCCACGGCGAACAGCCGTCCCAGGCCGAGGCGCAGTTCGGTCTCGGCGGCGCCGAGAGCACCGACGTCGCCGGCTTCGCGCGCGCTGTGTACCGCGGCGCGCGCCTGCGTGACCTTTTCCAGCACGCCGCATTCGTGCTGCATGTATTGTTTGCACGCCTCGACCAGCTTCGGCAGCTCGTCATGACGCTGCTTCAGCAACACGTCGATGTTCGACCAGGCTTGGGCGACGTTGTTCTTGAGTCGCACGAAATTGTTGTACATGGTGACGGCATAGAGGAACAGCGCGGCAAAAATGCCCAGAAAGACAAAAGTGGCGATAGACATGATTTCTCCTTACGTCGGCCGCCGGGCGGCTTTAAATAAGGAGTATAGTTGTCGAGGCCGCCGCCGCTAGTGCCGTTCCTGTTGTGTTGTCCCGGGAATGCGGGCACTTTTTGATCTGTGACAACGGCGATGAGGCAAGAGAACGATCAAGGGCAGGAACTGGAACGGCACTAGGACGCGGGCTCGTCCTGCAAGCCGATGGCGGCTTCCTCGATGCTGCGGCCGCGGATGTGGAAACCGCGCATTTCGAGCACGCCTTGGGTGCCGAGTGAAATGATCAGATAAAGCACGCCGGGGTATTCGTGCTGCTCGATGTCCGCGAGCGAGGGCAGTGGCGGGGCGTCGGGATGGGAGTGGTAGATGGCGGCCAGTTCCTCGCCGCGCTCGCGCATGGCGCGCATCGCCTCGATCTGCTGCTTCGGGTCGAGCGTGAAGAAGCGCTTCCGGTCACCGGCGGCATTGGCCACGGGGTAGCATTTTCGGAATCCCGTACGATCGCGCGAGATCAGTCCGCAGATTTCCTCTTCTGGCGATTTCTGTGCCAGGTGCAGTAACTGATTGACGATCGCGCGCGGTAGCCGGACGGCGCTCATGCGTCACCGCAGACCGGACAGGCCGGATCCTTGTGCAGCCGGATTTCGCGCCACTCCATGGTCTGGGCGTCGAGGATCAACAGACGGCCGTTCAGCGTCTGGCCCACGCCGGTCAGTACCTTCAGTGTTTCGGTTGCCTGGATGCTGCCGATGATGCCCGCGACCGGCGCGAGCACGCCGGTTTCCGAACAGGTTTCGGCCAGCTCGTCCATGTCTTTATACAGGCAGCGATAGCAGGGAGCGCCGGGAAGATCGGCGCGGAAAGTCGTCACCTGACCTTCCATCCGGATCACCGCGCCCGAGACGAGCGGTTTTTTCCATTCGACGCAAAGACGATTCAGGCCGAAGCGGGTAGCGAAGTTGTCGCTCGCGTCGACCACGACATTCGCCAACCGTATCTGTTCGGCCAGTTCGTCGGCATCGAGGATTTTATTGAAGG
>JACQER010000125.1 GCA_016200465.1 Gammaproteobacteria bacterium | reverse complement strand
GTCGGGGCGCTACAAGACGCCACTTTCCGTGCTGATGTACGACCTCGATCACTTCAAGGCGGTGAACGACACCCGTGGCCACCAGGTCGGCGACCGGGTGCTGGTCGGTATAACCCGGATTGCTGCCGGCCATATCCGGCAACCCGATGTGCTTGCCCGCTGGGGCGGGGAGGAATTCATGATTCTGGCCCCGAATTGCGACGGCCAGCAGGCGTTCGAGCTTGCGGAAAAACTGAGGCGGCTTATCGAGGAATTCGTTTTCGCCGAGGTGGGGACTGTTACCTGCAGTTTTGGCGTCGCCCAGTTCCAGGACGGAGACACCGCGGAAACATTGACCTCCCGGGTGGACGAGGCGCTGTACGCGGCCAAGCGCGCGGGCCGCAACCGCGTGTGTTCATTCAGCCCGGAGCAGAACGTGGAGAATCACCAATGATCAGAGTTCAGTTGCGACCAGGCATTTTTTATCAGCCAGCCCGATCGTGCGAACAACTGCGAAACTGGCTGGCGACTTCGTCCTGGAAACCCGCGCGAATCTGAACTAGCAGATTGCTGAGAAAGTCCTCAACATCACGCTACCGTCTGCTCCGCCTGGCCATTCCCAGCAAACCGAGCAGGCCGGAACCGAAGAGCCACACGGCCGCAGGGAGCGGAACCGGAGTCACGATATCGTACTGAACCACGTAGCCCTTGATCGAATAATAGTCCGAACCGGCCGCAGGGCTGTTCACCTGATCGTTCCACTTGCCCGGCAGCACATAGGTTCCGCTCGACACCCAAGCTCCGTACATGGACAGATAGTTTTCACCCGTACCGGAATTGCTCGGTTCGATCGTGGATACCCAATTCGCATAATTCACATCGGGGCCGGCCGTGCCGTTCGTGCCGCCCTGCCAGAATTGCTGCCCCGTCACCCATTTCCAGGTTCCTTCGCTCTGGGCGTCGGAACCACCCAGCCACACCGACCCGACGACGCCGTTGAGCAGCCCCAGAACGAAATTGTTTTCCGTCTGATTGAAGATGGTGACAAGATGGCCGTTATAGCCGGAATACTGCATTGCCGCGGCCGTGAGGCTGGCGTCCGTCCAGCTTATGTTGTTGCTCGCGATGTATTCGTAGGCGTTTCCGGAAGGGCCGATGCTGACGGCGCGTGCGGGAGCGGCGCTCAAAACCAAAAACAGACCAAACATCGCCATGAGCGGTACAACGGCGCCACGGAGGGAAATTCGGTAATCCGGAGAATGGAAATTAGACAGCTGGCGGCTCATGGTGAATCTCCTCCTCTTTGCTTCTAGGGCTAGAATGACATCTCTCTCCCTGATGCAAATACTCTGGAATCCATGAGTCTTCTATGAGCGGCATTGTAACCCGGACCATGAAGTCCCGACAAGAATGCGGGCTCCGGTTTAAAAACCGCCGCTAACCGGTTGAGCTGGCAACGGGAATCGGTCCGGATATTCAACCCAGCACCTGCGACACCAGCCCGTCGGCGAGCTTGGGTTCGAACCAGGTGGACTTGGGCGGCATGACTTCGCCGGCATCGGCGACGCGCATGAGGTCCGCCATCGAGGTGGGATGAAGCGAAAACGCGCAGGCCATCTCTCCGGAATCCACGCGCCGCTCCAGCTCCTTCAGACCGCGGATGCCGCCGACGAAATCGATGCGCTTGTCGCGACGCGGATCGTGGATGCCGAGTATCGGTGAAATCAGGTTGTCCTGGAGCAGGCTGACGTCGAGCCGCTTCACCGGATCGTCCGCGGGCAGGCGCTCCGGCCTGATATTCAGACGATACCACTGCCCCTTCATATACATGCCGAATTCTCCGGCGTGGCCGGGTTTCACCATGGCCGGTTCCGGCTTTACGCTGAAAGCCGTTCCGATTTTTTGCAGGAAGCTCTCGCGCGACAGACCGTTCAGATCCTTGACCACGCGGTTGTAATCCAGAATCTGCATCTGGTTGTCGGGAAAGATCACCGCGAGGAAATAGTTGCAGGGTTCTTCACCGGTGTGTTTCGGGCCGGCGGCCTTGCGCGACGCCGCCACGCGCGACGCCGCGGCCGAGCGGTGGTGCCCGTCGGCGATGTAAAGACAGGGCATGGCATCGAAGGCGCGGGTGATGGCGTCGATCCGCCCCGGCTCGCGCATAACCCACAGCGTATGGCGCACGCCGTCGTCGGCGGTCACGTCCACGTCCGGCGCGCCGCGCGCAACGTCGCCGACAACCCCATCCACGACGGGCGAGTGACGATAAGTCAGGAACACCGGACCGGTCTGGGCGTTGAGCGCGTCGATCTGCCGCACGCGGTCGTCCTCCTTGTCCGGACGGGTGAACTCGTGCTTGCGGATGCGGTTGCCGTCGTAATCGGGAACCGAGGCGGCCGCGACGATGCCGGTCTGACTGTGCGCGCCCATCACCAGCCGGTATACATAATAGTAAGGCGCGGGGTCGCGCCGCAGCACGCCGGCGTCGAGCATGTTCCGGAAATTTTCCCGACCCTTGGCATAAACCGCGGCGCTGTACGGGTCGGTGCCCGCGGGCAGGTCGATCTCGGGCTTGGAGATGTGCAGAAAACTCCACGGTCTTCCCTGCGCCCGCGCACGCGCCTCGTCCGTGCTCAACACATCGTACGGCGGTGCGACCACGTCGGCCGCGCGGCCGGGCGCTGGGCGCAGGCCGGGGAAAGGACGAATCAGGGACATCTCGGCTCCGAAGCAGGCAAAAAAGAGCGCACATTCAAAACTACTTGCGGGCGGAAATCAAACCGTCTGATGAAAATGCCTGTCTGGCGAAGCCGGAACGGCTACGCTAGCATACGCGCCGGTTTTTCAGCCTGACAGGACAAGAATTCGATGGCCGACGCCTGCCGTAACTATCTCCCCCCCGAATGGGCGCCGCAAAGCGGCGTCATGCTCACCTGGCCGCACGCGCATGGCGATTGGGCCAAAGGAATGACGCAAGTCGAGCCGGTGTTCGCCGAGATCGCGCGCCACATCAGCCTGCGCGAGAAAGTGCTGATCTCCTGCTATGACCGTAAACACCGCGAGCATGTCGGACAATTGCTCGCGGACAGCGGCGCCGACATGGGCCGGGTCATGCTGCGCACCGTGCCCTCGAACGACACCTGGGCGCGCGACCACGGGCCGATCACGGTCCAGTGTCACGGCGAGACCATGCTGCTCGATTTCGGTTTCAACGGCTGGGGCGGCAAATACGGCTATGAACTCGACAACCAGATCAGCCGCAAACTTTACGGCTTGGACGCGTTCGGCCACGCCCCGATGCAGACCGTGGACATGGTCCTGGAAGGCGGTTCGATCGAGGTGGACGGCTCCGGCACCCTGCTCACCACCGCGCGCTGCCTGCTGGCGCCGACGCGCAATCCGAAACTTTCCCGGGAACAGATCGAAGAGCGGCTCATGAGTTCGCTCGGGATAAACCGGATTCTGTGGCTGCATCACGGTTATCTCGCCGGTGACGACACCGACAGCCATATCGACACGCTGGCGCGCTTCTGCGACCGGGGCACGATTGCCTACGTCAGTTGCGATGACATCCAGGACGAACACTACGCGGAACTGAAAGCAATGGAGCAGGAGCTGAAAGCCTTTCGTGCCGCCGACGGCCAGCCCTATCGCCTCGTGGCGCTTCCCTGGCCGCGGGCGAAATACGATGAAGACGGACAACGCCTGCCCGCGACCTACGCCAATTTTCTCATTATCAACGGCGCGGTGCTGGTGCCCACCTATGAAGATCCGGCTGACGCCGTGGCGCTGGCACGATTCAAGGAATGCTTTCCCGATCGCGCGATCGTGCCGGTCAACTGCCTGCCGCTCATCTATCAGTTCGGCAGCTTGCATTGCATCACCATGCAGTTGCCGGAAGGGGTTCTTTAAATAGAGCAGCCTGTGGCCGCGTCTAGCAATATCGGCGGGCCGTGAGCCTGAATACCTTGCTCTTCGCGGGCGTTCACGCGTTCCGTTGACCCTCGATGCGGCATTTGCCCGCGCGTATCTGATTCCAGTCCCGCAGCAGCTCGGTGAATTCCCCTGCGGCGAGGGGTTTGCTGCAGAAATAACCCTGCGTGATGTCGCAACCGTGACGGCGCAGGAACTCCAGCTGTTCATAGGTCTCTACGCCTTCGGCGATAACCTTGATGTGGAGCACGTTGGCCATGGCGATGATGGCTTTGACGAGGCCCGCCCCGACGGCATCGGTGGTGATGTCGCGCACGAACGAACGGTCGATCTTCAGGTAATCGATGGGGAAACGCTTGAGGTAACTGAGCGAGGAATAACCGGTACCGAAGTCATCGAGCGAAAAGGATATCCCGACCGCCTTCAACTCCTTCAGGATCGCGCTGGCCTGCTCCATGTCCTGCATGAGCACGCTCTCGGTCAGTTCCAGGTCGAGATACCGCGGCTCGAGCCCGCTCTCCGTCAGCGCCTGCTGGACGGCGGCAATCAGGTTCTTGTCGCGCAGTTGTTTGCTGGAAAGATTCACCGCCACCTGCAGCGCCGGAAAGCCGGTTTTGTGCCAGGCCTTGATCTGGGCGCAGGCGGTCTTCAGCGCCCATTCGCCGATGGGGATGATCAGTCCGATCTCCTCGGCCAGCGGGATGAAATCGAGCGGCGGAATCAATCCGAACTCGGGATGCTGCCAGCGCAGCAGCGCTTCCATGCCCCGGATCCGGCCGGTGCGCATGTCCACGAGCGGCTGGTAATGCAAAATGAACTCTTGCCGCTCCAGCGCCTGCCGCAGGCCGGTTTCCAGTTCCAGCCGCCGCGCCGCCCGGAGGTTGAGTTCCGGGGTGTAGAACTGGAACCGGTTGCCGCCCAGCTCCTTGGCGCGATACATCGCGACGTCGGCGTCCTTGAGCAGGTTCTCGGGCAGCTTCTCGTCCAGCGGATAAAGGGTGATACCGATGCTGGGACTGACGAACAGGTCGCGCCCCCCGATGCGGAACGGGGAAATGAACTGATCCAGAATCTTCTGCGCCACACGGGTCACGTCGTCCACGTGCGCCACGTTGGCGAGGATGATGGTGAACTCATCGCCGCCCAGGCGTGAGACGGTGTCGCCGGGACGCAGGCAGGTCATCAGGCGCTCGGCCACGGCTTTCAGCAGCGCATCACCGGTATGGTGCCCCAGCGTGTCATTGATGGTCTTGAAACGGTCGAGGTCCAGGAACATCACCGCCACCAGGCGCTCGCGCTGGTCGGCTCCGCGCATGGCTTCGGTCAGCTGATTCTGCAGCAGGACACGGTTAGGCAGGCCGGTCAGGACGTCGTGGTGCGCAAGGTGACGCAAACGCTCCTCGGACTGCAAGCGCTGGGTGATGTCCTTGCCGGTGGAGACGAAACGCACGATATCGCCGCCCACCTCCTTCAACGGCGAGATGGTTTTTTCCTCGTAATACAGCGAGCCGTCCTTTCTGCGGTTGACCATCGTCCCGCGAAAAACCTGGCCGGCCAGGATGGTTCGCCACATCTCCTCGTAGAAACTCTTGCCGTGCTCACCGGATTTGACCACGCTGGCATTTTTCCCCAGCACCTCTTGCCGCGAATAACCCGTAACCTGTTCATAGGCCGGATTGACGTACTGGACGATGCCGTGGCGGTCGGTGATGACAACGGCATCGGCGGTCTGCTCCACGGCGCTGGAAAGCTGGCGCATCTGCGCTTCGGCCTGCCGGCGCTCCAGCTCCGCCGCCGTGCGCGCCGCGCTGATGGTCAGGATGGATTCGGCCCGCTGGTAGCCGGTGAGCGGTCGGCTGTGCAGCAGCGCGATCAGCCCGATGGGGGCGCCGGCGGAATCGAACAGCGGCGCGCCCATATAGCTTTCAATACCCATTTCCTGCAACGGTTTGTCCTGCGGAAAAAGCTGCTGGACGTGGTCCGGATAGGCGCAGAAGCGCTGGCCCACCACGTTTTCGCACGGCGTCCCGTGCAGATCGTAATCGAAATTGTCGATCAGCTTGCCATGCGCGCAGATCGCGCGGACATGGATGAGCAGCTTGTTCTGCCGGTCCACTTCGCCGATGAAGGCGTAATCCATCTGTAACGTGCCGGCGAGATTGAGCACCAGTTCGCGGAAGAACGTCTCGCCCGTTGCCGTCGAAAGGACCTGACCGACTTGCTGCAACACCTCGTTCTCACGCTGGCGTTCGGTGATCTCTGCCTTCAGTTCTTCGTTAACGGCCAGCAGACTCGTCTTCCTGGAAACGAGCGTCCAGGCGATGACGAAGAACAGCAGGCTGATGAAGGCGCCGCCCACCAGGATCAGGCGCGGCTTGTCTTTGTCTATGGATGCCTCGAAAGCAGGCAGGGAAGAAAAATACAAGGTCCAGATATGGCCATGGGTATCCAGTCTCATTGTGTGGGAAAAAACGGCCTCGCCATGCGGCTGATTGAACCGCTCGAGCAAGTCGTGATCGTACATCAACGACTCCTTCGTCATCCCGGCCCCATCGAAGATTTCGACGTCCACGTCAGGCGCACTCGCGCTCAACGTCCCGCGCATCAGGTCATCCATGCGGAATGCGATGTCCACGTATCCGAACAGCCCGTCACGGCGTTTTTCGACCGTATCCACCGGCGCACCCTTGCGATAGATGGGGAGAACCAGAAGGAAACCGGCCTGTTTGTTTTCCCCAGTTTCCTGCGCCAGCGTGATCTTGCCGGAAACAGCCGCCTCGCCGGTGTCCCGCGCCTGCTCCAGGGCCGCGCGACGCGCCGGCTCGGAAGCGATGTCATAACCGAACGCCCGCAGATTACGCCCGGCAAACGGTTCCATATAAATGACGGGCAGGTATTCCGCACGCTCACCTTGCGGCCAGATGGTGTAGCCGGGAAACCCTTCGGCGCGGATTGCGCGGGTGTGGGCTATTCTTTCCGAAGCAGGAACTCGTTTGACAAAACCGGTAACCTGGATGCCGGGGTAGACCTGATCGAGATTCAGGCTCTGCACATAAGCTCGCCACTCCTGCCGCGTCACGTCATCCGAAGCATTGAACAGACCCTGCGCGCCGCGCACCGTTACCAACAATGAAATGATCAGCGCGAACCACGCGGCCGACATACCGCGCGCGACGAAACCTGACAATACTGCGTGACGAAAATTCCGGGTCATCTGTTTTCAGCGCCCATTTAAGGCATCGACTGTTTTTTACCGTGTCGCGTTCAGCCCTCGCTCATGGGAAGTGCATGTGCCTGCATACCGGCATGGGCTTGCCCGACAACAGGCAGCAGATGGATATGCACAATCCATACCTCAAATTAATTAATAGCCGAAAATCGGCAGATTTCTCAACGAAATGCGCTATGACAGCTTGTATGGCGGTTATGCCGCGACCCCCGGGGCGACACGCGGCGGCGGCATAAAAAAACGGGAAGGCCCTCGCGGGCCTTCCCGTTTCACGATGCGGCAACAGCGATTACTTCTTGTCCTTGCCTTTGGCTTTTCCCTTCTCGGCGCCCTTGTCGCCCTTGACCTCGATGCTGGTGGCAGTCATCTTGTATTCCACCGTCACCTTGGCGCCCTTCTTCACTTCACCCTGCACCTTGGTGCCGGCATCGCGGGCGATCTCCCACTTCTCCTTGCCCTTCTCGACCACGATCTTGGTGTCGGTCACGTCCACCACCGGACCGGTAACCTGATAAGCCATGGCCATGGGGGCGGCAAGCAACAGGCCGGCCGCGAGTAATCCAAGCGAGCGTTTCATTGAAAGTCTCCATTTGTTTTTACGGGAGGCAAACGATAGAAACGGTCGCGTCATCTGTCAAGCGACGGACAAAAATCCGCGCCGGATCGTGCTAACATGAACGCCATGAACAACGCCCTCAAAGTCGGACTGGTGCAACACGCCTGCGCCGAGGATAGAAACAAAAACCTCGCCGCAACCATCGTCGGCATCCGCGACGCCGCTTCGCGCGGCGCGCGGCTGATCCTGCTGCAGGAACTGCATACCGGCGTTTACTTCTGCCAGACCGAGGACACGAAGCGATTCGATCAGGCCGAGACCATTCCCGGCCCGACGACGCTGGAGCTGGGCAAAATCGCCCGGGAGCTCGGAGTCGTGATCGTCGGCTCGCTGTTCGAGCGGCGCGCGCCCGGCGTGCACCACAACACCGCCGTGGTACTTGACGCCGACGGCAGCTTGAAAGGCCAGTACCGCAAGATGCACATACCGGACGATCCCGGCTATCACGAGAAATTCTTTTTCACGCCGGGCGACCAGGGCTTCATCCCCATCTCCACCTCCGTGGGCACGCTCGGCGTGCTGGTGTGCTGGGACCAGTGGTATCCGGAAGCGGCGCGCCTCATGGCCATGCACGGCGCCGACATCCTGCTCTACCCCACCGCCATCGGCTGGGACCCGCGCGACGACGAAGCCGAGAAGAGCCGCCAGCGCGAGGCGTGGATCACCATCCAGCGCGCGCACGCGATCGCCAACGGTCTGCCGCTGGTGACATGCAACCGCGTCGGCCTCGAGCCCGATCCGTCGGTACGTTCTTCCGGGATTCAGTTCTGGGGATCGAGCTTCATCGCCGGCCCGCAGGGAGAATTTCTCGCGCAGGCCGCGACCGACAAACCCGAAGTGCTGGTGGCGGAAGTCAGTCGCCGGCGCACCGAGGACGTGCGCCGCATCTGGCCGTTCTTCCGCGACCGGCGCATCGACGCGTATCAGGATCTGCTCAAGCGTTACGGTAAATAATTTTCACCGCAAAGGCGCAAAGGACGCAAAGAAGAAGTTTTTTCTGTTTTCTGTTTTTTACTTTGATTCTCTTTGCGTCTTTGCGGTGAAATATTCTTAAATATCCATGGCCAAACCGATCCTGCTCAAATCCGCGACCGAAGTGCTGGAAAGCATTCTCGCCGGGAAAGTGCCCGCCGACCGGGTGATGGACGATTACTTTCGCGCGCATCGCAACATGGGCGTGCGCGACCGCGGGTTCGTCGCTGAAACGGTTTACGGCTGCCTGCGCGAGCGATACTGGCTCGAACATGTCGCCGGTCATTCGCTTCCGCTCGACATCGTCGCCGCCTACCTGCTGACCCACGGCTACAGCGCCCGCGCGCTGGAGGAAACCGGATTCCGCGGCAACGCGCGCGACATGGCGGAACGCGCCCGCACCGTGGATAGAAGTTCCCTGCCCTTTTCCGTGCGGGCCAATCTCCCCGACTGGCTCGCGCAACCGCTGCGCGCGCAATTCGGCGACGAGGAAACGCTGGTCCTGGCCCAGGCCCTCAACCAGCCGGCGCCGGTGGATTTGCGCGTCAATACCATCAAGGCCGATCGCGAGGAGGTCCAGACGCGGCTGACGCAGGAGGGCTTTCCCTGCGTGCCGACGCCGTACTCGCCCATGGGATTGCGGCGCGAGGACCGCGCGCCGCTGTTTAAAACCCAGTGCTTCAAGGACGGGTTATTCGAGATACAGGACGAAGGCAGCCAGTTGCTGTCGCTGATGCTCGAACCGAAACGGCGCGAGATGATCGTGGACTTCTGCGCCGGCGCCGGCGGCAAAACACTGCACCTGGGCGCGCTCATGGCCAACAGCGGAACCGTGTACGCCTTCGACGTCTCGGCCAAGCGGCTGGCAAAACTCAAGCCGCGCCTGCGCCGCGCCGGGCTCGACAACGTGCGCATGGTTTCGATCAGCCATGAGCGCGACGCGCGGGTGCAGCGCCTGAAGGGAAAAATCGACCGCGTGCTCGTGGATTCGCCCTGCTCCGGCACCGGAACCTTGCGGCGCAACCCGGACATCAAGTGGCGCACGATCGACCTGAACGAACTGGTCGAAACACAGCAGCGCATCCTGGCCGCGGCCGCGGAACTACTCAAACCCGGCGGCCGGCTGGTGTACGCCACATGCAGCCTGCTGCGTGAGGAAAACGACGATATCGTGGAAAAATTTCTCGCCGCACATCCCGAATTCAGTGTTGTACCGGCGGGCGAGATTCTGGCGCGCCGGCACGTGCCGCTGACGATGCACGATGCCGCGCTGCGGCTTTATCCGCATCGTCATCGCACCGACGGCTTTTACGCCGTGGCGCTGGAAAAGAAACAGGGACAATAAGAACAATCGTGCTGAACCAGGTGTTCAGCCGATGGAAACCGGCTCCTTGTCCAGGTACTCGACAAACGCGGAAACGATCCGCGGGTCGAGCTGGGTGCCGGCAGCGACGGTCAGTCGCCTCCTGGCCTCCTTGGGAGGCTGGGCTTTGCGCCCGACCCATTCACCAATCATCGAGGCATAAGTGTCAGCCACCGCCAGCACGCGCGCCAGATAGGGTATCGTCTCGCCCTTGATCCCGTCCGGATAACCGCCGCCGTCATAATGCTCGTGATGGTGGCGGACGATCGGCGCGAGATGACTCAAGGCAGGCACCTTTTCGAGAAATTCCGCGGCAGTGACGGGATGCCGCTGGATCAGCGCCCAGTCTTCCGGCGTGAGGGGAGCCTGTTTGTTCAGAACCGCATCGGGCACGGTGATCATTCCGATGTCATGCAACAGCGCGGCGTGGCACAGCGCCTGGCGCTCGTCGCCGACGATTTTCAGCGCGTCCGCGAGCCGCGTCGCGAGCCTGCTCACCAACTCCGTGTGGTCGTGATAAAACGCCGCCTTGGCGGAGACGGCTGTTACGATGGGCTGGATATTGTCCAGGCTCTGGTTGAGCATCTCGACGATGCGCCCCGGATCCATCTCCAGCTGCGCCTTGAGAATATTGCGGTACAGGCAAACGCGGTTTTTTCCTTCCTTCTTGGCTGTGTACAGCGCCTGATCGGCGTGCTCGATCAGACTCTCGGGGTTTTCGCCGCAGCGCGGGAAACAGGCCACGCCCACGCTGACCGTCACGCCGACGCTGTGTTTGTCCGGCATCGGGATGGTCGTCTCCTCGATGGAGCGGCGTATGCGTTCGGCCACGTTCGTGGCGGCCTGGAAATCCGTCTGCGGCAGAATAACGGCGAATTCCTCGCCGCCGTAGCGCGCCGCGAGGTCCACCTTCCACAGTTGGCCCGAGAGGACATGGCCCAGTATCTGAAGCACCCGGTCACCGCCAACATGGCCGTGGGTGTCGTTGATGCGCTTGAAATCATCGACGTCTATCATCAGCAGTGACAGCGGCTTGGCGTTGCGCGTGGCATGCGCGATTTCCTCCATCAGCCTCTGATCGAACATGCGGCGGTTGCGCAGACCGGTCAGCTTGTCCGTCACCGCCAGATCCTGGGTGCGTTCATGCAGGCGCGCGCTCTCGATCGCACCGGCGGCAAGATGGGCGAAGGTGTTGAGTATCTCGATCTCGTCCGGCAGGAAGTAGTCGCGGTCCTTGCGATAGAAATAGATGACACCCAGGCGGCTCGTGCGACTCGTGAGCGGCAGGCAGACAAAAGACAATATGCTCTCCTCGTGGGTCAGACGGCTGAGTTTGTGCCGGGTTTCCGGTCTGTCGTTGCTGAGGATATGTGTCGCGGCCAGGAAGGCTTCGTCCGCCAGTCCGCCGGGGCGAAAGTTCATGTTCTTGACGAAATGATCCGACAATCCCTGGGTGATCCATTCTCCAAAGCTCCGCTTTTCCTCGCTGTAAAAAGCGACGCACGCCGCCTGCGCCCCGGTCAGTTGCATGCCGCGGCGCATGATTTCATCCAGCAATTCACGCAATGAATGGATGGAGGTTATCTGAATGGCGATCTCGTTCAGCGCGGCGATGCGGGAGGTTTTATCGCCGATGGCCGCGGCCATGCGATTGAAGGTCTCCGCCAGTTCGCCGAGCTCGTCGCGGGAGGAAGTCGGGACACGTTTGTCGTAGGCGCCGGCGGCGATGGAGCGCGTCGCCTCGATGAGCCGGCGCAGGGGAATGGTCACGATAAAACGCGCCATGATCATGCCTATGATGCCCAGCAGCAAGGTCAATCCGAGAATAACCGCCTGGAAAATCGCGAGCGCGCGGGCGTCCCCGGTGACATCCCGCTCCAGCAGTTCCGTGATCTCATCCAGATGCCTCATGTGCCCCGGAACATGGGCTTCGAAGCGAGCCAGCGTTGCCGATGCCGCTCGAGGGATCGACGGATCGAACGCCAGGAGGAGCGGTTTCATCTCCCTGTCCCAGTGAA
>JACQER010000133.1 GCA_016200465.1 Gammaproteobacteria bacterium | reverse complement strand
AGGTCAAACATTGCCGGCTGCTCATTCTCGGCTCCGGCCCCGCCGGCTACACGGCTGCGGTTTACGCCGCGCGCGCCAACCTCAACCCGGTGCTCATCACCGGCCTGGAACAGGGCGGCCAGCTCATGACCACCACCGATGTGGACAACTGGCCCGGCGACGTCGAGGGCCTGCAGGGCCCGGCGCTGATGGAGCGCATGCAGAAGCACGCCGAGCGCTTCAAGACCGAGATCGTCTTCGACCACGGTAATAAGGTGGACCTCAAGCAGCGGCCGTTCCGTTTGACCGGCGACTCCGGCGTTTACACTTGCGATGCGCTGATCATCGCCACCGGCGCCTCGGCCAAATACCTCGGCATACCCTCGGAAGCCGCCTTCAAAGGCAAGGGCGTGTCCGGTTGCGCCACCTGCGACGGATTCTTCTATAAAGGTCACAAAGTCGCCGTCATCGGCGGCGGCAACACCGCCGTGGAAGAGGCGCTTTACCTGTCCAACATCGCCCAGCACGTCACCGTGGTGCACCGGCGCGACAGCTTCAAGGCCGAGGCCATCCTCATCGATCAGCTCATGGCCAAAACCAAGGGCGGCAACATATCCGTCGAATGGAACCACGAAGTGGATGAAATCCTCGGCGACAAGAACGGCGTCACCGGCCTGCGCATCAAGGACAAGGGCGGCAAGAAGAAAGAGCTTGCCGTGCAGGGCGTGTTCATCGCCATCGGCCATGCGCCCAACACCGCCCTTTTCGAGGGGCAACTGGAGATGCACGGCGGTTACATCAAGACCCAGTCCGGCAACCAGGGCAATGCCACCGCCACCAGCGTACCGGGCGTGTTCGCCGCCGGCGACGTGCAGGATCACATCTACCGCCAGGCGGTCACCTCCGCCGGCACCGGCTGCATGGCGGCGCTGGACGCGGATCGTTATCTGCAAAAAATTAAAATAACGTAGGTTGGGGTGAGCACAGCGAACCCCAACAACATCGCTGATCTGTTGTTGGGCTTCGCTACCGCTCAGCCCAACCTACATGTAGTCCCCTCCCACCAAGGGGAAGGGTTAGTTAGGATGAGGGTTCTTGATTGGAGCCTGACCCATGCCGACCGATAATCAGGATGACAACGACCCCGACCTGTTCCGCAAGGCCGTCGGCAAAATCCGTCCGGTAAAGCAGGACAAGATTCACCCCAAACCCAAGCGCCGCAAGCCGGTTCCCGAACAGACTCTGCGCGACCAGCGCGAAGTCATGGACAGCCTGCTGTCCGACGAATACGAACCGGCGGCCGATATCGAAACCGGCGACGAACTGCTCTACACCCGCCCCGGCCTGCAACACTCAGTCATCCGGAAACTACGCCGCGGCCAATACGCCATCGAAGCCGAACTCGACCTGCATGGCGCCACCGTCGTTCAGGCGCGCGAAGCGGTGAATACTTTTCTCAAGAACGCCCGCGACCACGACAAGCGCGTGGTGCGCATCATTCACGGTAAGGGAAACAGTTCGGAAGGCAAACTGCCGGTGTTGAAGGGGAAAGTTAATTCCTGGCTGCGTCAGAAAGGCGAAGTGCTCGCCTTCTGCTCCGCCCGTCCCAACGACGGCGGGACGGGGGCGGTGTATGTGTTACTGAAGCGGGTTTGATTGGATAGTTTGTAACATTGTTTAATTATTATTTGATTTGTCCGGTTCCACCTCTTTTACTGGCATGAATACCTGATCGTTTGACCAACCGCCAGCTGCATATTGGATTTCGTGCCAGAACCAGTTTTCACCAATTTGTGTGGCCAACATCTGCCACCCATCGAGAATGGTTCCGTCCTTATGAATTGATATAGCCAAGTCGTATAGAACCGTACCGAGCAATTTATCAGGGTCCTTGCAAAATTCTCCTTTAAATTCTCTCCATGCATACCGTTGTTCGTCCTTGGGGTTGACTTCACAGAACCGTCTGGTGTACGTCTTGGACTGAATAAAGTAACCATCTGGTACAACATGAGTCACGCGCCATTCATCCTCCGGTTCAATAGGGGGCATAGGTCTTCCCCCTTTTCCTATTGTCGGCGGTTCAACACGAACTGCAGTGTGAAACCTCGGATAGGAACCAAACAAGACTCTATGGCTTGGAAGATAGACAGCATCTGGTGACCGTGGCGTCGATAATACGCCCAAGTCCAAAGGCGCCACGCATCCGACTGTGATCAGTGTCAAGATCAAAAACAAAAGGGTTCGGAGTGATTTAATTTTGAGCATTTTTACCCTGTACTGGCAAATGGCCCGACCAGGTTACTCAGAGTCATATGCTCTCCAACAGAACCACCGCATGCGCGGCAATACCCTCTTCCCGTCCGGCAAAACCCAGTTTTTCCGTGGTCGTGGCCTTGATGTTCACGCTATCCGGCGCGATGCCGAGATCGGCGGCGATGTTCTGAATCATCTGTGGCAGATGCGGCGCGATGCGCGGGGCCTGGGCGACGATGGTGCTGTCGATATTCGAAATCTTCCAGCCACGCTCGGCAATGGCATCTTTGACTTTGCGCAGCAGCTTGCGGCTGTCGATGTTCTTGTATTGCGCGTCGGTGTCGGGAAAATGCCGGCCGATGTCGCCGAGCCCAGCGGCGCCGAGACAGGCGTCGCAGATGGCGTGAATCAGCACATCGGCATCGGAATGGCCGTGCAGGCCTTTGCCATGCGGAATCTTTACGCCGCCGAGAATCAGATCGCGCCCGGCGACCAGCGGATGCACGTCGTAACCATGACCGATGCGTATCATGCCTTCCCCTACTGTTGCTTCATATATAACTCTGCCAATGCCAGGTCCTCCGGCAACGTAACCTTGATGTTGTCCGCGTGACAGGCGACGACGAACGGATGTCCTCCGGCGCCTTCGATCGCCGAGGCTTCGTCCGTGATTTCACGCTTCAGTTTCATTGCGCTTTCCAATGCGCTGACTAATGCGCCGATGCGAAACATCTGCGGCGTGGCGGCGCGCCATAATCCCTCGCGCCGGATTGTCTCGACCACGCGGCCTTCATTATCCGCGCGCTTGACCGTGTCGGAAACCGGGAAGGCGAGTAGACCACCCACCACCCCCTCACCCTTGCCCTCTCCCCCTTTCAGGGGGAGAGGGGATTTTTTTGATTCTCCGCCCGTCACGATGGAAATCAGTTGATCGATGTCCTCATGACGCACGCAGGGCCGTACGGCATCATGCACCAGCACCCAGTCTTCGGATTTGGCATGCTGGCTCAATGCCTTGAGGCCGTTCAACACAGTCTGCGCGCGGGTCTCACCGCCGGAAAACTTGCCGAGAAACTTCGGGAGATTCGCGAGCATGGGGATCAATGCCTGCCAGTGACGGTCCTGATCGGAGATGCCGACCATGACGCCGCGCACGCGCGGATGCGTGCACAGGCGTTCGAGCGTGTGCAGGATGACGGGACGGCCGAGAAGCGGGAGATATTGCTTGGGCAGCGATGCCTGCATGCGCAGGCCCTGGCCGCCCGCCGGTACGACAGCCCAGATTCCGTCAGCGGCGGTCAAGCGTTACGGCCTGGGAATCAGGCGTGTTCCTGGATGTAGCTGAGGATGCGGTCCCTGGCGGCTTCGGTGGCGATTCCCTGTATCGCGGCGACTTCGCGCGCGAGATAACTGTTTGCCGTCTCGAGCAGCATGGATTCCTCGAAGGAAAGTCCGGACTGTTTTTTCCAGCGCGTCAGGTCGCGCACCACTTCGCCCAGTTCGAGGCAGGAGCCGGAGTTGATGCGGCGTTCGATGTCCTTGCAGCGCTCGGCCCAGTTGCCGCCGGTGACGCGCCGCTTGCTCTTGGCAGACAGAATCTTGAACAGTTCCTTGAGTTTTTTGCTGTCGAGCAGTGGACGGATGCCGCTGCGTTCCAGGTTGGAGCGCGGCACCTTGACGGTCATTTGTGTGTCTTGAATGCGGATGACGAAACAGGATTCGACCTGGCCGGAATGATAGATATCTTCAACAGCCAGAATTACGCCAACACCGGCGGAAGGATAAAAAACCGTATCACCTACCTTAAAGCGCGGACGCTTCGTCGCCATTCAGCCATCCTCCTGGGTCGTGTGCAGTGGTTTCTGGTAACTTAGAGTCGACTATTATTGATCTGGTTTAAATTATGCCTGTAACTACCTTCCATGACAACACTTTTTGGATTTTTTCCCACGGTCACCCCGGCTGCGACATAGGGTAGAATAAGCCGCCCTTGCCGCCAGGCCGGCAAGGTCTTGGACTCATAGCTTCCGAACGCACTTGGATTCGCCATTAAAGCCGATTCTGCCCACGCTTCCCGGGGAGAGTTGCGCCTG
The DNA here is from genome assembly GCA_016200465.1 of Gammaproteobacteria bacterium. Taxonomy (GTDB): domain Bacteria; phylum Pseudomonadota; class Gammaproteobacteria; order Acidiferrobacterales; family Sulfurifustaceae; genus Sulfuricaulis. The sequence continues at coordinate 12,826 of JACQER010000133.1, read as the reverse complement.
GAGCGGACTGGCCGGCAGCGGCCGCGGACTCGCCATCGCTGCCGCGGCGGAAAACCGCAGCGGGCCGCTGCTGGTCATCACCGGCAACAGCTTTACCGCCCAGCGGCTCGAAGACGAGATCCGGTTTTACGCCGCGGAGCTGCCAATCCTGCCCCTGCCGGACTGGGAATCCCTGCCCTACGACGCGTTCTCCCCGCACCAGGACATCATTTCCCAGCGCCTCGAAACGCTTTACCGCCTGCCAAACCTGAAACGCGGCGTGGTGCTGGCGTCCGTCACGACGCTTTTGCACCGCCTGCCGCCACGCGATTACGTGAGCGGGCACAGTTTCCTGCTCAAACTCGGCGACCGGCTCGACATTCAGCAGTTGCGCGAACAACTGGTTCACGCCAATTACCACAACGTGTCGCAGGTGATGGAGGCCGGCGAGTTCGCCATCCGCGGCGGGCTTATCGATCTCTATCCAGCCGGCAGTCATCAGCCCTATCGCATCGACCTCTTCGGCGAGCAGGTGGAATCCATCCGCGAATTCGATCCGGCGACGCAACGCTCCGGCAAAACCATGAATTCCATCCAGCTGCTGCCGGCGCGCGAATTTCCGATGACCGAGGATGCCATCCAGAAATTCCGCCAGGCCTTCCGCGCGCGCTTCGAGGGCGATCCGCAAAAGGTTCCGCTGTATCGCGACATCAGCAAAGGCATCAGCCCGTCCGGCGCTGAATATTACCTGCCGTTGTTCTTCCCGAACATGGCGACCATCTTCGACTATCTGCCGGCGGACACGCTGTGCATCATGGAAAGTAATGCCGCTGAAACGGCGGAGAAGTTCCAGGCGGAAACCGCGCAGCGATACCAGGAAATGCGCCACGATATCGAGCGGCCGCTGCTGTCGCCGGCGGAGGTTTTCATCACCAAGGATGAATTCATTGCCGGCTTGAAGTCGTGGCCGCAGGTGGAAATGCTGGAATTCACGACGGAGGAAATTTCGCGCGAGGAACAGAAACAGGAAAACAGAAAAACCGTCGCCTACGACACGCGCCCGCCGGCGAGCCTGCCCGTCGATCACAAGTCGGATGCACCGTACGCAGCGCTGTTCCGGTACTTGCATGATTTCCCCGGACGCATACTGGTCGTCGCGGAATCTGCCGGGCGGCGCGAAACGCTCAAAGGACTGCTACAGGAACATCGCCATCCACCGGATGACGTATCCGGCTGGAACACGTTTCTCCAGGGTAATGCGAAACTGGGTCTCGCCGTTGCCGATCTGGAAAAAGGCCTGCTGCTCCGGGAACCGGGCATCGCCGTCATCACTGAAGCGCAGCTTTACGGTGAGCGCGCTGCGCAACGTCGTCGACGTGCACGCGGAGAGCGTGAACCGGAAGCGATCATCCGCAGCCTCGCGGAACTCAAGATCGGCGATCCGGTGGTGCACGAAGACCATGGTGTCGGGCGCTATCTCGGTTTGCAAACGCTGGACATCGGCGACGGTCCGGCGGAATTCCTGACACTCGAATATGCCGATGGCGATAAACTCTACATCCCGGTGCTGTCGCTGCATCTCATCAGTCGCTACACCGGCACCGATCCGGAACAGGCGCCGCTGCACAAGCTCGGCGGCGAAGCCTGGGAAAAAGCCAAGCGCCGCGCGCTGGAAAAAGCCCATGACGCGGCCGCGGAATTGCTTGAAATCTACGCGCTGCGCGCGGCGCGTGAAGGACATGCCTTCCCTCTTCCGGACGAGCACTATCAGTCGTTTGCCGGCGCCTTTCCCTTCGAGGAAACCCCCGATCAGGAACGGGCCATTCAGGAGGTCCTGCAGGACATGCAGACCGCCAAGCCCATGGACCGGCTGGTGTGCGGCGACGTGGGTTTCGGCAAGACCGAGGTCGCGATCCGCGCCGCGTTTCTCGCGGTCATGGGCAAGGCGCAGGTCGCGGTGCTGGTCCCGACCACGCTGCTCGCGCAGCAGCATTTCCAGAATTTCCAGGACCGCTTCGCCGGCCTGCCGTTCCGCATCGAACTGCTGTCGCGCTTCCGCAGCGCGGCGGATCAGCGCAAGACGCTGACGGCGCTCGCGGACGGGTCGGTGGACATCGTCATCGGTACGCATCGCCTGCTGCAGGAGGACGTGCGCTTCAAGCGCCTCGGACTCGTCATCATCGACGAAGAGCACCGCTTCGGCGTGCGTCAGAAAGAACGCCTGAAGAAGCTCCGCAGCGAAGCCGACATCCTGGCCATGACCGCCACGCCGATCCCGCGCACCCTGAACCTGTCGCTGTCCGGGCTACGCGATATTTCCCTCATCACCACCGCGCCGGAAGGGCGCCTGTCGGTCAAGACCTTCATCAGCGAGGTGAATCGCTCGGTGATCCGCGAAGCCTGCCTGCGCGAGATTCGCCGCGGCGGTCAGGTTTATTACCTGCACAACGAGGTGCGCACCATCGACAAGGCCGCGCGCGAACTGCAGGAGCTCATGCCCGAGGCGGATATCCGCATCGCCCACGGCCAGATGCCGGAGCGCGAACTGGAACGCATCATGCTCGACTTCTATCACCAGCGCTTCAACATCCTGGTGTGCTCGACGATCATCGAGTCGGGCATCGACGTGCCGACGGCCAACACCATCATCATCGAGCGCGCCGACAAGTTCGGCCTGGCGCAGTTGCATCAACTGCGCGGGCGCGTCGGGCGCTCGCATCACCGCGCTTACGCCTATCTGCTGGTGCCGGACCGGCGCGCGCTTACCGAGGACGCGCGCAAGCGCCTGGAAGCGATCGAATCGATGGAGGAGCTGGGGGCGGGATTCACCCTCGCTTCGCACGATCTCGAAATTCGCGGCGCGGGCGAGCTGCTGGGGGAAACCCAGAGCGGGATGATCGACGAGGTGGGATTTACGTTGTACTCGGAGCTGCTGAATCGCGCGGTGCGCTCGCTGCAGGCCGGCCGCCTGCCGGAGACGGACACGTCATTGCACAGCGGGACTGAAATCAACCTGCACGCGCCGGCGCTGTTCCCGGAAAATTATCTGCCGGACGTGCACATGCGCCTGATTCTTTACAAGCGCATCGCGTCGGTCAAAACGCTCGCTGCCTTGCAGGAACTGATGGAGGAAATCATCGACCGTTTCGGCGTGCTGCCCGAGGCGGGGAAACTGCTGTTCCGGGCGACCGAGCTCAAGATCCTGACGACGCCGCTGGGCATCCGCAAAATCGACGCCGGCCCGCGCGGCGCGCGCGTCGAATTCATCGACAAACCCGACGTGGATTCGACCGCGATCCTGCGCCTGCTGCAATCGGCGCCGAAAACCTACAAGCTCGACGGGCCGAACCGCCTGCGGATACTGGGGGACATGCCGGAGGTGGATGCCCGGATCAAGGCGATCCGCCGTTTCCTCGAAGCGCTCGCGCCGGAAGTGAAGGCCGCGAGCAGTCGCTGACAGATTAACGTAGGTTGGGGTGAGTGCAGCGAACCCCAACGATACCGCCTGGCAGTGTTGGGCTTCGCTACCGCTCAGCCCAACCTACACAAAACCCGACAAATCACAATTCCGGAAATAAGGCGTCCTCGAAGCCGAGCAGGCGGATATCCCGCAGACGCATCGGATACAGGATGCCGTCGAGGTGATCGCACTCATGCTGCACGACGCGGGCATGAAACCCGGAAACCGTGCGGTCGATGGGTGTGCCGTGCTGGTCGAATCCGGTGTAGCGCAGGTTCTTGTGGCGGGTGACCAGCCCACGCAGGCCGGGGACGCTGAGACAACCCTCCCAACCCTCCTCCATTTCGTCGCCGAGGGAGGTCAACATCGGGTTGATCAGTACCGTACGGGGTACCGGCTCCACCTCGGGATAGCGCGGATTGGACTCGACGCTGAAAATGACCACGCGCTGCGATACGCCGATCTGCGGCGCGGCGAGACCGGCGCCGTTCAGTGCTTCCATGGTGTCGAACATGTCGGCGATCAGCGCGTCCAGTTCCCGCGTATTGAAGCCCTTGACCGGCTCCGCCTTGCGGTACAGCAGCGGATCACCCATCTTGAGTACACGCCGAACGGTCATATGGCACCCTCGATCTTGCCCGGTGAATGAGAGATACTATTAAAAATTGCGCGCGAGGAAAACATGGTCAAGCGGCTATTCCTTATTCTTGTTCTGACTTTCAGTCCCGGCATGCTGCCGTACGCGGCGGCGCCCTCTTCCAACGTCTATGAAATCGAAGTGATTGTGTTCGAAAACCGGCTTCCCGATCTCGAAGGCGGCGAGTTCTGGACACGCAAGGAGGAAAAAAACGCCGGCATGGAAATGAGCGATGCGGTCAGCGTCGGCGAGAAACCGGCTGCTGACTCGGGCCTGTCGGCTACGGCGGCCGCGCTGGAAAGCTCCGGCCGTCATCACGTGCTGGCCCATCTGCGCTGGCAACAGAGCGCCGAAGCCAAGTCGGTATCGAAACCGGTGAAGATAATCAGCACCGACGGCGCGCTGTACGGCGCGCTGCGGTTTTATCTCAGCCGCTTTCTGCTCGTGGATCTCAGCCTGACGCTGCGGGAGGGGGCGATGACGGCGGGGATGCCAGGGGGTGCCGGGCCGGAAGCGTCGGCCTACCGATTAATCGAGGGACGGCGCGTAAAATTGGCGGAAACGCATTACTTCGACCACCCGAAATTCGGCGCGCTGGTGCGCGTCTCGCCGATCAAGGCAAACTAGCAGCCGGCTTCCAGGGCGAAACGCTCAGGCTCCGGCGATCAGGGGGATGGCCTGCTCCAGCAGGGAACGGACCTTGGCCATGCCTGTTTCCAGGTTCGTCTCGATTTCCTTGAGACTGATGGTTTCCTTGCTCTTGCCGGCGGCCGGATTCACCACCAGGCTGATCGAGGCGTAACAAAGTTCGAATTCACGTGCCAGCCCGGCCTCGGGCATGCCGGTCATGCCGACAATGTCCGCACCGTCCCGTTCCATACGGAGAATTTCCGCGGCGCTTTCGAAGCGCGGGCCCTGAGTGGCGCCGTAAGTCCCCTTCCCTCGCGCGTGAAGCTTGGCGCGTTTCGCGGCCTCGACCAGAATATGGCGCAGCTCGTCGCAGTAGGGATAGGTGAAATCCACGTGCGTGACCTGCTTGTGATTGCTGCCGAAAAAAGTATGGGCGCGGCCATAGGTGTAATCGATGATCTGATCGGGAATCACCAGGGTGCCCGGTGTCAGGAAATCGGGGGAAATGCCGCACACGGCGTTGACCGCAATGACTTTGGTCACGCCGGTCTGCTTGATGGCCCAGATGTTGGCGCGGTAATTGACGTCGTGCGGCGGTATCGTGTGGCCGGGTCCGTGGCGCGGCAGGAACACCGCCTCGCGCCCGCCGAGCTGGCCGAAAACCATGGGCGCGGATGGCTCGCCATAGGGCGTGCGGATCACTTCGCGCCGCGTAATCTGCAGATTTTTCAGCTTGGTCAGGCCGCTGCCGCCGATGATGGCCACGGTGGTCATAAATGTAGCCCTACTCGCTCCGCTCGTTCGTCTTGATGTATGACTAGTAGCCCTACTCGCTCCGCTCGTTCGTCTTGCCTCATTTCGGTTCCGCCTCGGCGTAGATTCCCGCCACGTTACGCAGATAACCCTTGTAGTCCATGCCGCAACCGAACACGTACCGGTCAGGCACCTCGAGACCGGCAAATTCGACCTTCACGTCATGCACGCGTTGGCGCTTTTTCACCACCAGCGCCGCCTTGTAGACTTCGCGCGCGCCGTCGACACGATAGCGCGCTTCGATACCGGCGAGCGTCGTACCTTCGTCGAGAATGTCATCGACAAGCAGCACCACCCGCCCGCGCGGGTCCTGGTGCGGCCCGGACAACCATTGAAGCTGGCCGCCCTGGAGACGCTTGCCGTATCGCGTGGCATGGATGTAATCGATCTGGAGCGGGAACTGCAGTCGCGTCAGCAACCGGCCGAAGGGGACGACGCCGCCGGTCATGACGCAGACCAACAGCGGATCGGATCCGGCGAGCGTTTTGGTGATCTCTGCGGCCATGCCTTCGAGCGCTGCTTCCACTTGCTCAGGGGAATACAGACGGTCGGCCTGTCGCAGAACCTCCCACGCCTGCTGCGCACTGATTGGATTCAATTCTGGAATTCTTTTTTGAAAAATTATATTAATACGTGAACGTAACGACGTCTTCGTCCATCGCCTGGCTGATCACGTAGGCGCCGCCCACGGTCTCCTCGATTTCGGGAATCAACTCGTTGCCCCACAGCTCGAGCGTGGGCGTGCATACCTTGAATTTGACGCCGGCTTCATGAGCATCCTTGATGAAGTCGTAAACCGTTTTCGGGCTGCCTTCCTGTACCCGCAATTTCTCTGCCACGCCCTTGATCGCCAGCTCGCCGGCCCGGGCGGTGAGGATGACTTCGACCTCGTATTCCATCGCCGCGGCGACCGTCGCCTGGAAGAACGGCGCTCCCAATTCGGCTGGGTCCGAAGGGTCGGTGTTTACCATCACAATCATCAGTTTGTCAGCCATGGAGCTCTCCTGGAAACTGGCAAAAATCAGAGATAACGAGGTTCAATGGCGCGAATTATATTGCCCTTTATCACCCAAGGCTACCCGCCACGCAACCGCGATTTATGTGCGGGGAATTTGCACCTTCACCGGCGCGCTGGCTTGATCAATATCAAAGTTTAAGGCTTTTGAGATAGGCGAGGAATCTTTCCTTGAGCTCGGGATGAGCCAACGCGTATTCCACGGTTGCCTGAAGATAGCCGAACTTGTTGCCGCAATCGTAACGCTTGCCGATAAACTCGTAGGCCAGAACCTTTTCGTGGGACAACAGCGCGGCGATGCCATCAGTCAATTGAATCTCCCCACCCGCACCGGGTTTGACGCTCTCCAGCAGGCTGAAAATACGCGGTGTCAGGATATAACGGCCGACAACGGCGAGGGTCGAGGGCGCCTGTTCCGGAACCGGTTTTTCCACGATGCCTTCCACGTGGGAGATGCGCGGTCCCGCAGCCTTGCTTTTCACGATGCCGTAGCTGCGCGTCTCCTCGCGCAGAACATTCTGCACGCCGAGGACGGAACATTGGCAGGATTCGTAGATATCGACCATCTGCCGGAGCGCGCCCGGCTCGCCGCTGATCAGGTCGTCGGCCAGAATGACCGCGAAGGGGTCGTTGCCCACCACCTGCTTGGCGCACAGCACCGCGTGTCCGAGACCCAGGGCCTCGGTCTGGCGGATATAGACGCAGGAAGTCTTGTTGGGCAGGACGTTCTGCACCATCCCCAGCAGATCCTTCTTGCCGTCCGCTTTGAGTTCTGTTTCGAGTTCGTAGGCCTTGTCGAAATGGTCCTCGATCGAGCGCTTGTTGCGCCCGGGTCGATGCCGGCCGCGATCGCCTCCTCCGCGGCATACTGGATGAGCGGCTTGTCCACGATCGGCAACATTTCCTTGGGGCTCGCCTTGGTGGCCGGCAGAAAGCGGGTGCCCAGACCGGCGACGGGAAACACGGCTTTGGTAACGCGACTCATTTTCTGATTCCAGATTTATATCTTTGCTGAAATTAATTGCACGTCCCGACGGTCGGCGTGACTCTTGTCACGAGTTCCAATTATAGTAGTGAGATCGCCAGTCGGCGTTCAGCGCCCAATGCCGCTGTATTCGAACCCGGCATCGCGCAGGAGTTGGGGGTCATACAGATTTCGGCCGTCGAAAATCACCGCTTTTTTCATGATCTTCCGGATGCGCTCGAAGTCCGGATGACGGAACGGTTTCCATTCCGTGATGAGAATCATGGCGTCGACGCCGTCGAGCGCGCTGTATTGCTCGTCGACGAGTTTCAGCTGGCCGCCGTCGAACCACGCGCGCGGAAATTCGCGCTTCGCCGCCGTCATGGCGACCGGATCGTAGGCTTTCACCGTCGCCCCGGCGCCAAGCAGTTCGTTCAACAGAACCACGGAAGACGCTTCGCGCATGTCATCCGTCCCGGGTTTGAACGCCAGACCCCAGAGGCCGAACGTCATTCCCTTCAAATTGGCGCCATAACGCCGGCGAATCTTCTCGAACAATACATGCTTCTGCGCCTCGTTCCTGGCCTCCACGGCATCGAGCACCTTGGGCTCGAAGTCATGGTTCCTGGCCATGCGGACCAGGGCCTTCACGTCCTTGGGGAAACACGATCCGCCGTAACCGGCGCCCGGGTAGATAAACGAATAGCCGATGCGGGAGTCCGAGCCGATGCCCTGCCTGACATTCTCCACGTCCACGCCCATGAGCTCGCACAGGTTGGCTATTTCATTCATGAATGAAATCTTGGTGGCAAGCATGGCGTTGCCGGCATATTTGGTCATCTCGGCGTCGCGCACGCCCATGAACAGGAGCCGCTCGTGATTGCGCATGAACGGCAGATACAGATCGCGCATCACCTTGCGCACCTGCTCGCTGTCGGTGCCGATCACGACGCGATCCGGACGCATGAAATCCTCCACCGCCGCGCCTTCCTTGAGGAATTCCGGATTGCTGACGACGTCGCACGGTACATCGACGCCGCGCTTCTTCAATTCTTCGCGAATGGCGTCCCTGACCTTGTCAGCCGTACCGACCGGAACGGTCGATTTATCCACGACGACGGTATACCGGCTGATATGCCGGCCGATTTCGCGCGCCACCGCCAGCACATACTGCAAATCGGCCGAGCCGTCCTCGCCGGGCGGAGTTCCCACGGCGATGAAATAAACATCGGATTCGGCCTCAGGGTCGTTCAGAGCCGTGCAAAAATTCAAACGGCCGTTCTTGTGATTGTTGGTGACGACGGACTCCAGCCCCGGCTCGTAGATGGGGAGCACCCCCTTCTTGAGGCCTTCGATCTTTTTTTTGTCGATGTCCACGCAGGTTACCGTGTTGCCCATTTCAGCAAAACAAGCGCCCGTGACAAGGCCGACATAGCCCGTACCAATAATTGTCAGCTTCATGAAGTTTTACCCAAAAGAAATATTAAACGGATACTTTTATGTTTTTTTCGTCTGCTTCCAGGAATAGATCACGGCGGTTTTATCGTTCTCCGATGACGATTTGGTCAGCCCGGTATGCTCGGGGACGAGATTGACCAGGAACTCACGCAAGGCGGTCTCATCGCCCCGGTCGCAGGCCTGTTGCATGGCGTCGAAGGTTTTCCCCAGCGCCTCCCGATCCATCTGCCGGCAGTGCGCCAGCAGGATTTTCGGGTGACTGGTCTCGGCCAGTTTTTCCGCGTCATGAAAGAGTTCTTCGTACAATTTTTCGCCCGGTCGCAGCCCGGTATAAACGATCTCGATGTCCTCCCCCGGAACCTTGCCGGACAGCCGTATAAGCTGTTCGGCCAGGTAGGCGATTTTAACCGGTTCGCCCATGTCGAGCACGAATATTTCACCACCGCGACCGATGACCCCGGCCTGCAGGATCAGCTGGCAGGCCTCGGGTATCGTCATGAAGTAGCGGGAAATTTCCGGATGCGTCACGGTAACCGGCCCGCCTTGCGCTATCTGCTGCTGAAACAGCGGGATGACGCTTCCCGACGAACCCAGAACGTTGCCGAACCGGACCGTGATGAAGCGGGTCCTGGACGTGGCGTTCAGGCCCTGACAGTACATTTCGGCAACCCGCTTGCTGGCACCCATGACGTTGGCCGGATTCACCGCCTTGTCCGTGGACACCATCACGAACGACTCGCATCCGTACTTGTCGGCAAGGTCAGCCGCCACGCGCGTCCCCAGCACATTGTTGGCGACGGCGGCGCGGGTCTGGTCCTCGAGAATCGGGACATGTTTGTAGGCGGCGGCATGATAGATCACGGCGGGAGAATGCTGACGCAGTATATTTTCCATCTGCACGACATCGCCGACATCGCCCAGCAGACTGACGAGTGACAGCTCCGGCATGTCGCGCCGCAATTCCAGATCGATGTTGTACAGATTGAATTCGCTGCGATCCAGAATGACCAGCTTTGACGGCTTGAGCTTGGCGATTTGACGGCACAGCTCGGAGCCGATCGAGCCGCCACCGCCGGTGACGAGCACCGTTTTGCCGTGCGTCGCGTCGGTGATCGCGCGCCAGTCGAGACTGACGGGCTCCCTTCCCAGCAGATCTTCGATTTTTACATCGCGCAGATCCTTGAGGCTCGCCCGGCCGCTGACCAGGTCCTGGAGCTGCGGCAGGATGCGGAACGGCAATTCCGTCTTTTCGCAAATTTCGACGATCCGCCGTATCTGGCGCGACGTCGCCGATGGCAACGCAATGATGATGAGGTCGATGCCAAGGCCGGTGACAATATCGGGGATCTCGTCGCAGGTTCCCGTCACGGGAATACCGTGTATTTCCTTGCCGACCTTATGACCATTGTCATCGACAAAGGCGACGGGCCGGAAAGGACCGGTCAATTCACGCAAGAGATCGCGCACCAGCATCTCGCCGGCCTTGCCGGCGCCGACGATCAGCGCATTTTTGATCTCGCCGGTCGTGTATCGAATTCGGTCATAAGCCCGCCGATAGAGATGCCGATCCTTGAACCAGCGATAGATAAACCTGGGCCCGCCGAGCAGTAATACAAGCAGAATGCCGTCGAGAATAAAAACCGAACGCGGGACGCCCTGCAACCGGGTGAGAATGAAGATCGCGGTCGCGGCCACCACCACCCCTGCCGTTACCGCCTTGATGATGCGCACCAGATCCGGAATCGAGGCAAAACGCCAGATGCCGCGGTAGAGCCCGAAATACCAGAACATGCCACCCTGCACGATCCAGGCGATCGGCAGCAGCATCAACGCTTGATTGAAGTAACCTTCGGTGATCGGGTCGAGGTTGAAGCGGAGCCAGTACGCGCCAAACCACGCGAACGGGATCATCAACTGATCGTGCGTAAATACGGCGACGCGCGAACGGAAGAGCTGGATGAGTTGCTTCATCCTTTCATTCCTCGATGTTTCCTCCCCTTAAAAAACACCGGCTGCAGTATAACCAAAAGCCTGTTGGAAGTCCTTACTTTTAAAGGTGGTGGCGGACTGAAATCACGGCGCTCCGCCGTCGGAATCCGGGCGACCGCGTGCCGTCATGCGCGAGACAATGAAAAAGAAAAGCGCGTAAAACGCTATCCACGACGTCAGCATCGCCGCCTGAACCGCGCCCGACAGGCGGGAACCCCACAGGGCCGTGGCGCCGCAACCGATCATGATGACGTACTCAAGAATCACCGTTTTACGGTGCCCCCACCCGGCCAGCACCAGTTGCTGGTAGTAGTGAGTTTTATGCGCCTGCCATACCGCCTCGCGCCGCCACAAACGGCGCAGCAACGTCACCGTCGCATCAGCCAGGAATGGCGAAAATACCAGCAGCGAAATCCAGAACGGGAAAACACCGTCCTTCACTCCCCACAGGGAAAACATGGCCGCCAACAAACCGAGCGTGGACGAACCGATATCGCCCATGAAAATACGCGCGGGGGGAAAGTTGAAACACAGAAAGCCGGCCGCCGCGGCCGCCGTGATCGCGCTGACAGTCGCGTATTGTTCATGGCCGGCGAGCCAGCCGAAGATGGAATACGTAACGAAGCCACTGACGGCCATGCCACCCGCGAACCCGTCCATGCCGTCCATGAAGTTGTACATGTTGATCATCCACACCATGAACAACAGCGACAGGCACGCCCCGGCCCAGGCGGGAGGAACCCAATCGACGCCGGGAAACCCGATGACATGCAGGGAAAGACCGCCCATCAACAACAATCCCGCGGCCACGATATGGGAGACAAGGCGATAAATGACGGAAACGTGATGACGGTCGTCGAGAAAGGAGACTGTTGCCACGATGAAAAGCGCAAGCTCGCTCCAGAGGGGCAGACCTTGCGGGTTACCGAACCACCCGATCTGAAGCACCGACCCTGCGATCACGGCGAATAATATGGCAATTCCTCCGCTGCGGGGCGTGGGATGTCTATGCAGGGAACGCTCGTTCGGATGATCAATAACATAAAATCGCGAGGCCGGGCTGGTCAGCCGCCATGTCAGCCAGGCGGAAAGAAGAAATGAAACTGCGAGGATTATCCACGTCATGGCGCGGATCGTCCGGCCACAAACCACGAAACCGTCTCGCGCAGCCCGTCCGTCAGACTGAACGGAGGCCGCCACCCAAGCGTGGCGCGGATTTTGGAATCGTCAACGACCAGGGAATTCGCCAACCGGTCGATATCGGCGGATTTTCCGATCATCATCGCCATCCCGCGCAGCAATGCAGGAGGAAACGCGAACAAACGCGCCGGCCGTCCCATCAGTTCCGCCAGGCGTCGAACCAATTCGGACGTGGAAATGTCGTCCCCGTCCCTGACGAGATAGGTCTGCCCCGCGGCACCAGGATGGGAAGCGCAACGGATAATGGCATCGACAAGATTGTCGACGAACAGGAGACTGCGACGGTTATTGAAATCCCGCAACGGCAGCGGCCATCCCGACGACACCAGTTCGAGAAGACGCAAAAAATTTCCCGGATTGCCGGGACCGTAAACCAACGGCGGCCGCAGGATGACGACCTCGAGTCCGCTTTCCGCGGATACGGCGTGCAACGCCTTTTCCGCCTCCCATTTCGAAAGCGTGTAAGCGTCGTAAGGAGCAGGTGGATCCCGTTCGATGAAGACACCGGCGCCGCTGTGGCGGCCATGGACGCCTATCGAACTGAGATAAACCAGGCGACGCACGCCGCTGGCGGCGGCGCGGCGCGCCAGCCGCTCGGTCCCGAGCACGTTGGTGATCCGGTATTCGTTTTCCGGATCCGACGCGCCGTCTTTGAGAAGGTGTGCGCGCGCGGCGAGATGA
>JACQER010000132.1 GCA_016200465.1 Gammaproteobacteria bacterium | reverse complement strand
AGCACGGAGGCGCGAACACATCGTCGCCAACCATGGTGTTGCTGAAATTTCAGGGAAACTGAAACCAGAAGGGGGGTCAGAGAGCGATGAACTTATGGCCGGATCGGGCGTTACGACAGGCTGGATCGTTCAGCCGGCGCGAACCATACAGGAATACCCGGTGAAATGCCAGTGTTATTCCGCGACGCGCGTCGCCGCGCTTACTCCTCTTTGACCAGCGGCACCCACAGCAGATGCAGTGCGATCATCAGCGCCAGGCCGACGGCGCTCAGCCCGTAAACCAGCAGATCGGATTCGAAGAACAACGCGGCCACCATGACCAGCACCCCCGGCAGGGAGGCCTTCATCCACGCCGGGTAGGTGATTTTTATGGTTTTTCCGCAGGACTGACAGGCGACCGGGACGCCCGGGCCCAATATTGTTTTTTTAAGCGCGGAGATCGCCGGTTTACCGCAATGCGGACACTGGAACATCTTCCCACCCATGATTCGTTCGTTCAAAAAATTATCAGCGCCAGCGAGGCATGGTGATCGGCACAACAATCACGAGCCGCTCACCATCGAGGCGCATGGATACGATATCCAGCCTCCTGGAAAAAGGCAAACCCGGCAGGTCTCCAGCCGGCGATGGTTTGCAGTTTAATGACGGTGACTGAATTTGATGCCGGCATTAAAAATCCGTGCACCGGGAACACTGCCTAGTTTCGCATACAATATCGCACCGGATTATTTTGATTACGATCAATGAATACCGTGTGGTATTTGTATAGTTTGCAAAATCAGTAATACTCCGCCTCCCGGGAGGGGGTGGAATGTTGCGGGAGGCATAACCGATGATCATGAAAAAACATTCCATGCAGGCGTTTCCAATGTTCTGCATCATGCTGTTGTCTGTTCCATGCGCGGCGAACGCGGCGACGGAAAGCGAGACCCGTGTCATCCTCGGCGCGGAATACACCTCCGGGGACTATGGAACTTCCTCCAAGACGAAAATATGGTATTTCCCCGTGACGCTGCGGTACGAGACCGATGTCAACGCGGCTTCTGTCACCGTCTCCTATCTCAGCGTCGAAGGGCAGGGTGACGTCGTTGTCGGTGGCGGCGGCATGGGAATGGGCGCACAGCCCGTGAAGCGGACCACGACGCAGACCGGCACGCGCACGAACTCCGGGTTCGGTGACGTCATCCTGACGGGATCGCACAAGCTCTCCGGAACGGCTTCCTCGCGGATCGACCTCACGGGCAGGATCAAGTTCGGCACGGCGGATGAAACGGACAATCTGGGCACCGGCGAGAACGATTATTCCGTCCAGCTCGATTTCGAGAAGGACGCTGCCGGCAACACCGTTTACGGTTCAGCGGGATATAAAATTCTCGGCGATCCGCCGGGCACGGATTACCGCAACGTCTTCTACGGTTCGATCGGCTTTTCGCACAAGCTGGATGCGGTCCGCGCCGCGGGAATCACCTTCGACGCCCAGCAGGCGGCGCTCGCCGGCAGTTCCGGACAATCGGAGCTGACCTTCTATCTGAGCGACAAACTCGACAGGAAAACCAGACTGACGGGATATGTGCTGAAGGGGCTGACCAACGGCAGCCCGGACTGGGGTCTCGGCGTGACCCTGGCGATTGCCCGATAGCGCCAAGCTGTGGGTTATTTTCTTTTTTCTTCCTCGCGCCGCTGTTCGCGCGCGATCAGCCAGGCGAGATCGGCGATGTGTTCCGAGAAAAGGTCGATGAGATCATCCACCGACAGGATCCCCACCAGTTCGCTGCCGCCATCGACCACGGGCAGGCGCCGAATGCCCCTGGCGCGCATGACCTTGACGGTTTCGAAAAGACCGTCGTTTTCCCGCGCCGTGACGAGATTGTTGCTCATGATGTCGCCGACAGTAACGTCGTCCATGCTGACGCCCTCGGCGATGACTTCGAGCACGATGTCGCGATCGGTGACAATGCCGACGGGAACGCGCTTTCCGGTTTTTTCCTGCACGACCACCAGATCGCCTACGTGATATTCCCGCATCAGGCGCGCCGCGTCCGGAATGGACGCCTCTTTGTGAATAAAGACAACATCACGGTTGCAGATTTCGCCGACGCTCATGACACCCTCCTTGTTCAAAATCATTCTATAACCACGAACCGTCGCCTTCTTGATCCAGGTCAATGTCCCTTGTGTGCACCTCTGTATAGTTACGCGTGTTCTTGCCTCAGCAGGGCAAACCGCCGTCCGGTGTCTCCGCACGGCCGCCACTTCTCCCTGGCGGTCTGGTATTGGACGGCGGTGTTTTTTTGCCCGCGTTCCCCCGGGAATCCACGTTCGCTGCCGCGTCTTTTCGCCTCGTTTTGAGGATGCCTCCGCAAGAGGTAAAGTTAGACTTATTCTCGACGGGACATTCCCATGTTCGATCTGTTCGTTGACTCGCTGATCATCATGCTGGTGGTGGTCGATCCGGTCGGCATTGCGCCGATCTTCGCGGCGCTGACGCAGGGCGAATCGCCGGCGGTCAAACGTCGCACCGCGATCCGCGGCACGTTCATCGCCGGGGCGATACTGGTGGTGTTCGTGCTCGCCGGCGACACCCTGCTCGCGGCGCTGGGGATCGGCATGCCGGCGTTTCAGATCGCCGGCGGCCTGCTGCTGTTCCTGCTGGCGGTGGACATGGTTTTCGCGCGCCCCTCGGGACTGCGCGCCCCGACCGCGCGCGAGCAGAAAGAGGCGGAGATGAAAAAGGATATCTCGGTTTTCCCGCTGGCGATTCCGCTGATCGCCGGCCCCGGCGCCCTGACCTCGGTGCTGCTCATGGTGGGCGAACAGGGCGACGACCCCGTGGTCCTCGGTACGGTGCTGGCGGTGATCGGGGTGGTGCTGGTTCTGACGCTGGTGTCGCTGTTGTTTTCGGTGCGCATCATGGCGTTCATGGGCGAGACCGGCGCCAACGTGGTGAGCCGCGTGCTGGGCGTGGTGCTCGCGGCGCTGGCGGTTCAGTTCGTCCTGAACGGTTGGCAGGAGGGATTCGTGCTCATGGACGACACGGTGCCGCAGATGCTCACGATCTGAGCAGCGCGATACTTACGCCGCTGCGTTGACCGGGAGGTATTGGACCGGGTTGATGCCGTAGGCGCCCGATTCCAGCACGCGCTCGATCTCGCATGGCTGCCCGTCGCCGGTTTTGTAATTCATCAGGTCCACGGTCGTGGATCCCGGCGCCGGGTAATAGTCGGCCTGCAGCACCAGCGCCACGCGCGGTTTCAGGCGACGTATGCGATTCATGGTGACGACCACGCCGATCTCGCCGGTGTTGAGCTCCACGACGCTTCCGATCGGATAGATTCCCATGCACTGGATGAACTGTTCCACCAGGCCGGGGTGAAAGTCGCGGTTGCGCCATTCGTACATTTTTTTCAGGGCCGCGTGCGCCGACATGCCGGTATGATAGGCGCGGTCGCTGGAGATGGCGTCGTAGCAATCCACGATGCCGCCGATCATGCCGAAGAGACCGATCTGGTCTCCCTTCAGTCCGTGAATGTAGCCGGCGCCGCTGTAGCGCTCGTGATGACAGCGCGCCACTTCAATCGCGGTACGCGGGATGCCGTCGGTGTGGTCGAGAATTTCCACGCCGCGCGGCACATGGCTCTTCATCAGGGCGTATTCGTAGTCGTTGAGCGGACCGGGCTTGTTGAGTATCTCGTTCGGCACCTTCATCTTGCCGATGTCGTGCAGCAGCGCGCCGAGGCCGAGGGTGTTGAGCTCCTGATTCTCCAGGCCCAGGTGCCGTCCGAAGGACAGCGCCAGGATGCATACGCGCATGCTGTGCTGCGCGGTGTACTCGTCCTTCTTTTTCAGTTGCGTGAAGCAGGTCAGGGCATCCGGATTGCGGATGACGCTTTCCACCATTTCGCCGACGATTTTTTTGGCGCCCGCGGTGTTGAGATTTTTCCCCAATCGCGCGTCTTCCAGCAGGGTGTACACGAGGTTTTTTGTCTCGCGGTGAATTTCGTGGACGATCGCGATTTCCTCCTCGAGATTCGTCTGGTCGTGGTAGACGGGTTTGAGCAGCGGATGGCTTTCAATCTTGATCAGCAGATCGTGCTCGATCTTTTTATGGTTCAGCGTTTCCTGGGCGAGCGCCTTGTCCACCGGTTTCCGCGGCGGCGGGATCTGGTAGGTTTCGGAGGCTTCGATGTAGACGTGCTGACAGTAACGCTGCAGCTCGCGTATTTCGTCGTCACTGCGGATTTCGAAGCCCTGGAACAGGAAGGGCGTCTCGCGCCACGGACGGTCCAGTTCGTAGACGAACATCCCTATCTTGAGCTGCTGAACGTCGAGTTTTCTTTTCATAGTTTTTAACCCGCCGGCTTCCCCGCCATTTTGCTGTTCTGCGCAATATCTGCATGACAGCTTATATGACGTTATTGTAGGACAGAATAATCCGAGCCCCAAGGAAATGCCAATATCCGGAGGTAATTTTTTCGCCGGCGGCGGACAGGAGCGGGGCAAGATGTCACAATGAATCCCCCGACACCGGCTGGAGGAATTCAGGCATGAGCGAACACACATACAAGGTCGTGGAATTGGTAGGCTCGTCGACCCAGGGGTCCGACGAGGCGATCCGGAACGCCATCGCGCGCGCCGCCAAAACCCTGCGCAATCTGGACTGGTTCGAGGTGGTCGAGACCCGCGGCCACCTCGTGAACGGCAAGATCGCGCACTGGCAGGTCAAGCTGAAGCTCGGCTTCCGGATGGAGGACTAGCGCCCGGTCATGCGGCGACTGTATACCGCGTCAAACCTGCCCGAGGCCCATCTGCTCCTGCACCGGCTGACGGCGTCGGGGATCGAGGCCTGCGTGCTCAACGAGCATGCCCAGGGTGGGCTCGGCGAGATTCCGTTCACCCACGCCTGGCCCGAAATCTGGATCATGGAGGAGGCCGACGAGCCGCGGGCGCGACGCATCGTGACCGAGTTCGAAAAGATGCCGTCATCGACGGATACAGCGCGATGCGGTACTTGCGGCGAGCTGAATCCACCGGCGTTTGAAATCTGCTGGCGCTGCGGGCAGGTGCTTCGCTGAGCTCACTACGGAGACGGCCGGATTGCGGAGTAATAATGTTCAGGGCGCCTGACAAAAAGAAATAGACAGGATTAAGGACTTTGGAAAATAAAATCCGGTTAATCTTTTTTTGATTCCGTGAATCCTGCCTGATGTTGTTTTTTGAATAATTACAGCCGGGTGCTGAGTTCAGCCTCGGCCTGAACCTTGGCGCGCAGCAGTTGTTCGGTGATCGCCGCCCATGCCGCCCTTTTTTCCGAGATCATGTCTGACAACCGGCGCGAGAACCGGCCGTAGACCTCGGCGGGATTGTCGGTCGTCAGCACCGCGGCGTGTTCGAGGAACGGAATCAGTCCCTCGATCATCATGAGTTTTTCGCGCTTGGTGCGAATATCCTTGTCCTCCTCCTTGGCCTCGAAGTAGGCCTCGGAGTTGTCGAACATGGTCTCCATGGCCTTGCCGAGCCGGTCGCAGTCGAGCCGGAACATGCCGTAGGAATTCTGGTAGAGCCGGAACAGCTCCAGCACGATGTCCTTGAGCTGCAACAGGCGTGGATGCTGGCGCAGCGCATGGGAGAACATCGCGAAAACATCGTCGTAATCCGACTTGAGTCGGAGAGTCTTGGTCGCGGGCGCCACCGACAGGAATGACACGGTGGGATTGGCCGAGTCGTCGGTCTTGTCGCGCATCGCGGGATTCTTGGCCATCTGGCACATGACGCGGATGTCCTCGAGCTGCGCCAGGATTTCCTCTTCCTTGTTGCGCGCGTCGCGTTGCGCGAACTGGAGGTTGCTTTCGGACTCGCTGTAGTCGAAGGACTTCAGGCGTTCGCGCGCCTCCATGGCGATGTGGTAGATGCTGGCGTAGCGCGCCTCGGTTTCCTTGAGTTCCACGTACTGGCGCATGTTGTTGTCGAAGGCGTCGAGTTTCTGCAGCAGCGTCTGCGAGAACGACAGGAATGGTCCGGCAAAGGCGGCGTTTTCCTCGGCATTTGGAGTGATCGTGGCCAATGCCTGTTTGTAGGCGGCGACCTTGCCGTCCACGGTCTGTACGCCACGGGTGATGCCGGAGAGAACGTTGGAGATGCTGGCGAAGGACTGATGAATCAGTTTCGTGGTCTTCAGGATTTCAATCAGCTTGCGCAGCATGGTTTCCTCGCCGCTGGTGCGCAGGAACAGGGCCTGGAGGCTCTTCTTGGCGTCGTCCAGCAGTTCCGGGCGCAGCAGCGCGTGTTCCTCGATGAAATACAGCGCGGTCATCGAAACAAGCGCTTCGCGGTGCTGGGGATCGGTGGATTTTTCGTTGAGCATCTTCTCGTGCCGGTGCAATTCCGGGGATCTGCCGGGCGGCGGGACCAGGCCGGATTGCATTGCCCGGG
>JACQER010000121.1 GCA_016200465.1 Gammaproteobacteria bacterium | reverse complement strand
CCTTGGTGACAAACTGCTTGCGGTAATTGACCACCTTGTACAGATACTGGCGGGTTTCTTCGTACGGAAGATTCGACCGCAGTTTCTGGTACACGCCCGAAGGCGGCAGGCTGTTGATTGTGTTCACCGCCGCGACCTTGTCCTTGGAGAAAGTCCGCAGCACGTTGCTCGGGCCGGTATTGTAGGCCGAAATCACGCAATACTCCCGCGATACCTGGTTCGCCACAGGTTCGAGCTGGCTGTAAGTGAGCACGCTGAGGTAGGCCGCGCCGAGCTCGATGTTGTTCTGCGCGTCGAACAGATACTGCTTCGACGGTATCTCGTCCGAGCCCTTGGCGCGCCGGTAGGCCTCGCGGCCGCCGCTGCCGGGGACCAGCTGCATCAGGCCGTAGGCCGGCGCGGAGCTGACCGCGAACGGATTGAAATTGCTCTCGGTGCGGATGATGGCGTACACCAGGCTCGGGCTGATCTGGTACTGCGTCGCGAATTTCTCCACGTGCTGGCTGTATTTCTCGGCCTGCTTGTTCTCGAAATTCGCCACCATCGGAATCTTCACGTACAGCGCGTTCTTCTTCGCGCCGTCGAGATCGATCTCGCGCGTCGCCGCTTGCGCCTGAAGCAGATAGTCGGCGAAGCCCTCGGCGTCGGCTGGCGAGCCCACCGGCTTCTTGTTCTGGTCCACGACCAGCCCGAGCAGATACGGCTCCTTTTCGCTCGTCAACGTGATGCCGCTGTCGGAGAACAGATCCACCGCGCGCGGGTCGTTGGGCGTGAGCAAGGTGGTGACGATGGCGTTCTTCAGGCTGGTGCGCGGGTCCTTGTCGTCCAGCGTCTCGACCGTCACCAGGCCGGCGTCGAAATCCACCACCGCGCGGCTCATGTAGTTCTGCGTGTACTTAATATATTGCACGCGCGAGGGCAGCTTCACTTCTTTCTTGCCCCAGGTCTTCTTGACCTTGCCGGTCAGCAGCGTCACCAGGTTGTCGTAATCGCGCTTGATGACGCGCACGTCCTGCACCAGCGCATAGGGGTTCGACTCGTAAGCCGACTTGCGGCTCTCGAGAGTCTTCTTGAGGGCGGTTTTGGGATCGCTGCTGCGGGCGACGCTGGTGAGCGTGCGCGCGGTCGGGCTGGTGATGACGGCGAGCGTCTGGCTGAGGCTCGGGGTTTTATTGCCAGTGGTCGAGCAACCCGCCAGCAATGCCGCGAACAATACAAGTAAGAATGCGGTGTTCTTGCCCATCCTTTCTCCGAGAATATCCAGGATGCCACTATATTAAATCGGCCGTTCGCCCTGAGCCTGTCGAAGGGTGAGCGGCAAGTGCTGGAATTTCCAAACATCGCGTCCGTTCATGGTTCGGCAAGCCTGTTCTGAACCCGCTCGTGCTTCGACAAGCTCAGCACGAACGGGCTTAATTTAATCTGCGGTTCCTAACGCAGCCCGAGCACGTCCTGCATATCATAGAGTCCGGTTTTGCGGTCCACCAGCCAGCGCGCGGCGCGCAGCGCGCCGTTGGCGAAGGTCATGCGCGACTCGGCGCGGTGCGTGATCTCGACGCGCTCGCCGCCGCCGGCGAACAGCACCGTGTGATCGCCGACGATGTCGCCGGCGCGGATGCTCGAAAAACCAATCGTCTTGCGCGCGCGTTCGCCGCTGATGCCGTGCCGCTCGTAGACGGCGCATTCCTTGAGATCGCGCTTCAGCGCCTGCGCCACCACCTCGCCCATGCGCAGCGCCGTGCCCGACGGCGCGTCGGCCTTGTAGCGGTGATGCGCCTCGGTGATTTCCACGTCCACGTCGTCGCCGAGCACGCGCGCCGCGGTTTCGAGCAGCTTGAAGCACAGGTTGACGCCCACACTCATGTTCGGCGCGAACACGATGCCGATGTCCTTGGCCGCCGCAGCGATGTTCTGCCGGCCGGTGTCGTTCAGCCCGGTGGTGCCGATCACGATTTTCTTTTTATGCTTGCGGCAGAATTCGAGATTGGCGAGTGTGGCCGCCGGACTGGTGAAGTCGACGAGCACGTCGAACTCCAGCCCGTCGAGGGCGGAAACGAGAGCGATCCCGACTTTGCCGAGACCGGCGAGTTCGCCGGCGTCGCGGCCGAGGGTCGCGCTACCGGGGCGTTCGACAGCGGCGCTCAAGCGCAGGCCCTCGGCGCGGGCGCAGGCTTCGATGAGCGTGCGGCCCATGCGGCCGGCGGCGCCGGTGACGGCGATATTGATCATTATGGTGAGTCCGTTAGTTGTTATACGTGCATCGTAACGCGTGATTGAACGCACGTAAATTGTACTTACTCCTTCTCCCTCCGGGAGAAGGCAGGGATGAGGGGGAGAAATTCAATGTAGGGCGGGTTAGGCGTTTTTTTGCCGTAACCCGCCGGATGATATTTTTGGTCGAGCCGCCTTCGGCGGCGTTTTACTTGTGGGTGGCTGACCCACGGCAGGTAACTTTTTCTTGCTTGTCCAAGAAAAAGTTACCAAAAAGAAGGACACCCCGGAGCGCCCGCCGCTCTTACAAACCAAGAGCGGTTCCCT
>JACQER010000131.1 GCA_016200465.1 Gammaproteobacteria bacterium | reverse complement strand
GTATTCCATGGCATGCGTCTGGAAGAAGCCGGTTTTCAGCCTGGATAACAGGGTTCACTGACCCGCAGATACCGATATTCACCTCATGTCAAAACGCCGGGCACTGGCCCGGCGTTTTGAGAAATACACAAGATCCAGAAGCAGTACTCAGGTCAAAGGCCGAGCCCTTGGGCCACATCCAGGACGACACGCGTTTTCTTGTTCAGAATCAGGAGGTCCGTACCGACGCGCACGCGGACATAATCCCTGGACGGCAGTCGTGGAAGCTGCCGCTCCAGGTCACGGGGCAATGGTTCGTACTCAATGTCGTTCGGCAACCGGTCATTCCTTGCCAGCCCCGGCGGAAGACTCTTGCGCATCGCCAGCCCCGGCGGCAGATTGCCGCCGCGCTTCGCGAGTCCCGGCGGCATCCCTTTCCCATGCCCCCTGCCTGGACCTTCATCTTCATCGTCCCGGTCACGCCGGTATTCGCGGTGACGCTCCTGATGCCGGTGATAATAGTCTTCGATTACCGCACGGTCCTTATTGCTATACACCACGGAAACCGACTTATTGCCATCCCGCACGGTCACGTCGCCAGATACCGATACATCCGCGGCATTGGCGACTGCTGACAAGAAAAGAAGTCCAAGCAAAAAATAACGGGTCACGATTAACCTCCGGTTAATGTTGAGACCTTTAACCGAAGTATAGACAAGCCGAGATGGGATCGTAGCGGCCTTAACGACAAGGTATGGGACCATACGGCTCCATTTTTATTTGACTGGCTGTGGGGCGAAACTTGAGCGAACTATTCTTTGCCGGAAAATTCCCTGCAACTGGGAAAATACAGGGAAAAACTGCACCGGCAATGCACGGCTACCCTGTCTCTCTCATCGAAAGACCTCCCGACCACTTCGCAGCGATGCTACCTAATAACACAATGCTGATAACAGGGAGTTAAAGGGAATCGTCTCGTTATGCTTTCCTCGCCGAAAATTTGGCATAAAAAAACCGGTCAGGCCAAACGACCCGCTCTCGTACAAGGGAGGAGAAATTTCAAACGAAGAGTATAAACATTACGCACATACGAAAATCCTCGTGTAACTGATCCCCACCACCCGATCTCTCGATTACCGTTTTTCTGCCGTTCGGAGCCACGGTCAAATCGCCAGACAAGCTGGCAGACCAAAGGATGGGCATTTCCGGATACTGCAGCACCTCAGCACCTGTCACCCCACGACTACGGACAATCTGGCCAAATTACGCGCGCCCTGTTTCGGGCCAGCCCTGATCTGGGCCGAATTCTCCAGGTTTTTCCACCCCTTCCCCCTCCCGCGCGGGCTGCCAGGCGCTGGCAGGACTTTTGCAGGATATGGAATGGCTTCCGCGCTTTGCAGTATCGACACGGGAGTCAAGAGAACCGTTTCGTGACAGAGGCAAACCAGCCGAAAGGCTGGGACGCAAAGTCACCTGCCTGTGACTGGAAGGTCATGGTAGAGGGGCTGCCGCAGGAACGCGCACTGACTTGATGCTGGACGTGTGTGATGAGGCTGCAGCATCTCACTCCCTGAACCTTCCTTTCGCGGACGAAAGGAGGGAATCATGAGATACGCAAGGATCTTGTTTACGCTTTGGCTCGTGGGCAGCGCCGAAATCGTCGTCGCCGGCAGCCTCCTGGACCGTCTCCGCGACTTCGTCGCGGGCCCGGAAGCACAGGCGCAGTCCGCGCCGGAAAACTCAGCGGACAAGGTCACGAGCGGATGCCTCGGATGTCACAACGGATCCATGCCCAGAGGCGTAAACGTGCGCGCCGCCAGGGGCGTCGCGGCCATTCACGACTTCCGCTCGAATGATGATCATCCCGTCGGGGTAGTCTACGCAGAGTCCGTGCGCAAGAACCCACGGGGCTACAGGCCGGCCACCGCACTGAACCCGAACATCCGCCTGGTCGACGGCCGGGTGACCTGCATCACCTGTCACAAACTCAAGAACGAGGTCGTGGCGTTCAATGAGACGTGGGCATCCGACCAACCGATGGAACCGCAGTGTACCGCCACGCATGAGATAACCATAGGCCAGGGCGACAAGGACATCTGCCTTGCCTGTCATGTGATGTAATAGAAACGGGGCCAAAGGCCCCGTTTCTATTTGACTGGCGGAGAGGGAGGGATTACTCGGGCCTTCGGCCCTCGCCCAACGGGCCGCCGCTTTGCGGCGTTCAACACGGCTACGCCGTGTTGTCGAACCCGACCTATGAATTTCCCGAGGGTTCGAATCCGCCTTCACTACGTCCTAACACAAAGGGGCCCTGTTGGGCCCCTTTGTGTTAGGACTGGCGGAGAGGGAGGGATTCGAACCCTCGGTACGCTTTTGGGCGTACACACACTTTCCAGGCGTGCTCCTTAAACCGCTCGGACACCTCTCCGGAACTCTGAACTTTTTCGACTTGCGGCCTTCCCTGGCGCGCCGCCCGGCTCGGCATCCCTGCCTCGCGCTCGCTGGCGCGAATGTCCACCGGACATTCGCGAAAACCCCAGCTCGCCCACTCGGACACCTCTCCGGGACGAATCTGACAACGCGTGCCAAAAACGGGACGGCAAGGGTAAACTACCCGGCACATCTCCGCAACGCCGAGGCCGAGCATGCCGCGAAATCAAGCGCCGATGCCTTCCGAGCTGGCCGCGCACCTGAGCCGCAGCAGCGCGCCCTATCGCGATCCGGTGGCGCGCATCGACTGGGACCGCCTGAGCATCCGGCAATACTGGCTGCCGCCCGAGGCCGTCTCGCTGCACGGCGATCCGCAATTCATGACCCGCCCGGAAGCCGACCGCATGCGCCTGTCGCAGGTCGAATTCCTGAATTTCATCGAAGCCGGCCTGTGGCTCGAGGGCATGTTCATGGAACGCATCGCGCGTTCGATGCGGCAGGAACGCCACAACCTCACGGCGTTGAAATACCGGCTGCACGAAATGCGCGAGGAAACCGGACACAGCCTCATGTTCCTGGAACTGATGGCACGCAGCGGGCTGTCGCTGCCCCACCGGCGGCATTCACAGCAACGGCTCGCGAACCTTTTCGGCCGCTATGCGCCGCTCGAATCGCTCGGTTTCTGGATGGCGACGGTGATCGGCGAGGAAATCCCCGACCGTCTCAACCGCTACATCCGCCAGCACGGCCGCGGAGTCTGCCCGGTCGTCGTCGAAATGAGCACGCTGCACCTCATCGACGAAGCGCGGCACATCAGCTACGCGCGCGAGATGATGGAAAGCCGCCTTGCGGCGCTGCACGGCTGGCAACGCCAGTTACTGCGGCCGCTGTTACGCCGACTGGTACATCAGTTCGTCGGGGTGTTTTATTATCCGGACGCGCGCCTCTACGAACTCGCGGGTTTCTTTCCGGGGGCGGATTGGGTTTCCCGCGCGAAGCAAAACCGGCATCGCCGCGAATTCATGGAACAGTGCCTGCATCCGACACTGGAAATATTCAGGCAGCGCGGATTCCCGCTGACGGCCTGCAAATAACATCGTAAATCACGCCGCGTGGGCGAGTTTGCCGAGACCGCCGCGCAGCACCGAGACCTCGAATCCCCGCTGGCTCAGCAGAAACGCCGCCGCGCAACTGCGGCTGCCGGTCTGGCAGAAGACGATATAGTGGTTCTTCGGGTCGAGGCTCGCGGCCTTGAGGCGCAGCATGTATAGCGGCAGGTTCACGCTGCCCTTGATGGTGCCGTGGCGGAATTCATCCTCGGTGCGCACGTCGAGCAGCTTCGCGCCCGCCTGTGCCTGCATTCTGGCTTCGTCCAGTGTCACCCATTTCACCAGCGGCTCACGCACCAGCGCGTCGAAATTTTTCTTGTTGAGCTGCATCAGTACGCCGTCCGTCAGCATCACCACCGTGGCATTGCGCGGCGCGCCGGACAGCAGCGCCTCTTCGCCGAAACCGTCGCCGTCACCCAGTTGCGCCAGCAGCGATACCTTGCCGGTCTGGTCGGTCTTGCGCGAAACGCTGGCCTTTCCCGCCTTGATCACGTAATAGTTCTTGCCGGGCTCGCCCTGACGGACGATCGCCTGCCCCGCCTTGACCTCGACCGGCTCGAAGCGCGCGAACAGCGCGTTGATATTGGACGGCGGAAGCTGCTGGAACGTCGCGCTGCGCAGCATGCGCATCATCCACTCGGTGTCTTCGCTGCCGTCGAATTCGGTGACTTCGTAACCGGTGGTCTGGTCCCAGGTCAGCAACCGGTCCAGCAGATGGCTGTCCACCCGCGCGATCGTGACCGGCGTCGTCGCGGTGCCGGTGTACTGGCGCGGCTTGAGTTGCGCCAGCGCGTAACGTGCATCGCTGCTGCCGGCCTTCACGTGCAATGACTGATTCGTGCTCGCCGAGGTCAGATCCACCTCGCCTTCAAGCAGGTAAATGGAATAACTGTCATGATCGCCCTGCTTGAACAACTGGCTGGCGGCCGGGAATCTTTCAATGACGGCCTGGTTCGCCAGCTCCCGGAAGTTTTCCGGCGTCAGCGAATTGATCGGGACCAGGGTTTTGAGGATGTCTTTTTCCATTCCATGGCGTGACTGTTTAAATTAATAAACAGTCTAGACCAGATTATCAGGGACATTGGATAGAAGAAGGAAAGTGGCGGAGAGGGAGGGATTACTCGGGCCTGCGGCCCTCGCCCTGCGGGCCGCCGCTTCGCGGCGTTCAACACGGCTGCGCCGTGTTGTCGAACCGGCTTATGAATTTCCACGGGGGTTCGAATCCACCTTTCACAGGTCAAATAAAAAGGGGCCTTATGGCCCCTTTTTATTTGATTGGCGGAGAGGGAGGGATTCGAACCCCCGTGGCGTTTCCGCCCATCTGATTTCGAGTCAGCGCCGTTGTGACCGCTTCGGTACCTCTCCGGAGAAATGGATTATATCAGCCACATTCAGATATTGACCAACGGTCGGGATTACTCGGGCCTGCGGCCCTCGCCCCTTCGGGGCCGCCGTCGCTGCGCTCCGGCGTTCAACACGGCTGCGCCGTGTTGTCGAACCCCGTGGCATCGTTTCCGCCCATCTGATTTCGAGTCAGCGCCGTTGTGACCGCTTCGGTACCTCTCCGGCGACGCCTATTATACCAGCAGATGATATTTCGGCCATGCACTAGGGAAACTCTGATTAAGCCCCGTTCGCCCTGAGCCTGTCGAAGGGCAAACGAGGGATGCTCGGATCCATGGCGACATTGTTTGTTCGTGGTTCGACAAGCTCACCACGAACGGATTTAATCCGAGTTTCCTCAGGACGCGTGACAAGCGCCCGTCACTGCACTAGGTTAAGAGCTATGGATCGCACCGGCACAGACCAGACATCCGGAATGCTCCGCGCCCTGTTCCGCTTCTGCCGCCCCGCCCTGCCGGTTTTGCTGCTTTTCCCGCTGCTCCTGTCCTGTTCGCTGTTCGAGAAGAACAAGCTTGATAAGGTCAAATCCGCCGGCGAACTGGTGGTGCTGACGCGCGTGAGCCCGACCACCTATTACGAAACGCCGGAAGGGCCGGCCGGGTTCGAATACGATCTGGTGAAAAGCTTCGCCAGCTATCTCGGCGTCAAACCGCGATTCGTGGTCGCCGAGAAATTCAACGACATCCTCCCGCGGTTGATCAAGGGCGACGCTGACCTGGCCGCGGCCGGCATCACGGTAACGGAAGCGCGGAGCAAACTGGTCCGCTTCGGTCCGCCCTATCAGGAGATCCGTCAGCAGGTGATCTACCGTCTGGGAACTGACCGTCCCGCCGGCGCCGAACAATTGGTCGGCCGACAAATCGAGGTGCAGGCCGGTACCAGTTATGCCGAACGCCTGAACGAATTGAAGCAGCAGTATCCGGACCTGAAATGGACCGAGGTGGACAAGGAAACCGAAGAGCTGTTGCAGATCGTCTGGGAAGGATTGCTCGAAATCAGCGTCGCCGATTCGAACATCGTCGCGATCAACCGGCAATATTTCCCCGAGCTTCAGGTCGCCTTCAATCTCCAGAAACCCGAATCGCTGGCCTGGGCCTTCCCGCCCGGCGAGGATCAGAGCCTGCACAATGCCACCGTGAAGTTTCTGGAAAAAAGCCGCGCCTCGGGCCAGCTGACGCAGCTGATCGACCGTTATTACGGCCCGGCCAGCCGCTCGAACTTCGTCAACCTGAGCGTGTTCAAGGTGCGCATGCGCAGCCGCCTCGCACAATACCAGTTGCTGTTCGAAAAGACGGGAAAGCAATACAACATCGACTGGCGGCTGCTCGCCGCCCTCGGTTACCAGGAATCCTACTGGGACCCTCAGGCGGTCTCGCCGACCGGCGTGCGCGGCATGATGATGCTAACGGAAGAAACCGCCGATCAGCTCCAAATCGCCGACCGGTTCGACGCCGCGCAAAGCATCGACGGCGGAGCGCGCTATCTGCAAAGCCTGATCGAGCGCATGCCGCCCGGCGTCACCGAACCGGACCGAACCTGGATGGCGCTTGCCGCGTACAACATCGGCACCGGTCATCTGGAGGACGCGCGCATCATCACCCAGAAACAGGGGCGCGATCCGAACAAGTGGAGCGACGTGAAGAATTACCTGCCGTTGCTGGCCGACGCGGAATGGTATACCAAGACCAAAAACGGCTACGCCCGCGGCCTGGAGCCGGTGATCTTCGTGAACAGCGTGCGCACTTACTATGACGTGCTGGTGCAGAGTGACAAGGAAGAAAAAGCCAAAAACAAACCGCCGGCGCTCAATCTCAAGGCGCCGGCGATTTGATTACCATAAAATGTAGGTTGGGGTGAGCGAAGCGAACCCCAACCTACATTCAATTTATTTCTCAGCGCCGCGCCTCGAAGAACTTCCGCAGCATGTCACCGCACTCTGCGGCCAATACTCCGCCGGTAAGCTGCGCGCGATGGTTCAGGGAAGAGGATTGCAACAGATTGAACACGCTGCCGGCGGCGCCGGTTTTGGGATCGGCCGCGCCGTACACGACGCGCGCGATGCGCGCATGCACCATGGCGCCGGCGCACATGGCACAGGGTTCGAGCGTCACGTAGAGCACGGCGTCGGCAAGGCGGTAGTTTTTCATGCGTACCGCGGCGGCGCGCAGCGCCACGGTCTCGGCGTGGGCGGTGGGGTCGTGCGAGACGATCGGCTGGTTCCAACCCTCGCCGATGATTTCGTCGTTCAGCACCACCACGGCGCCGACCGGAACCTCGCCGGCTTCCCCGGCGTGCCGCGCCAATTCTAGGGCGCGGCGCATGTACGCCTCGTCGCGCGCGGCCGGCGCGGTTACTCCCATTCGATGGTCGCCGGCGGCTTGCCGGAGATGTCGTAGACCACGCGCGAGATGCCGCGCACTTCGTTGATGATGCGGTTGGAGATGATGCCGAGGACTTCGTAGGGAATCGGCGCCCAGTTGGCGGTCATGAAGTCCACCGTCTCGACCGCGCGCAGCGCGACCACGTAATCGTAGGCGCGCGCGTCGCCGAGCACCGCCACCGATTTCACCGGCAGAAACACCGCGAACGCCTGGCTGATCTTGTCGTAGAGATTGTGGCGATAAAGCTCTTCGAGATAAATCGCGTCGGCGCGGCGCAACAGGTCGGCATATTCTTTCTTCACTTCGCCCAGGATGCGCACGCCGAGGCCCGGTCCCGGGAACGGATGGCGGTAAATCATCTGGCGCGGCAGGCCCAGCTCCTCGCCGATGCGGCGCACCTCGTCCTTGAACAGCTCGCGCAGCGGCTCGAGCAGTTTGATGTTCATCTTCTCCGGCAGGCCGCCGACGTTGTGGTGCGATTTGATGACATGCGCCTTCTTGGTCTTGGCCGCGGCGGATTCGATCACGTCCGGGTAAATCGTGCCCTGCGCCAGCCACCGGGCATTCCTGATCTTCGCCGCCTCTTCCTCGAACACCTCGATGAAGATGCCACCGATGATCTTGCGTTTCTTTTCCGGATCGGACACGCCCTTGAGCGCCGAGAGGAACCGGTTTTCCGCGTCCACGCGGATCACTTTCACGCCCATGTGCCGCGCGAAGGTCTCCATCACCTGGTCGCCCTCGTTCAGGCGCAGCAGGCCGTTGTCCACGAAGATGCAGGTGAGTTGCTTGCCGATGGCGCGCGCCAGCAGCGCCGCGACCACCGAGGAATCCACGCCGCCGGACAATCCCAGGATCACTTCGTCCTTCCCGACCTGGGTGCGCACCGACTGCACCATGCTCTCGATGATGTTGCCCGGCGTCCACAACGACTGACAGCCGCAAATCTCGTGCACGAAGCGCTGCAGGATCGAACTGCCCTGCGTGGTGTGCGTCACTTCCGGATGGAACTGCACGCCGTAGAACCCGTGCGACTCATCGGCGATGCCGGCGAACGGCGCCGACGCCGTTTCGGCGATCATGCGGAAACCCGGCGGCAGGCGCGTGACCTTGTCGCCGTGACTCATCCACACGTGCAACCATTCGGCGCCGTCGTCGCTACGCTCGTCGCGGATATCGCGGAACAGCTTCGAGTGCCCGTGCATGCGCACCCGTGCGTAACCGAATTCGCGCTTCTCGCCGGCCTCGACCGCGCCGCCGAGCTGTGCCGCCATGGTCTGCTGGCCGTAGCAGATGCCGAGGATCGGCACGCCCATCGAAAATATCTCCTGCGGCGCGCGCGGCGTTTCGGCGAGCGTCACCGACTCCGGGCCGCCGGACAGGATGATCCCCTTCGGGGAGAATTTGCGGATTTCCTCGATCGAGGTATCGCAGGAATACAATTCACAATAAACGCCGGCCTCGCGCACACGACGCGCGATCAGCTGCGTGTACTGGGCGCCGAAATCGAGGATCAGGATTTTCTGCGAATGCGGATCGGTCATTGTGTAGCCACCAGCCATCAGCTGTCAGCGAACAGCGCACTTAGCTGAGTGCTGATCGCTGACTGCTGACCGCTACTCACGTTGGTAGTTCGGCGCTTCTTTGGTCACCATCACGTCGTGCACGTGTGACTCGCGGATGCCGGCATTGGTGATGCGCACGAACTGGGTCTTGGTGCGCATCGCCTCGACGTTCGGGCAACCGGTGTAGCCCATGCTGGAACGCAGGCCGCCCATGAGCTGGTGGATGATGTTGATCATCGGCCCCTTGTACGGCACGCGGCCCTCGACGCCTTCCGGCACCAGTTTGTCGCCCTTGGCGTGCTCCTGGAAATAACGGTCGCTCGAACCCTCGCCCATCGCGCCGAGTGAGCCCATGCCACGGTAGGATTTGTACGAACGACCCTGGTAAATCTCCACCTGCCCCGGCGATTCGTCGGTGCCGGCCAGCAGGCTGCCGATCATGATCGTGTGCGCGCCGGCGGCGAGCGCCTTGGCGATGTCGCCGGAATAGCGGATGCCGCCGTCGGCGATCACCGGCACGCCGCTGCCCTTCAGCGCTTCGACCACGTTCGCGATCGCCGTCAGTTGCGGCACGCCGACGCCGGCGACCATGCGCGTGGTGCAGATCGAACCCGGCCCAATGCCGACCTTCACGCCGTCGGCGCCGGCATCGCGCAGCGCCTTGGCTGCCTCGGCGGTGGCGATGTTGCCGCCGATGACCTGCATGTCGGGATGATGTTTCTTGATCCAGCGCACGCGCTCGAGCACGCCCTGCGAGTGGCCGTGCGCGGTATCGACCACGACCACGTCCACCTCGGCGCTCACGAGCATTTCCACGCGCTCCTCGGTGCCGGCGCCAACGCCGACCGCCGCGCCGACGCGCAGCCGGCCCTTGGGGTCCTTCGCGGAACGCGGATACTCGGTGGATTTCTGGATGTCCTTGACCGTGATGAGGCCCTTGAGGCCGAACTTGTCGTCCACCACGAGAATCTTTTCGATGCGGTGCTGGTGCAACAGCTTCAGGATTTCGTCGCGCCCCGCACCTTCCTTGACCGTCACCAGTTTGTCCTGCGGCGTCATGATGCGTGACACCGGTTCCTCGTAACGCGTCTCAAAGCGCAGGTCGCGGCTGGTGACGATGCCGACCAGTTTGTCGCCCTGCGTGACCGGTACGCCGGAAATATGCTGCGCACGCGTGAGTTCCAGCACCTTGCGG
Source organism: Gammaproteobacteria bacterium (assembly GCA_016200465.1). Classification (GTDB taxonomy): domain Bacteria; phylum Pseudomonadota; class Gammaproteobacteria; order Acidiferrobacterales; family Sulfurifustaceae; genus Sulfuricaulis. The sequence goes on along the minus strand of JACQER010000131.1, from coordinate 20,070 downwards.
ATGGTGGTGTCGGGTGTGACGGTGATCGGATTGCTGATGATGCCGGCCTCGAATTTCTTCACCCGCCGGACTTCGTCCGCCTGGCGCGCCGGAGTCAGATTCTTGTGGATGATGCCGAGACCTCCTTCCTGAGCCAGGCAGATGGCGGCGCGCGCCTCCGTGACCGTATCCATGGCGGCCGAGAGCAGCGGGATATTGAGGCTGATGGTGCGCGTGAGGGAGGTTTTCAGGTCCACGTCCTTGGGCAGGACGGTCGAATGCGCGGGAATCAGCAGAACATCGTCAAAAGTGAGGCCTTCCTGAACAATTCGCATGCCGTATTATACGGAATCCACCCGGCGTCCGTAAACGGGGTGATGCGCTGGCCGGCCGATTATCCCCTCATCCGACGGCGGACAGCGGCCCACGGATGTCCCGTTGACGTGTCAGGGAATGTATTTTACCGTGGGGCGTCTCTTATATACCGTACTGTCTGACACAGGAGGAGAAGAAGGATGAAACAGACGCTCATGGTATGTACCCTGGTCGTGGCGCTGGGCGGATGCGCCAGCATCGTCCGCAACGACGAATACAACACGCTCGCGGCCCAGGCGGAAAACGAAATCAAGCTCGCCGATAAAACCGGCTTTCTGTGGCGCGACACGGAAAAATTCCTGAAGGACTCGAAGGAAGCCAAGGCCGCGGCCGAAAAGGCGGAAAAAGGCGGTGACCGCGTCGCAGCGCAGGCTGAATTCAACAAGGCCATGAAGCTGGCGCAGACGGCCCTGAAAGAGGCACAGATGGCCCAGCAACAGGCGCGGGACAACGCCAAGCCGGTGGCCAGCTTCAAGTAAACCGGCGACTGGAAACAGCCGTAACAAAAAGCCGGGCATCGCCCGGCTTTTTCTTTTAAGTCGCCCGCAAGCGAGTCCCGGCAACTTTGTATTTCCGTCAAATGAGGTTATGTTTGTGGAATGAAGCAATCCTCACCTGCCGCCACGACTTTGCGTGACATCTATACGGTCTCGCGCCTGAACCGCGAAGCCAAGTCATTGCTGGAAGGAAGCTTCCCGCCGATCTGGATCGAGGGCGAAATTTCCAATCTTTCACGCCCGGCGTCGGGCCATGTGTACTTCTCGCTCAAGGACGCTCAGGCGCAGGTGCGCTGCGCCTTCTTCCGCCAGCATCAGCGCCTGATCGGCATCGCGCTGAAGGATGGACTGCACGTGCTGCTGCGCGCGCGGGTGAGCCTTTACGAGGGCCGCGGCGATTTTCAGATCATCGTCGAATACCTCGAGGAAGCCGGCGAAGGCGTCCTGCGGCGCGCGTTCGACGCGCTCAAGCAGAAACTCTCCCAGGAAGGCCTGTTCGACGCCGCGCGCAAGCAACCGCTGCCGCGGCTCCCGCGACGCCTCGGCATCGTCACTTCGCCTTCCGGCGCGGTGCTGCACGACATTCTCACCACGCTCCGGCGACGTTTTCCGGCGATCGCGGTGCTGGTCTATCCGGTGCCGGTCCAGGGCGAAGGCGCGGCCGAAAAAATCGCCGCGGCGATTCGTGCCGCCAACGAACGCCAGGACTGCGACGCGCTGATCCTCGCGCGCGGCGGCGGCTCGCTCGAGGACCTGTGGGCGTTCAACGAGGAAGTCGTGGCGCGCGCGATTCACGCCAGCCGCCTGCCGATTGTCAGCGGCGTCGGGCACGAAACCGATTTCACCATCGCCGACATGGTCGCCGACGCACGCGCGCCGACACCGACCGCGGCCGCCGAGATGCTGAGCCCGGACCGGCAGGAATGGTTGACACATTTTGCGCGCATCGAAAACCGGCTGGCGTCGGCGATGCGCGCGCGGCTGCGCCACCACGGCCAGCATCTCGACTGGCTGGGCGCGCGGCTGGTACACCCGCGCAACCGCCTGGCCATGCTGCAACAGCGCCTGGCGTCGCTTTCGCAACGGATGTATCTATTGCAGGCGGCGCAGTGGCATCAGGCACGCGCGCAGCTTCAGGCCATGATCGCGCGGCTGCATCAGCAATCGCCGCTGCCGCGATTGCGCGCGGCAACGCTCGGCAACCGCCATTTTTATCTGCGCCTCGTGGCCGCCATGCGGCGGCGCATCGAGCGCGCCGACGGCCGTCTGCGTCAGACCATGCAGACGCTGCATGCATTGAGCCCGCTCGCCACGCTGGAGCGTGGTTACGCGATCGTGCAAATTCCCGCCACCGGCACCATCGTGACGCAGGCGAACTCGGTAAAACCGGGCGAACGAGTGCAAACCAGGCTGGCGCAGGGGTATCTGGATTGTCTCGTTGAAAAAACCCGTGAAAGTTAAAATGTGGGCGCTGTGCGGATTGCTGCTCGGCGTGGCAGCCAACGCGCAGGATCTGCCGCGCGAGAGCCCGGTGCCGGGCGGTATTGCGATCGTGCCGCTGATGGCGGATGGCGAGCCGGCGCCGGTGGCGAATTTCAACGGATCGCGCGTGATGGTCGTGCGTCACAACGGCCGGTGGCAGGCGCTGGTCGGGCTGCCGCTCACGCAGGAACCCGGTCCGCAGACCGTCACGACTCGTGACAACCGGGGCAATGCACGGGAATATCCGTTCATCGTGCAGGCGAAGGAATATGCTGCTCAATACCTGACGCTCAAAAACAAACGCATGGTGGAACCAACGGAAGAGGATCTGGCGCGCATCGCCCGCGAGCAAACCATCATCCAGCAGGCGTTCGCCGCCTGGAACGACGCGACTCTCACGTCACTGCGATGTTTTCCTCCGGTGCACGGGCCGGTGACCAGCGTGTTCGGTTTGCGGCGTTTTTTCAACAAGGAGCCGCGCCAGCCGCATAGCGGCATCGACATCGCCGCGCCCGTGGGCACACCGGTGGTGGCGCCTCTCGCGGGTACCGTCATTCAGACCGGCGAATATTTCTTCAACGGCAAAACCGTTTTTCTCGATCACGGCCAGGGGATGGTCAGCATGTTCAATCATCTGAGCCGCATCGCCGTCGAACGCGGCGCACGCGTGAACCAGGGGCAGGAGATCGGCGAAGTCGGCATGTCCGGGCGCGTCACCGGACCGCATTTGCACTGGACCGTGAGCCTCAACAACAACCGCGTCGATCCGACGCTGTTCCTGCCCGAAGGCAAATAGAAACCGTCTGGATTTTTCGGCGCCGGCTGATGCAGCGGCGTTACGGCGGAATTTACTTTCCTTTCCAGATCCGGACGGTTTTGTCACGGCTGCCGGATATCAATCGCTTGCCATCCGGCGCGAACGCCACCGATTGCACCCAGTCCTGATGACCGGTCAGCGTGCGCACGGCCACGCCCTCGGTGTCGAATATTTCGATGGACTTGTCGGCCATGCCGGCGACGAGCCAGCGGCTGTCCGGCGACCAGGCCAGCGCCAATACCGCGGGGTTGTCCTTGAGCGCGTGCTGCAACGTGCCGGCACTCGCGTCCCAGATGCGAATCGTCTCGCCGGCGTCGCCGGAGGCCAGCCATTTTCCGTTGGGTGACCAGGCCAGCGCCAGCACCTTGTCCTTGTGACCGGCCATTCGCATCGCTTCCTGACCGCTGGCGACGTTCCAGACGAGCAATGTCCTGTCGGCTCCACCGGAGACGATGAATTTTCCGTCGGGAGAGAACGAAAGCGCATAAATATCGCCGGTATGGCCCTCGAGCGCGTACAAACGCTTGCCGCTGTTCACGTCCCAGACGTATACGACCCTGTCCTTGCCGGCGGCGGCGACATATTTACCGTCGGGCGAGAACGCCACGGCATAGACCGCGTAGCTCGGACCGCTCAGGGCGATGCGCAATTGACCGGTCTTGGCTTCCCACAACCTCACCGTTCCGTCGTCGCCGGCCGAGGCCAGCCATTTACTCCCGGCGGAAATCGCCACGGCATTGACGGCGTAGCTTTGCCGCAATGAACCGAGCAGCTTGCCCGTGGAGGTCACCCACAGCTTGATCGTCTTGTCGAGACCGGCGGAAGCAAACCATTCTCCGTCCGGAGAAAACGCCACCGACTGCACCCAATCCTGATGGTCGGAGAGTGTTTTTTCCAACACCACCGGCAACGCCGACGGCGCAGCCGGCGTGGGCGCCTGGGTTTTCGGTGGCGACGCTGTCTTTTCCGGTGCGCCGGGCACGAGCATTTCCTGTACCGACGGTTCAGCCGGTGTCGCGACCGGCTTGTCCGGAATCACGGCGCGAGTCGTCGCCGCGGGTGATTTATCTTCGATCTGCCAATAAGTCTTGAGATCAGACCAGTACAAGGTTCCGGCCACCGCAAGGCTCGCCACCATCAGACCCGCCGCCATCCAGCCCACGGCCGCCGAGTGTCTGTCTTTTTCCCTCATGGCTTTCGACACCTGAGCCGAGACCTTGGCTCTGGGCGCAGCGGTAGTTGGCCGGTTGAATACAGCCGGCTGACCGGTGATGGCGGAGCGCGAGGACCGGCCTTTCCCCATGAGCGCATCCTGCAACTCGCGCGCCGACTGGGGGCGGTCGCGTTGATGCACCTGCATCGCCCAGTCGATGCATTCGAGCACCAGTTTCTGATAACCGTTTCTTCCCGCCTTGACCGCGGGCGTGAGCGGGTCCACCTGATATTTGAGCACCGCCTGGTAACGTTCGAGGGCGTCATCGGGCTTCTTGCCGCTGACACAGCGATACATCGAGGCGCCGACGGCATAAACATCGGTCGAGGGGCCGGGGGTGCCTTTGTCGGGATATTGCTCGATCGGCGCATAGCCGTGGGTCAACGCCACTCTTTGCAGATGAGCCGTACCCTGACGTGCCGAGCCGAAATCGATCAGCATGGGACTGTCGTCCTTGCGCAGATAGATATTCTCCGGCTTGATGTCGAGGTGCAGCATCTCCGCCTCATGCACCGCGTGCAGACCGTTGAGAATGGGGATGAACACTTTCAGTAACATCGGCTCATCCAGGCGCGGACCGTTGCGCTTGAGATAATCCGCGAGGCTCTGCCCTTCCTCGTACTCCATGACCATGTAGGCGGTGCCGTTGGCCTCGAGGAAACGCAGCACGCGGACGATGTTGGGATGCTTGAAGCGGGCCAGGGCCCGCGCTTCCTTCACGAAATTCTTCAGGCCGGACTGGTAATCGCGCACTGCCTCGCGCGAGGGATTCGGCAGCACCTGGGTCTTGTTTTCGCGGTTGGCGATCTCGTGCGGAAGATATTCCTTGATCGCCACCTGCGCGCCCAACGAGGTATCGCGGGCAAGATAAGTGATTCCGAAGCCGCCATGGCCCAGAACCGATTCGATGGTGTATTCAGCCAGCCGGTAACCTGTCCGGAGGGCACTTTTATGGAATGCGCCCACGGTTAAATTCTCTGTCCCTGATTCACACGCCCTACCCCTTGATACCGCATGTCTCCGCTTTTATTTTAAGATTCAATCTTCTGAAGAGTATAGTTCACGGGATTTTTAACGGCGTTTGCGGGACGGGCCACGACGGCCGGCTTTGCCGCCTGCCTTTTTCCCTTCCTGGTAGGGGTTTTCCTCCTGCCGGCACTCGATCCGGACCGGCGTGCCGACAAGATGGAAGGCCTTGCGGAAGCAGTTGGCGAGATAGCGGCGGTAGGATTTGGACAACGAACCGACCTGATTGCCGTGAATGATCACCCGGGGCGGGTTCTTGCCGCCCTGATGGGCGTATTTGGGACGGGCGCGCCGGCCCCGGACCAGGGGCGGCGGAGTCGCCGTCACCGCATCCTTCAGGATGCGGTTGAGCCGGGGTGTAGGCAGGGTGCAATGGGCGGAAGCATAAGCCTCGTCCACGGAGGCGAAAAGGCCGCCCACGCCGGTCCCCTCGCGCGCCGATATATAGTGCACGCGCGCGAACTCGAGGAACGGCAGTTTGCGCTCGAACTCGCGCTTGATCCAGGCACGATCGGAATCCGGCACGGCGTCCCATTTGTTCACGGCCACCACCAGCGCCCGCCCGGCTTCGAGCGCATAGCCGGACAGCGAAGCATCCTGTTCCGACACGCCGGTGCTGGCGTCGATGACCAGAATCGCCACGTCGGCTTCGTCGATGGCCTGAAGCGTCTTGAGCACGGAAAACTTTTCCAGCGGTTCCTCGACCTTGGAACGACGACGCACGCCGGCGGTGTCGATCAGGATATACCGTCGGTCCCCGCGTTCCAGCGGCACGCGGATGCTGTCGCGCGTGGTGCCCGGCGCGTCGCTGACCACCACGCGCTCCTCGCCCAGCAGCGCGTTGACGAGCGTCGACTTGCCGGCGTTGGGCTTGCCGATCACGGCGATGCGCGGAACGCCCTCCTCCGGCTCAGCTTCTTCGGCGACCGGCAGGGTCGCGAGCGCGCGCTGCATCAGTTCCTCCACGCCCTCGCCATGCGCCGCGGAAACCGCCATCGGTTCGCCCAGTCCGAGCGCGTGGAATTCCGCCACCGCGGTGGACGGATCGTGCCCTTCCGCCTTGTTCACCGCGACCCACACCGGTTTCCCGTGGCGCCGCAAATCGGCGGCGAGTTCGCGATCGACGGGATGAATCCCTTCGCGTGCGTCCACGATCAGAATCACGGCGTCCGCCTCGACCAGCGCGGCGCGCACCTGTGAAGCGACATGCGCGGTCATGTCGCCGCGCCCTTTGGTGGACGCCAGACTGGCCACGACACCGCCGGTGTCGACGACAAAATAGGGGCGATCGCCGACGCGACCGTCGCCGTACTGACGATCGCGCGTCAGCCCGGGCGCATCGGCGACGAGCGCCGCGCGGCTGCGCGTCAGCCGGTTGAACAGCGTGGACTTGCCGACATTGGGCCGGCCGACGAGAACGACAACGGGTTTCATATAAGAATTTCAACCGCCAGGACGCCAGGAGCGCCAGGGAAACAGAATCGAACTAGAATCTGCAACAAAATAAAAATCAGCCGCAGAGAACACAGAAACAGACGAAAACGAATTCTTACAATTTCTCCAGAAAAGATTTTCCTGGCGCTCCTGGCGTCCTGGCGGTTCTCTGTAAAAAATACATTCTAATTCTTCTCCACGCGCAGCGCCGCCAGCGCGCCCGACTGGCTGCTGACGTAAAGCGTGTCGCGGCTGGCGATCGCCGGGGATTCGACCGCGCTGTGGCTGACGCGGTAGCGGGCCACGAAATGGCCGTCATCACTCGACAGCCAGTGAACGTAGCCTTCGAAATCGCCGACCGCCACCAGTCCATCGACGCAGCGCGGTGCGTTCAGCCGGCGCGCGCGCAACTGGTCCTGTTTCCACACGCTCGCGCCGGTCCGCTGATCCAGCGCCAGCACGTTGCCATGATCGTCGGTGAGATAGACGTTGTTCGAATCCGCGTCCATGCCGGTGTACGTCGACACATCGCGCGACCAGAGCAGGCGCCCGGTCTGCATGTCCACCGCGATGATTTTGCCCTGGTAGCTCGCCGCATAGAGAACATTGCGCACGATCAGCGGCGACGCGTCCACGTCCACGAGGCGTTCCACTTCGTTGCGTCCGTGCGGCTGGGCGACGGGCATTTCCCACAGAAGCTTGCCGTCCTTGATCTGGAGCGCGACGATCTTGCCGCTGGCAAAACCGGCGAGAACGATATCGCCGTCCGCCACCGGAGCCGCCGTCCCGTACAGGCTGAGCGCCGGCTCGGAGCGTTCGTACAACCACAGCCGCTTGCCGTCCGCGGCCGACAGTCCGACGAGCTTGCCGTCCACCGATTGCACCACCACCACGCCGGCGCGAACCGCGGCGGGCGCCAGCGCCTGACTCGTCAGGCTGCTGGTCCATATCCGGCGCCCGTCGCGACTGTCGAGCGCCATGACTTCGCCTTTCTTGCTGACGACCACGACCAGGCCGTCGCCGGCCGCCGCCGCACCGGTCACGGGACGGTCGACGTGCGTTTTCCACAGCTTGCGGCCGCTATCGGCGGCAAACGCGGTCACGCGGCCCTTGGGATCGGAGGTATAAATCGCATTGTCATGGAGCGTCGGCCACAAAACGACGGCCTTCTTGACCGCGCTGGCGCCGCTGTCCGCGGACCAAAGCTCTTTCACGTGTTTTGCGGCGGCGATATCCACGAGCTTCGCCGGCTCCTCGCGCACCACCTTGCTGCCGCCGCAACCGGCGAGCAGAAACAACGCGCAGAGCAGCGCGACAACGTTTTTCATGAGGATTTCTCCGGTCCCAGGTCGTCGAGCTTCATGCGGATCACCGGCGCATAAGCTGAGTTCTCCGGCAACTGCTTCAGCGCCTCGCGATAGGCGTTGCGCGCTTGCGTCAGCTGATCCTGCGCCCGGTAGATATCGCCCCTGAGCTCGGCATATTCGGCCTCAAAGCCGGCCTGGTCTTTCACATCGAGCAGCGCGAGCGCGGCCGGCTTGTCGCCGCCGTCGAGAATAATCCGCGCCAGTCGCAGGCGCGCGGCATGCGCGGTCGCGGCATCCCTGGCATGGTCCACCACCCACTGAAGGTTTTTACGCGCGCCGGCCTTGTCACCCGCGTCGAAGTCGATCCGCGCCAGCAACAGTCCGGCCATGCCGGCATAGGGCGTCGAAGAATAATCCTTCAACAACAATTCACCGGACTGGCGCGCCGTGCCTGTTTTCCTGTCATGCATATCCTGCATCATCCGGTCATACAGCACCGAGGCGTCCTGCGCACGCTGCTCCGTCTGCTGGGTCCAGTAGCGGAAACCGATGAGGACAGCGGCACCCAGCAGCACGCCGAAAATCACGGAGTTGCCGTAGTCCTTCCACCACGATTTAAGTTTATCCAGTTCTTCCTGTTCTTCGTAAGCCGTCAAGGTGTTATTCCTCTTGAAGTTTCCTTGTGCAATAAATCAATCAATTCGCTTTGCGCGATCGAACGCTGTGTGCCATCGCGTAGATCTTTTATCGTGACCGACGCGTTCCGGACTTCATCATCTCCGAGCAACAGCGCCAGACGCGCGCCGCTCCGGTCGGCGCGCTTGAGCTGCGCCTTGAGGCCGCCACCGCCGCAGTTGCATTCGATGCGCAACCCGGCGTTTCGCAGGCGCTCGGCCAGGGCCAGTCCCTGTTTTTCCGCCGCCTCGCCCAACAGAACCACAAAGGCGTCGGGGTGCGTCCCGGGATGTTTGTCCCCTTGCAGCGCCATCAGCTCGACGAGACGCTCCATGCCGACGGCAAAGCCGGCCGCCGGGGCCGGTTTGCCTCCGAGCTGCTCGACCAGCCCGTCATACCGCCCGCCGGCGCAGACCGCGGATTGCGCGCCGAGCCGGTCGGTGGTCCATTCGAACACAGTGCGGGTGTAGTAGTCGAGTCCGCGCACCAGGCGCGGATTGATCGTGATGGCGATGCCCGCCTGACGGAGATAATCGCCGAGTTTCGTAAAATGCGCGCGCGAGGCGTCGTCCAGGTGTTCCATGAGACTCGGGGCCGCGGCGATCACGTCCTGCATCGCCGGGTTCTTGCTGTCGAGGATGCGCAGCGGATTCTTGTCCAGGCGCCGCAAGCTGTCCTCGTCGAGCTTGCCGCGCTGCGATTCGAAATAACGCACCAATTCGCTCCGGTATGCCATGCGACATTCGAGCGTGCCGAGCGAGTTGAGCTGCAGCGTCAGGCCGTCGAGACCCAGAGCGCGCCACAGGCGTGCGCACATCATGATGATTTCAGCGTCGAGATCGGGACTTTCGATGCCGAAGGCTTCGACGCCGATCTGGTGAAACTGGCGGTAGCGTCCTTTCTGCGGGCGCTCGTGGCGGAACATGGGGCCAGCGTACCAGAGCCGCTGGATTTGATTATGCAGGAAACCGTTCTCGATGCCGGCGCGTACGCACCCGGCCGTGCCTTCGGGCCGCAACGTGAGATTCTCGCCGCTGCGGTCCTCGAAGCTGTACATCTCCTTTTCGACGATGTCGGTCAGACTGCCGATGGAGCGCGCAAAGAGCTCGGATTTCTCGATGACGGGGAGGCGGATCTCGCGATAACCGTAGGCGTGCAGCACCTCACGCGCCGTCGCCTCGACGTGCTGCCAGCGCTCGCAAACGTCCGGCAGCAGGTCATTCATGCCCCGTACGGCCTGTATGGCCTTGCTCAATGAAATGTCCTCAACCGGTCTGCTTGATAGGAAAAATCTTCTTGTCCGCCGGTGCGCCGGCCGGCGACTGGCGGCGACGCTCCACCTCGGCGCGGATCGCGCCCTCGATCTCTTCGATCAGCTTGTCATTGTCGATCTTGTGATCGGGCTTGCCGTTGATATAAAGCAGACTCGGGCTGCCGCCGGCGAGACCGACTTGCGCCGCCTTCGCCTCGCCCGGGCCATTGACGCAACAGCCGATGACGGCGACATCGAGCGGTTCCTGGATATCCTCGAGTCGCTGCTCGAGGGCGTTCACCGTGGCGATAACGTTGAACTCCTGGCGCGAACACGAGGGACAGGCGATGAGGTTGATTCCCTTGCTGCGAATGTGCAGCGCCTTGAGGATGTCCCAGCCGACGCGCACTTCCTCCACCGGATCGGCCGCGAGCGACACGCGGATCGTGTCGCCGATGCCCTCGGCCAGCAGCATGCCCAGACCGATCGCCGACTTCACCGCGCCGGAGCGGAAACCGCCCGCCTCGGTGATGCCGAGGTGCAACGGCTGCTCGATCAGCGCGGCGAGCTTGCGGTACGCGTCCACGGCCATGAACACGTCCGAGGCCTTGACGCTGACCTTGAAATCCTGGAAGCCGAGCTTGTCGAGAAACTCGATATGACGCTGGGCCGATTCCACCAGCGCGTCGGACGTGGGTTCGCCGTATTTTTTCTGCAGGTCTTTTTCCAGCGACCCGGCGTTCACGCCGATGCGGATCGGAATGCCGCGGTCGCGCGCCGCGTCCACCACCGCGCGCACGCGATCCTCGCGCCCGATGTTGCCCGGATTGATGCGCAGGCAGTCGGCGCCCAGTTCGGCCACGCGCAGCGCGATCTTGTAGTCGAAGTGGATGTCCGTCACCAGCGGAACGGACACTTGTTGTTTGATTTTCCCGAATGCCTCGGCCGCTTCCGGCGTCGGGATCGACACGCGCACGATGTCGGCGCCGGCGTTTTCGAGCGCCTTGATCTGGGCCACGGTCGCGGCCACGTCCGTGGTTTCGGTGTTGGTCATGCTCTGCACGCTGACCGGCGCGTCGCCGCCGACGGCGACGCCGCCGACCATGATGCGGCGGCTCTTGCGCCGTTGGATGGCATTCTCGCTGAACATCAGTTGTTCACCGCCTTTTCCTCGCCGAGCGTGAAGCGCGCCACCTGGCCGCGCTTGTAGCGGCTGATGTCGAAATCCTGTCCGTTGAACTCCACCCGCACGCCGTCGGCGTTGCCGAGAAATACGCTGAACGGCGCCACGCCTTCGATGGCGATGCTGCGGCCCGCCGGCACGTTCTCGTAAAGCAGCTTGTTGTCGCGGGCGTCGCGAATGTCAGCCCACGACTCCTGCGTGGCACGCAGCACCAGCCGCGAGCGCGTGCCCCCCGGCGGCACATCCACCGCGCGTCGCACCCGCATGGCGCGATCGGTGCGTGTCGTCGTGGTTTCCGGCTTGACGGATTCGACCGGTGACACATTCAGAACCATGCCGGATGCCGTGAGCTGGCCATTGGACGCCGCCGGTTTCGCGGCCGGCGCGGCGGGGGCAGCCGGGCTTCGCTCCATATTACTGGCGACGGATTCCAGCGCAGGTTCGCTCACCACCGGCGCATGCACCGGATTCACGGGTGCGGACACGCCGGCACTCGGCGGCACGGTCACGTTCTCGGTGGTACTGGGGGGCGTGAACGGCGCCGGCGCCTGGCTGACCGCGGGGGGCGGCGGGCTCGGCGGCGCTTCCGCCGGACTGCGCCACCAAAGATAAACCAGGCCCAGCACCATCGCCGCGACGCCGAGGGTCGCCGCCTTGACCAGCCGATGATCGCTGGTGATCTGCGGCGGCGGCGCCGACTGCGGCAACGATATGGGTCTCGACGGTATGGTCAGGCCGTTGTACGAATCGAGCACCTTGTCCGGCGACAGGCCGAGCAGCTGGGCATAGCTGCGCAGATACCCGCGCACATAGGTCGGGCCCGGCAAATTTTTATAATCGTCCTGCTCGAGCGCGATGATCTGTTTCGACGACAGGTGCAGGATCTGCGCCACGTCTTCCGGCGCCAGGCGCAAATCCCTGCGCGCCTGATGCAGCAACCTTCCCGGCCCGGACGCCGGCGCGGTGTTGTCGGAGGACGCCTGATTGATATTTTCCATCGCCTACTTCTTCCTTGTCTTCAATGCCGTCTGCAACTGGCCAGCCTCGGGTGAGTCGGGAAATTTGTTGCGCAACCGCAGCGCGTAACTGGCTTCGGCATTCTTGTTCCCCAGGACGTGCTCGATCCTGACCGCGAGCAGCAGGGCATCCGGGGCATCCTCCGCGGACTGGAAATAACGTTCAATGAACGCGCGTGCGGACAGATTCTTCCCCGAGTCCAGGCTCAGCCTGGCCATCTGGTAAAGCGCCCCGGGAAGCCTGGGATTGATGCGCAACGCCTCGCGGAAATATTTTTCCGCGGCCACCGGCGCGGGTTTCTTCATCAGACAGACGCCGGCGTTCAGATTGACCTCGGCCGTGTACGGATAAAGCGCGTTACCGGCCGCGGTATCGAAATGCTTCACGCCTTCATCGAGTTTGCCGCGCTCACAGAGAAAGGCGCCGTAATTGTGATGCGCCGAGGAATTGCCGGCATCTTTGTCCAGCGCCTTGCGGAACAGGCGATCCGCCTCGTCATATTTTTTCAGCCGCCACTGGAGCACGGCCATGATGTTGTTGGCCTGCGAATGATCCGGCACTTCACTCAGCGCCTTGTCCAGTTCTTCCTTGGCCACTTCCAGCTGTCCGCGTTGCAGATAACTGGCGCCGAGCATCACGTGGGTTTCGGCGCGCCTGTCCCGCTTGTCCGTTTGCTCCTGACGCTCCGTGGAAGAAGCACAGCCCGCCAGTACCAGAATCAACAGGACGGCCACGGCATTGGGCAGACGGCGCTTCATGCCCGGTCTGCTCCGGCCGTGAGGCGCTGGCGGCGGCGCGTGCGGTCCTGCACCTGCCCCGCCAGCTGGCCGCAGGCGGCGTCGATGTCGTCACCGCGGGTCTTGCGCGTGATCGTGGTGAGACCGGCCGCGATCAACACGTCGCGAAACCGGTCGATGGCCGGCTTCGGAGAACGCCGGTAATGCGTCTGCGGAAACGGATTGAACGGAATCAGGTTCACCTTGGACGGCACGTCACGCAGGATATGCACCAGTTCGTGCGCGTGCTCCACGCTGTCGTTCACGCCGTCCAGCATCACGTACTCGAACGTCACGCGGCTGCGAGGCGAATCGGCGCAGTAACGGCGGCAAGCCTCGAGCAGTTCCCGGATCGGGTATTTTTTGTTGAGCGGCACCAACTGGTCGCGCAACGGATCGTTCGGGGCGTGCAGCGACACCGCTAGGCTCACCGGGCACTCCTCGCGCAGGCGATCCATCATCGGGATGACACCGGCCGTGGACAGCGTTACGCGCCGGCGCGACAGCCCGTAACCATAATCATCGAGCATGATACGCATGGCTGGCACGACATTGTCGAAATTGAGCAGTGGTTCGCCCATGCCCATGAGCACGACATTGGTGATGATGCGCTCGCCCCGTTCCTCCCCTCCAGTCCGAAGGACTTTGGCTCCCCCTGTCTTGCGGCTTTCACAAAGGAGGGAGGAACGGGGCTCCCCCTTCGGATCGCGTCCGAGGGCGCGGTTGGCGACCAGCAGCTGTGAAATGATCTCGGCGACGGTGAGGCTGCGGTTGAACCCCTGGTGCCCGGTGGAACAGAACGAGCAATTGAGAGTGCAACCGACCTGGGAAGATACGCACAATGTGCCCCGATCCTCTTCGGGGATGAAAACCGTTTCAATGCCGTTGCCATCGTCCAGGCGCAGCAACCACTTGCGCGTGCCGTCGGCCGCGAGCTGATCCTGCGCGATCTCTGGCAGGCGGATTTCGGCGACGTCCTTCAGACGCGCACGCAGTTCCTTGCTCAAGTTGGTCATGGCGTCGAAATCGTCCACGCCATACTGGTGTATCCACTGGATCACCTGCGTGGCGCGGAACGGTTTATCGCCGAGACCGGCGAAGAACTCCTGCATCGCCTGGCGATCCAGATTGAGCAGATTGGTTTTTTCAGCGACTGACAAGCTGTCCTCGGCTACTTCGATGTTCACTGACACACAACGGGGTCCGGTTTACTTCCTGTGGTTCACAAAAAGAACGACGCAAACTCCCGAAACAACGGGACTTTTGCGTCCACCATGAAACTATAGTGTAGCGTCTAGCGCCGGCCCAGACAACGAAGAATCGGCGATTTTGCGTGAAAAACGGGGGTTTGCGCGGCTAGCCGCCATGCTCGTCCATCCACGCCATCTGGATCGCCTCGAGGATTTTCTCGCCCGAGCGTTCAGGCTTGTCGTCGAAATCGGGCAACCCAAGCACCCATTGATGCAGGTCGGTAAAACGGACGGACATCGGATTCACGTCGGGATATTTCTCGCTCAAGGCGATGGCGAGCTCGCGGGTATCGGTCCATTTCAGGCCCATGGCGCCTCCTCAGTGCTTTTCGGATACGAGGTTGATCGTGTACTTGGGTATCTCGACAACCAGGTCCCGGTCCCCGACCTTGGCCTGGCAGGAAAGCCGCGATTCCGGCTCCAGCCCCCAGGCCTTGTCGAGCAGGTCCTCTTCCTTTTCCTCGGCCGGCTCGAGACTGGCGAAACCCTCGCGCACCACCACGTGACAGGTGGTGCAGGCGCAGGATTTCTCGCAGGCATGCTCGATCGGGATGCCGGCGTTGAGCGCCGCGTCGCAGATGCTGATGCCCGGTTCCACCTCAATGGTCTTGCCCTCGGGGCAGATCTGCGGATGAGGCAGAAAAGTCAGACGCGTCATGACGTGGGCTTGCCTCCGGGTGCACCGAATTCCTCGAGCTTGTGGCCGGTAAGGGCACGGCGGATATTGGCGTCCATGCGCCGCGCGGCAAAAGCCAGCGTTGCACCGTCGAGCGTCTTGATCGCCTGCTTGATGCGGGCGGCGTCGTTCCCGCCGCGCGCGGCTTTCAGGCCTTCGATGCTGCGATCGATTTCCGTGCGTTCTTTCACGTCGAGTAACGAACCGTCGGCAGCGAGTGCACTCTCGACCGCCTCGATCAGGCGATCGGCGTCGACCTGTTGTTCGCGGAGCTTGCGGGCTTCCTCGTCTTCGCGGGCATGGGCGATGGAGTCACGCAACATGTGCTCGATTTCATTGTCCGTCAGGCCGTATGACGGTTTGACCACCACGCTGCTCTCCACGCCGGTCGTCAATTCCCGGGCCGACACGCTGAGCAGGCCGTCGGCATCGATCTGGAAACCGACGCGGATACGCGCGGCGCCGGCCGTCATGGGCGGGATGCCGCGCAGCTCGAAACGGGCCAGCGAACGGCAATCGGTGACGAGCTCCCGCTCGCCCTGCAGAACATGAACCAGCAGCGCCGTCTGCCCATCCTTGAAGGTAGTGAAGTCCTGGGCCTTGGCTACGGGAATGGTGGTATTGCGCGGAATGATCTTCTCCACCATGCCACCCATGATTTCGAGGCCGAGCGAAAGTGGTATCACATCGAGCAGCAACATCTCCTCGTCGCGCTTGTTGCCGATCAGGACGTCGGCCTGGAGCGCGGCGCCAATCGCCACCACCTTGTCCGGGTCGATGTCGGCCAGCGGCTCGCGCCCGAAGAACTGTGAAACTTTCTCGCGCACGCGCGGAATGCGCGTCGCTCCGCCCACCAGCACCACGCCATCCACTTCGTTGGCGCGGATGCCGGCATCGCGCAACACGCGTTTGCAGGGCGGAAGCGTGCGGTCAATCAACGGATCGATCAGCGCATTCAGATGTGTGCGCGTAAGCACGCCTTCCCAGACTTCGTGGTTGTCACGCTGGACACGCAGCGTCGTTTTTTCAGCGCCGGTCAACACCTCCTTGGCGGCGCGCGCGTCGCGCAGCAGGCGGCGCATCTGCCGGTGCCCGGCATCGTCCTGGATGCCGGCCTCGCGCATGATCCATTCGGCGATCGCATGATCCATGTCGTCGCCGCCGAGGGCCGAATCGCCCGCCGTCGCCATCACCTCGAACACCCCGCGGTTGAGCCGCAGCAGGGAAATATCGAAGGTTCCGCCGCCGAGGTCGTATATCGCGTAAACGCCCCGGGGGTTCTTGTCGAGGCCGTAAGCCACCGCGGCCGCGGTCGGCTCGCTCAGCAGGCGCAGGACATTGAGACCGGCCAAACGCGCGGCGTCCTTGGTCGCCTGGCGCTGGGCATCGTCGAAATACGCCGGCACGGTGATGACGGCGTCGCCGATCTCCATGCCGAGGGATTGCGTGGCGCGGGTTTTGAGCGTCTTCAGGATTTCGGCCGAGACCGCGACCGGGCTCTGGTCACCGGCGACGGTGCGGATGCGCGGCATCGCCGAGTCCCCGGGGGAAAATTCGTACGGCAACGACTGGCCGAGCCGGCGCACGTCCTCGACGCCGCGCCCCATCAGACGCTTCACCGACGCGATGGTATTGAGCGGATCTTCGTGCGCCACGGCGATGGCATCGTGGCCGACGACAGGGGCGCCATCGGTCCGGTAACGCACCACCGAAGGCAGCAGGTGGCGGCCGTGTTCATCCGGAAGCGTTTCCGCCACGCCGCTGCGCACACAGGCGACGAGCGAATTGGTAGTGCCGAGATCGATGCCGACCGCGTAACGCCGCTCATGCGGCGCCGGTGTTTGTCCCGGTTCGCTGATTTGAAACAATGCCATGGCTATCAAAAAAAATCAGGCAAGATTTACAGGATTAAAAAAGAGAATTAACAGGATTTCTTGTCTGTAAAATCTTTAATCCTGTGAATCCTGAAAAATCCTGTTAATCCTGTCTATTTCATTTTACAGGAAACTCTCAGATCAGCTCTTCCTCGAGGTTGTCGATTTCCCGGCGCATTTTTTCCAGAAACTGCATTTCCCGCACGGCGTTGCGCGCCCTGCCGGTGCCCTCCGGCGCCTCCTCGGCGAATGCCTGCCGAAACTCCCCGATCTTGTCCTGCATGCGCCGCTCGATCCGGTTCGCCAGTTCCGCCAGCCGCTTGTGCGGATTGTCCGACTCCCGTACCTCCTCGAGCTCCTCGCGTAATTCCATCTGCTCCATCAGAAACGCCGGGTCCATCGCGGTGTCGGTTTCACCGTCGAGATCTACGCCACGCAGGCTCAACAGGTATCGTCCGCGCCGCACCGGATCCTTGAGCGTCTGAAAACCCTCGTTGACCAGCGCCGTCATCTGCAGCGAGAGACGGCGTTCCTGATCCGAGCCGTTGGCGAATTTGTCCGGGTGAACGCGGCGCTGCAACTCGCGATAGCGCGCCGCCAGCTCTTCGGTGTCGATGTCGAATTTCGCCGGGAGCCCGAACAACTCGAAGTGATTTTTTCCCGGAGCGGGATCCATGCCGGCAATGTCGTCGTCTCAGACGTTGAAACTTTCGCCGCAGCCGCAGCTGTCCTTGACGTTGGGATTGTTGAACTTGAAGCCTTCGTTCAGACCCTCGCGGGTGTAATCGAGCTCGGTACCGTCGAGATAGACGAGGCTCTTCGCGTCGACGATGACTTTGGCGCCGTGACTTTCGTACACGTGGTCATCCGGCTCGATCTTGTCCGCGTACTCGATCACGTAGGCCTTTCCCGAGCAACCGGACGTGCGCACGCCGAGGCGCAGGCCTTCGCCTTTGCCACGTTTCTCGATGAACTTGCGCACGCGCTCGGCGGCGGCCTGGGTCATGGTGATTGCCATAGCTGTCACACTCTCCGTACTTTATCTTCCCGCCGGCTTCAGGCGGCGTCGGCCTTGGACCCCTTGGTCCCGGCCTTGGTCTGGTAATCCGCGATCGCCGCCTTGATGGCGTCTTCGGCCAGCACCGAACAGTGAATCTTCACCGGCGGCAATGCCAGTTCCTCGGCGATCTGGGTGTTCTTGATCTTGCCCGCTTCCTCGATGGTCTTGCCCTTGACCCACTCGGTCAGCAGCGAGCTCGAGGCGATGGCGCTGCCGCAACCGTAGGTCTTGAACTTGGCGTCCTCGATGACACCCAGTTCGTTGACCCTGATCTGCAGCTTCATGACGTCGCCGCAGGCGGGCGCGCCGACCATGCCGGTGCCCACGTTCGGGTCGCTTTTGTCCAGCACGCCGACATTGCGCGGATTTTCGTAATGGTCCAATACCTTGTCACTGTATGCCATGGCTGTGTCTCCTGAAATTCGCCTGAATCAATCTTTGCTCAATGCGCCGCCCACTGCACCTTGCTGAGGTCGACGCCTTCCTGATGCATCTCCCACAGCGGCGAGAGCTCGCGCAGCTTCGCGACTTTTTCCTTGACCAGCGCGGCCGCATAGTCGACTTCTTCCTGGGTGGTGAAACGCC
Source organism: Gammaproteobacteria bacterium (assembly GCA_016200465.1). Lineage (GTDB taxonomy): Bacteria > Pseudomonadota > Gammaproteobacteria > Acidiferrobacterales > Sulfurifustaceae > Sulfuricaulis. The sequence continues at coordinate 1,592 of JACQER010000131.1, read as the reverse complement.
CGAGGGTGAAGCGAATCGAACTGTGCGCCAGCTCGTCGTTGCGCCCGAGCGCGCGCAATACATACGACGGCTCGAGGCTCGCCGAAGTGCAGGCCGAGCCCGAGGATACCGCGATGTCCTTGAGCGCCATGATGAGCGACTCGCCTTCGACGAAATTGAAACTCATGTTCAAATTGTGCGCCACCCGACGCTCGAGGTCACCGTTGACGTAAACCTCGGGCATGTCCTTGAGGGCGTTGAGCATGCGGTCGCGCAGCCCGCGTATGCGCTCGATCTCCGTGGCCATTTCCTGTTTTGCATAACGGAATGCCTCGCCCATGCCCACGCACTGGTGCGGCGCCAGGGTGCCGGAACGCATGCCGCGCTCGTGGCCGCCGCCGTGCATCTGCGCCTCGAGACGCACGCGCGGTTTGCGCCGCACGTACAACGCGCCGATGCCCTTGGGTCCGTAGGTCTTGTGCGCCGACAGCGACATCAGGTCCACGTTCATGGCGTTCACGTCGATCGGAACCTTGCCGGTGCTCTGTGCCGCGTCGCAGTGGAACAGCGCGCCGCGCTCGCGCGCGATCCTGCCGATGGCGGCGATGTCCTGGATGACGCCGATCTCGTTGTTCACGTGCATCACCGATACGAGAATCGTCTCGGGACGGATGGCGGCCTTGAGCTTGTCCAGATCGAGCAATCCGTTCGGCTCCGGATCGAGATAGGTGACCTCGAAACCTTCGCGCTCGAGCTGGCGGCAGGTATCCAGCACCGCCTTGTGCTCGGTCTTGCAGGTGACGATATGTTTTCCCTTCTTGCCGTAGAAGCTGGCCACGCCCTTGATCGCCAGGTTGTCGGATTCGGTCGCGCCCGAAGTCCAGACGATTTCCTTCGCATCGGCGCCGATGAGCGCGGCGACGTGGGCGCGCGCCTCCTCGACCGCTTCCTCGGCATGCCAGCCGAAAGGATGTGAGCGCGAAGCAGGATTGCCGAAGTTTCCGTCCAGCGTCAGATGCTGGCACATTTTTTCCGCCACGCGCGGATCGACCGGCGTGGTCGCGGAATAGTCCAGATAAATCGGTTTCTTCATGATGTTCCTCTGCTCTCCAATGGCCGGCGTTCCATTCAGCCGACAGCCCGCCCGCTTGTGCGCCGCAACTGGCGCCATTGCATCACCAGCGCGGTCATCAAATCCTCAACGTCCTGTTCGGTGCTGCCGAACCCCAAGCTCACCCGGATCGCACTCAGCGCCAGACTTGGCTCGATTCCCATCGCCTGCAGAACCGGACTCGGTTCGCGATGGCTGCTCGAGCACGCCGACCCGCTCGAGACCGCGATACCGGCGCGATCGAGACCGAGCAACAGTGTCTCGCCGTCAATGCCGGCCGCGCCGAAACACACCGTGTTCGGCAAACGCTCGGCCGTTGCTCCGAAAATTTCAACCCCGTCGAGCGCACGTAATCCCGACTCAAGATGGTCGCGCAACGTCTTCAGGCGCGCCCGGTAATCAGCAAGCCGGCTCTTCGCCAGACCGGCGGCGGCGCCGAATCCGACGATGGCCGCCACGTTCTCGGTGCCGGAACGCCGGTTCTTTTCCTGTCCGCCACCAT
>JACQER010000130.1 GCA_016200465.1 Gammaproteobacteria bacterium | reverse complement strand
TCGTCCGACGGGAAGACGCTGGAGTTCGAGTTCGCGGACATCAGCGGGAACCCGCAGTACCACATGCATCACTCGGTGTTCACCATCATCGACGCGAACCATCACACCGAGGATTGGACGTTCATGATGGGAGACAAGCCGATCCGCGCGCACTTCGATCTGCACCGGATCAACTAAGGCGCGCGGAATCTCTGCTAAGGTCTACGTGGAAAACCTGATGGACCGTGAGTGGAACGACAATCAGCCGATTTACCGCCAGCTTCGCGACCGCGTGGTCGCGATGATACTCGACGGGGTTCTCAAGGAAGGCGATCCGCTGCCCTCCGTGCGCACTGTCGCGGCCGAATATCGGGTCAATCCGCTCACGGTTCTGAAGGGCTATCAGCAACTGGTGGACGAGGGACTTGTGGAGAGCAGACGAGGCCGCGGCATGTTCATCAATGCCGGCGCACGCAGTTTGTTGCTGCAAGGCGAACGGCAGAAGTTTCTTGGCGAAGAATGGCCCAGGATCCACGCAACCATTCAGCGGCTCGGCCTGACGGCGAAAGAACTCCTGGACGGCGCAACCCGCCGGTCATCTTCGGATGCCGCACCGTCGAAAACCGCCGAGTCGAATCCCCCCAAGGAGGAGCGCTAAAGCCATGGCATGCATAGAAGCACGCGGTCTCCGTAAGGCGTTTGGAACAACGATCGCGGTGGACGGTATCAATTTGCGTGTTGAAGAGGGCCGCATCCTCGGACTCATCGGTCCCAACGGCGCAGGCAAGACCACCGCGCTGAACGCGATTCTCGGCCTCACCCCCTATCAGGGAGAACTAAGGGTGCTCGGACGCGACCCCTGGACCGAGCGCGATCAGCTCATGCGGGATGTCTGCTTCATTGCCGATGTCGCCGTGCTGCCGCGCTGGATAAGGGTTTCGCAGGCGCTCGATTATGTCACCGGCGTGCATCCGCGATTCGATCGTGCGAAGGCGGAAAGTTTTCTTGCAAAGACCACCATCAGGCGCGCCAGCAAAGTCAGGGAATTGTCCAAGGGCATGGTGACCCAACTGCACCTCGCTCTGGTCATGGCCATTGATGCGAAATTGCTGGTGCTGGACGAGCCGACGCTGGGCCTCGACATCCTGTATCGCAAGCAGTTCTACGATTCCCTGCTGAACGACTACTTCGATCGCAGCCGCACCATCGTGGTGACGACACATCAGGTGGAAGAGATACAGAACGTGCTCACGGATGTCATGTTCATCGACCGCGGCCGCATCGTATTCGATTGCAGCATGGAACAATTGGAATCGCGCTATCTGGAAGTGATGGTGCATCCCGAGCAGGTCGCCGCCGCGCGGGCGCTCAAGCCGATGCACGAGCGCCAGGTGCTCGGTCGCAGCATTCTGCTTTTCGATGCTGCTGATCGTCAGCAACTCGCCGCGCTTGGCGACGTGCGCACACCCAGCATTGCCGACTTGTTTGTTGCCGTGATGGGCAATCAGGCCGGCCAGGCACAAGGAGCGGCTCAATGAATACTCAATCGAACGCCATGCCCGAGTCTCCCCTCGAATCGCAGGTGATCGCGCCCGCGGTCATCTCCGCGACTCGGCGCATGTACTGGTCGGTGCGACGCGAATTGTGGGAGAACCGTTCGATCTATATCGCGCCGCTGGCCGTCGCTGGCGTCGTGGTGTTCGGCTTCTTGATCGCCACGATTGGCCGTGCCGTAGCGACCGTCGACCCGGCGCGGAAGGCGGCAGTGCTCGCAGAGCCGAACAGCTTCGCGGCGGGTCTGATCATGGGGACGGCTTTTATCGTCGGAATTTTCTATTCTCTCGACGCGTTGTACGGAGAGCGCCGCGATCGCAGCATCTTCTTCTGGAAGTCGCTGCCGGTTTCCGACCTCACCACCGTGCTCTCGAAGGTCACCATTCCCCTTATCATTCTGCCGCTGCTCAGTTTCGCCATCACCGTAGTCACGCAGTTCGTCATGCTGCTGCTTAGCACCGCAGTCCTGCTGGGCAGCGGCCTGAGTGTCGGGACGCTATGGACACAATTGTCGTTCTTCCACATGTCACTGATGCTGCTCTACCATATTCTGACCGTTCATGGCCTCTGGTACGCGCCCATCTACGGCTGGCTGCTGCTGGTTTCAGCCTGGGCACCACGCGCGCCATTTATGTGGGCGTTCTTACCTCCGTTCGTGATCTGGGGAGTCGAGAAGATTGCGTTCAAAACTTCGCATTTCCTCGCCATGCTGCAGTATCGCTTGACCGGGCCGGAGCCTTCCACCACCACCGCGCCGGGCGGCAACCTGATGGACATGCTGTCAGCACTCACTCCGGCGCAATTTTTCAGCACGCCGGGTCTGTGGATCGGGCTGCTAGTCGCCGCGGCATTCCTCGCCGCAGCGGTCCGGCTGCGCCGCTATCGTGAACCGATCTGATTCGCATGCAATCTTTATTCAATGCTTCGCGTAAAGAGAAATGAGTATGAACACAGCTGTGATGTTTAATTCAATCTTCCGGAGAACGCATGGAACCACTTATTGGCCTTAACGCCCCAACGATGGAATGTACTTCTCTCTTAACCAGTGCTCCGATTTGGCAGGACGTCCTGGCACAGGCGATGACCGGCGAACTAGTCGCCGCGATGAACTACACCTCCTTATCGGAGATATGTGACGATCCCGCAGAAGTAGCCGATGCATTGGAGCATGCGGAGGGGGAACGGGGGCATGCTGCTGCGTTCGCTGCCGAGGGCCGCAAGATTGGAGTGGACGTCGCCAATAACGTCGACGCAAAGCATTGGAAGCGGCTCCGTGACGCATTCATGCGCTGCATCACAGAGCGTGACTTTATCGGCTGCCTGATCGTCCAGGAGATCATGCTGGAATCATTCGCCGTCGCAAGCTATTCACGCGTCGGGAAGGTGGCGCCGGGGAGCCTGGGCGAGACCTTTGCCCGCATCGCAGCAGAGGAAGAAGATCACGTCGATCACGCAATGTCGGTTCTGAGGACGGAGCGAGCCCGGGACGCGCAGCGCTTCGACGACAAGGTCTACCGGCTGCATCTGGATGTGATGACCACCCTTGCGCAGATGCTGGCGAAGGAATGCAAGGATGGACATTGCGAAGTGTGCCACGCCAGCTGCGTGAAGCCGTCACTGTTCGACGTAAGCTTGTCTGCAGCCGAGCTTCGCGGAGCGTCGCTGCAACAGTACCTGAAGACGCTAGACATGCTGGGGATACCCGGGGAGGTAACACTTGCATGGGTGACTCAGTTGCCGGTGTAGCTAAGCGAGGGCCGACGATCGAGGTCGATTTCGCTCTGATCGGGCATCAGGAGAGTTGGAGAGCGGCTGCGGACGTGCTCGCTGTCCTGCGCGGACCGCAGCGTACGCCTCTGCCGGACGACGAGGTCAAGGACATCCTTCCATGGATTCCGCCCAGAGCAGTCTGCCATGTCGACGCCGGATCGATTGCCGGCGCGAAGGCGCGGGGCCTCTACATCGACTCCTTCATTCCTCCCGACCGTCTGGAAGCCGCCTACGTGCACGAGAACATCGCCCGCGTTCGAGGGGCAGCGGTCTGCGCCATCAAGGCAGGAGCGAAGATCGTGAGTCTCGGCGGATTCAGCTCCATTCTGATCGAGGGCAACTTCGATCAGCTTCCGGACAGACACGATACGGTCTTCACGACAGGCAATACGTTGACAGTTGGTTTCATCGTTCAGGGCATCAAGAAGATGTGCGCGCTGGAGGATCGGAACATCCGCAGATCAACGCTGCTCATCGTTGGAGCAACAGGAGATGTGGGTTCCGGCTGCGCCCGCTGTTTGGCGCCTATCGTGAGCCGCGTGCTGCTCAGCGCACGCAACGTGGAGCGACTACACAGGCTCGCCGCCGAGTTGGAAGCCGATGGAGTTCAGGTGGAGATCGCGACCGATCTTCAGCGATTCTCCGCAGAGGCCGACGTCGTGATCTGCGCCGCGAGTCTGGCGTCCCCTTTGCTTCTGTTGGGCCGCATCGCGCCCGACGCAATCGTTTGCGATGCGGGCTACCCGAAGAACTTGTCTCCAAGCGCGCAGATGCTCGGCGCCAAAGTCTTCTTCGGAGGTCTGGGACAGATCACTGGCGGATTGCGGTTCGCGCCGGATTTTCATGGAATTCTGAATCGGCATCCGTTCCCCGATGTGGTCCATGGATGTCTACTCGAAGGCATGGCTCTTGCTCTGGAGGGGCGGTTCGAACCCTTCTCTCAGGGAAGAGGGTCCATCACTCAGGAGCGGGT
>JACQER010000009.1 GCA_016200465.1 Gammaproteobacteria bacterium | reverse complement strand
CGGAGGGTGTGAAGAGGGTAGGTCGCCACTACACACGCATTTCGGGGGGGTGCGGACATTTGATCACTAACCTTCACGCACTTACAACGCGCCAGTCAGTGAAAATCCTCTGAGAGGGGTTGAGTAGCGGAAGGCGGGCTAGTGCGCGTGGGCGTGGTTATCTGCCATCCTGACTGGCCGCCACAAGAATAATTCTCGGGAAAGGAGGACGATCAACGGCATTCGGCGCCGACCGAACCCGCGCAATGTCTCGACGCCCCCCTCGTGGAGGAAACGGGCGAGTTTCCCCAAGCACGAACAGCCTGAAGCAAGCATAACGCGGCCAATGGGGCGGCGTAGCTGCCGCCTCGCTCAATCACCTCCCAGCATGCGAGCTGAGCCCCGGCTACGAGGTAGAGACACTCAGTCGCCAGCTTCCATGCGAAGATGAAGGCGAGCAGCGAGCGCCCTATCGTCACAAGGACCGCGACTCCCAGGCCGATTTCGAAGAATCCGATGCCGCTCCGGATTGTTTCCAACGGGATGTTAAAGACGCCCAGCCCGGCGGCCCCATAGAAGCCGAGCAGGTTCCTTTTGGCCATGACCGCTCCGAAGCCGCCATGGCCAATCAACATCAGAGCGACAATCAACCGCATCCCCCAGAGCAACGTCCGCGCCCGCTCCTCAGAGAGTGAAGGGACGACCTTGAGAGGCACGAACCAACCGCCGAGCCTTGGGCCAAACCCGTAGAGAAGCAACAGCGTGAAGGGGACTCCATAGTTGTAGGCCCTCTCGATGAATTCCCATCCGCCCTCGCCCGCCAAAGGGCGCAGGAGGGCGGTGAAGCATCCCCAAATGGCCATGTAAAGAAGCAGGGCGCGGCGCGGCGCCAGAAGCACGGCGACGCCAAGCGCGATGTCCATCGTGCCCACGACTCTCATCAACGGCCACGCCCAGGCGTCGGATATCCCGAATACATGGAAATACGGAAGCCAACTTGCCTTGGTGTTGACTCCGCAAGCCCCGTGTCCGAGAAACTCCATGAACACCGCCACACGCAGTATCCACTCGAGCCTCCACTCCAAGGCTTGGCGGGGGATTCGCGACAGCCGCGAACCCCACCCGCCAAGCGGACGTAGATCGAGAGCCTGAGACGACACGCAGCTTACGGGGTGAGAGTTCGGATCGCTCGAAAATACCTCTCGAACCCGTCCAATGAGTTCGTGGTGGCGATCGACGAATCAAGCGCCTGGATGGGTCCGCCAGGCAGATCGGTAAACGGTCCGGCTACGCCGGGCGCTGATTGAAGCCGATAGTACATCGCGCGAAGCGTGTTGAAGCGCAGCTCGCCCTTGTTGGATCCGACCTTCTTGAGAGCCATGTTGACCGGGGACTGGCTGATCGAGCCGTCGAAGTACTTGTGAGCCGCTTCCCACACACCCTTTCCAGTCATCGCGCCCACGCGACGGCCGCCCAGGTTGTCGATGGGAGGATGAATTCCTCCATAAATGCGTGAGAGTCCCGCTCCGTCGGCGGCATCAAAGTAAGTGGCGTATCGCAACTCAACGGTCGCGGTCGGCCCTTTCTCGTTCCTGAGCGCGGTGTCCTGCGGGAATGAGAAAACACCCAACCCCCCCGGGAAGAACTCGGACCCAGTGATCGCAGTGAGGACCTCCGCCGCCGAGCGGCTGAAAGTGCTGTGGCCCGAGATATAGCCAGGAAAGGCTGGCACGACAAAGTTGGTTCGCTGATAAGTCGTCCAGGTGGTGGCCGGAAGCCAATGCACTCCGTTCGGGGCTACCCGTTGCGGAGTTTCACCAGGCCAGCAGTAGATGGCGATCGTCCCGGGCGTCAGGCCTTCGTGCCGCTCGCCGAAGGCCGACGATGCATCGGTTACCAACTCGATCAGGTTATTGATCAGGGGCAGGCCCTTGGCGTTATACGCCGGCAAGGCCGGATTGCTCGACTGCCCAAGCCCGCCGAGGTAACGGATGGCGCTCATCGGACGCCACGCGTCATAGTAACGCTTGATCCCCCAGCATGCGCAGGCCGCCTCATGCGTGGCCGCGTTCACAGCGAAGTAGGTCTTCACATCCCATTCGAGGTCGTCGACCACAGGACCCTTTCCGCCGATCTGCTTACTGAGCAAGGGGCTGTCGGCGACGGTGTTCGCGATGACATTCCAATGCCCAGGGGGGGTCTCGGAACTCGGGCCATCCGCCCAGAACTCGGAGAGCACGCGGGCATAGTCCCCGCGCTTCACAACGTTGGGCGCGTAGGGCGCGCCGGTGGCCGGGTTGGCCTTATACCCAGTCCCATCATAGACGTCGGGGAACTCGCCAGTGCTGAAGTCGAGGCTGTTGTTCCCATACACGGCCGGGGAGATGTCGATGGTGGCGCCGTCGTCAGGATCCAACTGGCTGCTCGCCCTGATGACTGCCACAACCTCCTTCACAAACTGGGCATGCGTGGCGGTGCCAAAGAACGGCGGCGGGCCGGGATCGATCCAAGGGAGCGTGGAATCGATGCGAGCGAGCTGGTATGGCTTCACGCCCAGCCACTGCACTCCGAGATAGTTCTGAATGGGACCCTGAGGAAATCCGTTTTGATCCACGGCGTTGACGATTTGCAAACGCTGCCAGCGGTTGATGTCGACCACAGTATGCCCGCTGCCGTCGGTGATCCCGTCAAAGGTGACTGCCATCGGCGGGTTGATGTAGACATATCCACCTTGGCCGGCGGGATAGTCCGGGT
>JACQER010000137.1 GCA_016200465.1 Gammaproteobacteria bacterium | reverse complement strand
TTTGAGGATGCTGTTCAGAGTTCCGGGCGGCAAGTCGTCACTCGGCTTTCCCGATACGGTGACTCGCCAAGCTTGGTGGCGTGCTTGAACTGCCGGTGGCCGCCGCGGCTCGGCACTCGATACCAGCCGTCTTTGTGCAGTAGCTTGAGAATCGCGCTGACCTTCACACAGGCAAGGATAGCAAGCGATCTTCGATGCGTAAAGAGACCCGTGCGGCGCGCGGTTGACCCCTCGAAATATTATCCTGTGGGACGCTTTGGTGGCGTTGGTCGTCAAATCCAGAATCTCTCGGCGACCGGCGGCGACTTGGCCGGCGAGTGCGATCTGAACTCGCAGCCGGTCAAGAACGTGCGGAACTACGTCGTCGAGATGAGTCCCGACCCGGTCACGCCGACCCGTTGGGCACAAGTGGGCCTGCCCACGAAGAGCCGGTTCACGGCGTCCGGCCTGACGAGCGGCGTCAAATACTGGTTCCGCGTCGCCGCCTCCGGCAGCCAAGGCCCCGGCGCCTGGAGCGATCCGGCCACGGCACGAGCGTCGTGAGCTTCGCCGGCAAGGAAGTTCACCTGGTTCCCAAGCTCTACTCTCATCGTTACACACAATTCTGCGATGAGCCGCGCAGGTTGGGTGAACACGGCAGGATTTGGCTGGCGGTGAATCGGGGACTCCTGTATGCGGTTGGAGGACACGGATGTTTCCTCAAGTGGGCAGGAGGCCGGCATGCAACCCTGGATCGCGCAGGAGTTGGCGAGTTCCGATTTGGGCGACCAACGCCTGGACCGACGTTACGCGCTGCTGTTGGATCGCCTGAGTCAGCGGCCGAATCTGAGCATCCCGGCGGCCTGCCAAGGCTGGGACGAGACGCTGGCGGCCTATCGCTTCTTCGACAACGATCGGGTAACACCCGACAAGCGGCTCCTGCCGCATCGCGACGCGGCGCTGAAACGCATCGCCGCCCAGTCGCTGGTGCTGCTGGCGCAGGACACGACCGAACTGGAACTGACGCGCCGGCAAGAACAGGTCGGCGGCCCGCTGCGCGACCAGCAGCACTTCGGCTTGCACGTGCATCCCTTGTGGGCGATGACGCCGGAGGGCGTGCCGCTCGGCGTGCTTGCCGCGGAGATCTGGGCACGGGATGCGGCGGACTTTCACCAGCGGTCGCAGCGGCAGCACCAGCCGATCGAGCAGAAGGAGAGCTATCGCTGGCTGGTCGGCTACCGCCAGGCGTGTGCTCTGGCCGAGCAGGTTCCCGGCACGCAGGTAGTCTGCCTGTCGGACAGCGAGGGAGATATCTATGAGTGCTTCGTCGAGGCAGCGTCCGCGGGCGGACGCAAGGCCGACTGGGTGGTGCGTGCCTGCCAGGACCGGCGGCTGGCCGATCCGCGTGGAACCAAACTGTGCTCGGCGGTCGCAGC
>JACQER010000119.1 GCA_016200465.1 Gammaproteobacteria bacterium | reverse complement strand
GACGACCTTCCGAACAACGAGAAGATCCGGTCACTTCGCCGCATTCAGATCTTCTGGGCCATTCTTCATAAGGCTGGCTTCCCAGCGGACGAGGCCGCCATACGCGGCGCCGGCTGGGCGGCGGGACGGACGAGGGACTTCAACTCTGGCTTCTCGGACGATTTCCGAAACGCCATCTACCACCCCGACACCCCTCCTACCCAACCCCGAGGTCTTGGGGAACTGGTCCGTGAATTGGAGAAAGCACAGACATTTCGGAAACAGAACCCGACGAGCCAACTGCTCACATCCAGCAGCGGAAACGCATTTTTCGAGCCAGATGCGGAAGCGCTTCTCGATTTCTTCAATCCGGGATCGAGCGGCGGAGGCGTCCGGGTCATCCGACCCTATTTGCCCTATCACGACCCGAAGGCGGCCGACTTTGTTTCAGAAATTCTCAGCGCCCTCGATCAAGGAAAGACGGTGATCCTTGACCTCGGTAACGCGACTGACGAGATCCGGAAGTATTTTTCCGATTACCTCTCACGAGCCGTTTTCGCCCACCAAGAAGAGAAGTTCGTGAACAACACGCTTGAAGGAAAGTTTGTACAACTCTACTTCGAGGAAGCGCACAACCTTTTTCCCCAAGACAGCAAAGACCTGACGGGCGTTTACGCACGCTTCGCCAAAGAAGGAGCGAAGTTCCATATCGGAATGGTCTATTCGACCCAATCGCCTTCGACGATAAACAAGGAACTCCTTGCCCAAACCGAAAACTTTTTCGTCGCACACCTATCGAGTCAGGACGAATCAAAGGCTCTTGCGCGTGTCCAGATCGCTTTCTCTGGGATCGAAGAGGATATTCTCCGAGCCAAGACGCCCGGCTACATGCGGATGCTGACGATGTCTCACCGCTTCGTCGTGCCGGTGCAGGCCAAGAAGTTCGAAGCAACCGCCCCGCAACCGACCGTCACGAATTCCTAAGGAACCACCATGCCCTATTCCCAAGGAACAAGACTCCCGGGCGAATCGGCTTCAAAACTCGGTCACCTCGCCGTCATCCAGAGCGAATGGGTCAAGGCTCTCGTAAGCGAGTTCGAGTATTCGACAAAGGCGACGACCGACCCGAGCAGGACGCTCTGGACAGAGTTTGACCCCACGGGCATCACACCTCTTCGGAGCGTATGGGCGGTGGATGGATCATTTGTCACAATCAAATCGGAACAGAAGCCTCCCAAGGAAGTGTCCTTCGTCAAGACTGCTCTCCTTGCGGTAGATCGGGCGAGGCTCGATGCAATTGACAAGGAGCACCCTCATCCCCTGCTTCTCCAAGATGTGTTAACGGGGAGCGCAATTTTCCACGCAACAGTCCTCCCCTTGAAGAACATCCGGACGGCCTTAGGGGCCAACTACGACGCGGTGCGCCACATCGTTCGGGATTCGATGAAGATCGACGAGAGTGGGGCGTTCTACGAGACGCTTAAGTGGATCGCTTATCAGAAGTGGAGTCCAACGCCGAGTTCGTCGCCGTCTTTCGAGTGTCCGCATTGCCACCATAAGATTGAAGCAGGGCTTTCCTTCGACGTAGATGAGGGCAACTGCCCGAGTTGCGGCAATACGGTGTTTCTCTCCGACATGATCGGCTTTCACCTCGACATGGATGAGGAGAGCGCCCCAGACTCCGTCTCGTCGGCCTATATGCTAGTGATGGAGCACCTGATGCTCTTCACTGCGATCCGGCTCCTTTGGCACCACACCGACAAACAAGTATTGGTTCATCCGGGAATTCCGTGGGTTGCCGGATAGAGTTGGAGGCCGCCACAGTGGAAGTAGATGGCGGTTTTGAAGTGCTCCTTGTTCCGAAAGCCACAGGCGCGTTTCTTGATGGTTTGGATTTTTGAGTTGAGGCCCTCACAGACGGCATTGGTGATCGGGTGCGCGAAGTAAGTCAGCACATTGGGCAAATTGCGCTTGATCAGGCGCGCCACCTTGACCACCGGCGGGAGTTGCGAATGCGTCGCCCAGACGTACCAGCGCTGCCAGAAGCGGCGGGCCCAGCCGGTGCGCGTGTAGCTCCACAGGACCCGCAGCGTCTCCTTCAGCGCCCAGGCCCGGCCGGTTTTCAGGTTCCGCTGTTGCAGTTCGACGAAGCGCGCCTGGTGCGCCTCGGGCACGTTCTCGCCCGCATACAGCCACAGATACTTGGAGCCGGTCAGGGTCTCGTCCCCGGCCGCACGCAAGGTGCGATGCTCCTGTTTCCGCACAGTATCGACGGCCTTCCCCATATGGGCCATGATGTGATAGCGATCAAACACGATTTTCTCAGCCGCGCCCGGCACGTGCGCCCGCGCGGCCTGGATGTAGGCCGGCCACATGTCCATGGCCACCGCCTCAATCGAAGCTTTCTGCGCGGGCGTCAGCGGCTCAAAATAGCTGGCGAAGCTCGCCTGGGTGCGATCATCGGCGATGTGTTCCACCGTGGCCCGCTGCAGATCCACCACCAACGTCAGGTACGTCTGGCCCTTGGCGATGGCCTTCTCGTCGACGCCCAGGTGCGTCGGGACGTGCACCGCCTTCGCCCGCTGCCCGCGGGCCACCGCCTTGGCCATCAGGTGCCAGGCTTCGTCCCAACTGATCCGCAGAATCCGCGTCGCCCCGCGGATATCGGTGGCCTTGAGCACGTCGATCGCCAGCCGCTCAAACAAGGCCGTAAACCGCGAGCGCGCCTCCGCCCACGGCAGCCGCACTTGCCGCACGCCGTGCGTCGGACACTGCACCCGCGGCGGTCGGGCGTGCAGATACGTCAGGAACTGGCAGCTATCCAGATGGCGCCAGACGCGCTCCTCCGCATGGTCGTACAGCGCCAGGTCCGCCCCGCACTCCGGGCACGCCCAGCGCTGACCCGTCGGGTGCGCCGTCCACACATCGACCCGCTGCTCCGGCACATTCAACTCCACGCGCTCCACAGTCCACGGCTCCAACAAGCCCAACAGGTGTCGGTACAGCTCGGTATCGCGCACAGGAGGCCCTCCCGGTGAGTGAAGGCCCCCTCTATACCAGAATTCTCACCCACGGAAAAGCCGGAAGAACCGTCACAAGACGGGCAAGCCCGAGTCCTACGTCGCGATGAAGATCGGG
>JACQER010000118.1 GCA_016200465.1 Gammaproteobacteria bacterium | reverse complement strand
GCGTATGCCGTCAATATCCGGCAGCACGTCCCCGCCCGCGGACGCCTTGGTTGAGGTTCCCTTTTCGGTCACAAATCCCGAATAGGTTGCCGTGCCCGATGCCGCTTCGGTCGCTGCCTTGCTACCCTCCGGGACCGACAGGTCCGGCGGGATGTCGAGTGGCGGGAGCGTGCGCGTGGACTTGTAATCGATCTTGCGTTTCTCGGCGATGGTCTGGCAGGCGCCCACGGCCACGGCGGCCAGCAGGCAAAGCAGGATGGTGGCGAATCGTTTCGTCATGGAACCTCGGCTATTGAAAACAGTCATGGATCAGGAGATGACACCCGCCGTGCGCATGGCCGACCGCACGGTCTCGTGATACTTCGACGACAGCGGCGTCAGCGGCAGGCGGATACCCCCTTTGATCAGCCCCATCTCATTTAGTGCCCACTTCACCGGTATTGGATTGGCCTCGACGAAAAGGTTCTTGTGCAGGCCCATCAGGCGCTCGTTGATGGCGCGCGCCTCCTGCTCCCTGCCGGCGCGGGCGAGCGCGCACATCTCGTGCATCAGCCGCGGCGCGACGTTGGCCGTGACCGAGATGTCGCCCTTGGCGCCGAGCAGAATGCAGTCGAGCGCGGTGGCGTCGTCGCCGGAGTAGAGGTCGAGCTTGTCGCCGCAGCGGCGCAGGATGTCGCGCGCGCGGTCGAGATTGCCGGTGGCTTCCTTGATGCCGACTATATTAGGTATCGCGGCGAGACGTTCCACGGTTTCGGGAAGCATGTCGCAGGCGGTGCGTCCGGGCACATTATATAGTATCTGCGGAATCGGCACGGCTTCGGCGATGGCCTTGTGGTGCAGATACAGGCCCTCCTGGGTCGGCTTGTTGTAGTAAGGCGTCACCAGCAGGCAGGCGTCCGCGCCCGCCTTCTCGGCGCAACGCGTGAGTTCGATCGCCTCGGTGGTGGCATTCGCGCCCGTGCCCGCGATCACCGGGACCCGCCCCTTGGCGTATTCGACCGTGAGCCGGATCACCTCGCAGTGCTCGTCCATGTCGAGCGTCGGCGACTCGCCGGTGGTGCCGACCGCGACGATGGCGTCGGTGCCGTTCTCGACGTGAAAATCCACCAGGCGACGCAGCGCCGACCGGTCGAGCGACCCGTCCTCGTTCATGGGCGTGACCAGGGCCACCATGCTGCCTTGGAACATAAGACGCGGACCTGAATAATGTTTCGGAGAAACGCGCATGGTACTTGCGCCCCCCGCCGATGACAAGAAGCGATCTCAAGAAACAGCCCGACGCGCCTGCAATTTCAATGCGTCTCGCCATTCGGAAATGGCTTGAGATCGCTTCAAGGACGCCGCGGCGCGCGCGGGAGCCGGCGTTTATAGGCTGATCAGCGCAATTTTATGGCGCCGCTGATGGCCCTGTTTTAAGCTGCCGGTCCATGACCGATACCGCCCCGAAACCGATACGCGAAATCCGCATCAACCCGATCGTGCCGAGCGAGTCGGTGCTGGTGGCGACCGCGCGCGGCATGCGCCCGAAGAAAGCCGAGGAACCGGCGCCACGCGACACGCGCGCCCACGTCGAGACCTGCCCGTTCTGCACCGGCAACGAACACATGACGCCGCCGGTGATCGCCGCCTATCCCGCGGAGAAGAACTGGGAAATCCGTATCGTCGAGAACCTCTATCCGGTGCTGGGCGACGACCGCCGCAATCCCAACCTCACGTTCGGGCTGCAACAGACCATCGACGGCTACGGCCGGCACGAAGTGATGATCGATCACGACCAGCACGGCATCGCGCTTCACGAAATGAGCGAAGCGCACCTGGCGCTGCTGTTTTCCGTCTACCGCGACCGCATGGAGCAGCTCTACCGCTCCAATTCACGCCTGCGCTACGTGCTGGTGTTCAAGAACTTCGGCCCCGCCGCCGGCGCCTCGATCGCGCATACCCACAGCCAGGTCATCGCCACGCCGGTGATTCCCGACAACGTGCAGGCCGAGGTATCGAACAGCCGCGCGTTCTACCACAAGAATCACCACTGTATTTTCTGTTCACTGATCGACGAGGCGCTCACCTTCGAGGCGACCATCTACGACCGTGAATCCGGCGAGATCCGGCGCAAGATCAACGTCGGTCAGTACGTCATCGAGCGCGTGGGGAAATTCATCGCGATCAAGCCGTTCGCCAGCCGTTACGAGTGGGAGGTGCACATCCTGCCGCTCCAGCATCAGAGCGATTTCCTGCGGATATCGAAAGACGATCTCAACGATCTGGCGCGCGTGATGCGCCGCACCATGGCGCGGCTTGACGCCGTGCTCGGCGGCGCGCAGTACAATTTCTTCCTGCACTCGATCCCGCACGACGTGAACTGCGAGGATTGCGAGGCGAGCTATCACTGGCACCTGGAAATCACGCCGCGCACCAGCATCCCCACCGGTTTCGAGCTGGGCTCGGGATTGTTCGTGAATACCGTCGCGCCGGAGATGGCGGCGGAAAAACTGCGGGCGGTGGTGCTTCCGTAGATTTTTTATGTAGGTTGGGGTGAGCGTAGCGAACCCCAACGAAAACCACCGATCAGTTGTTGGGCTTCGCTTCGCTCAGCCCAACCTACATTAATATTAATCCTGTTTATTTCTTTGGGTTGTCCTGTATTGCGTTGATCACGGCCTCCAGGTCGAGCGACCGGATGGCGTCGAGCGCACATTCCCACCGCCCCTCCTCGCACAGGCCGCTGATGCCGGCGTTTTCATAGGCCTCGCGCGCAGCCTTGAGGCAGACGTCGCGCACGGCGCCGGCGAGGAGTCGTTTCAAATCCTGTTCACCCATGGCGGTTGTCTCCTGCTTCAGGTTTTCCCGCTGCCAGACGAAGCTTTGATCTGCATCAAAGCCGCCCACGCTTGCCCGGCGCATGTTTACGGTACCACATCGATGTGGAGGTGGCACATGCTCGACTGGAATGTGGTGGTAAGCATTCGCGAGGATTGCTACAAGCTGGCGCACAAGCTGCTCCAGGCTTTTGGCAAGGTGCATCACACGGACTACTACAACGTCTTCGCGCTCAAGGTCGAAGACGTGCGGGGTTTTCTCGACGCCCTGCGCCAAGCCACGGAACAGGATCCGGCGTTGGCCCATTGCCTGGCGCGCGTAATCCCGGCGACCACTTGCTTCGCTTTCCAGTCGGCGGAGGAATTCGAGGCTCACGCGAGGGAGGCCGCCGCCGGTTTTGTTCCCGACCTGCTCGGCAAGACGTTCTATGTCCGCATGCACCGCCGCGGTTTCCACCAGAAACTGGCCAGCCTGCATGAAGAACAGTTGCTCGATTCCTTTCTGCTGGAACAGCTGGCCCGAACCGACGCACCGGGCAAAATCCGCTTCGCCGATCCCGATGCGGTGATCGCGGTGGAAACGATCGGCCCGTGGGCTGGTCTGTCGCTGTGGAAACGCGAAGACCGGGCGCGTTATCCCTTTGTACGCGTGAACTGAGGAGCTACCGATGGATCTGACGGCAAAAAACCTGACGGAGGCCAAGGAGACGGTAAGAAATCTCCTCGAGCAATTGGGACTGACCGCGTACCTCTTCGAAGTGGAGCCGCACGCGGACCAGTGGCAAGTGCGCGTGGAATGCGCGCTCGACAGCGGCTGGCAGTCGTCCGTGCTCAGCATAGACGACGGCGCCTTGCGCGCCTGCCGGACCGACCGTTTCGTCCGCGATCAGATGCTCGCCGAGTTGCGCAAGCGGCTCACCGCGCACGGCCCCGGCTGAACAGATGCCGCCCCATCGCGGCGGCCGATGCCCGTCTCATGCAAGACGTCGAATGCGTTGAATTCCTGCAATGGGCCCTGCCGCGGCTGCACCGTCGCTGGCCGGGCTTCCGCAAGGTGCGCCGGACCGCCTGCAAGCGCGTCAGCCGGCGAATACAGGAACTGAAACTTTCCGGGACACGGACCTATCGCGAATTCCTCGGACGCAACCCCGGTGAATGGTCCATTCTCGATTCGCTGCTTCCGATCACGATCTCAAGTTTTTATCGCGACAAGGCGGTGTTTGATTTCCTGGGTCAAACGGTTCTCGGGGAAATCGCGGCAAACGCGGCGGCCCGTGAAGACACGCTGCGCGCCTGGAGCATCGGCTGCGCCTCGGGGGAAGAGCCCTACACCCTGATGCTGGCGTGGCGTCTTGGCGCACAAGCTTCCTTTCCCGGGCTGGATCTGCGCATCCTGGCGACGGACGTCGATGCGACGGTGCTGGACCGCGCCCGTGCGGCTTGTTATTCCATCAGCAGTCTTGGGCAGTTGCCCGCGACCTGGCGCGAGCAGGCATTCACGCGCGATACAGATCGTTATTGTCTGCGCGCCGAATTCCGGACCGGCATTGATTTCTGTCTTCAGGACATCCGGCTGGCGTTGCCGCCGGAGATGTTCCATCTCATCCTGTGCCGCAACCTGGTGTTCACGTATTTTGACGAGAGCACGCAGCGGCAGATACTGGAACGCCTGTTCACCCGCCTGCTGTCCGGCGGCGCGTTGATCATCGGGCACCGCGAAGTCCTGCCGCCGGGAACCACGGGATTGGCGCCGTGGCCGGGCGCGGAGCGGCTCGGAATATATGCCCGCGGCTGAGGACGCCGGCTGTCAAAATTGATTTAACTCGCCGCCACGCGCGGGGCTTTTTCCCCGAGGGCGTGAATCTTTTTCATGGTTTCACGCAGGAATGCGGGCAGGTCGGAAGGCTGGCGTGACGTCACGAGATTGCCGTCCACCATGACCTCGGCGTCATGGTAATTCACCCCGGCGCTCCGAAGCTCATCCGCCACCGACCGGTAGCATGTCGCCGTCCGGCCCTTGAGCACGCCGGCGGAAATCAGAATCTGCGGTCCGTGGCAGATGGCGGAGACGGGCTTGCCGGCCTCGAAGAAGGCGCGGACCACGTCGAGCACCCGCTTGTTTTCCCGCAGCGCCGCCGGTGCCTTGCCGCCGGGCAGTACCAGCACACTGTATTGTTCCGGCCGCACGTCGGCGATGGCGACGTTGGCCTCGATCTCATAACCGTGCTTGCCCTTGATAAGTCCCTTGGTCAACGACGCGATATCCACCGTGAGACCTTCTTCCCTGAGCCGGTAGTAGGGAACCAGCAACTCGGAATCCTCGAAACGGTTGGCACTGATGATGAGCGCTCTCATGGCTGCCTCCTGTGCACCGCGCAGGTTTCCATCCGTGGCCAGCTACCGGCCGCGGATCAACAGAACCGGCACCGGCGAGATCCGGACCACGCCTTCGGCGACGCTGCCCATCAGCAGATGGTCCATTCCCCGCCGGCCATGGGTTCCGATCACGATCAAATCGGCCGGCCAGTCCTTCGCTTCAGCGGCGATTACGCTGGCGATGCGTGCTCCGGCTGGCGTGGCTTCGATCAGTCTGGTCTCCGCCCTGACCCCGGCGTCGCGCGCCACGGTTTCCGCTTTCGCCAGTATTTGCCGTCCGGCCTGACGCAAAGCCTCCCGAATCTCGTTGATGTTCAGAAATTCCACATCCCACACGGGAACGACGTCTTCGACCACATGAATAATCCGCAGCTCGACGTTGCCATCGCCGACGGATTGAATCGCCTCACGCAAGGCGATATTCGACGTGTTGCTGCCATCCACCGGCACCAGGATACGCTTGTACATGGATCACTCCTTGAGCCTCATGGTCGCCCGAGCGGCATGAGATATAACGGCGCCTCGCCTTCCGGCAGCTTCAGCGTTTCGCGCAACCGATCATCGTCAAAAGCGCCGACCACCACCGCAGCCAGACCCAACGCCGTCGCCTCCAGAAACACATTCTGCGACGCGTGGCCGACCTCAATGTGAATATAGCGCACCCCGCGGTTTCCGTACTTGCGTGTCGTGCGCCGCTCCTCGGCGGCGAAAACGAGCACCGCGGCGGCGTTGGCCACGGAATCCTGGCCAAGGGAGGCGGCGGCGAGATTGCGGCGCTGATCGCCCGCGATGATCTTCATGAGCCTGTGCCCGGCAGGCACATATTTATAGACTCCGGGATCCAGGTCCCGGACGGCGCCCACCGCCAGATACAGCACGAGCGGATAGAGCGCGCCCGCGGAAGGCGCCGTGCGCAAGCCATCGCGGCTCGTGATGCCCTGGGCCGCCCACAGGAGCTGCGAAACCTCCTGCTGCGTCAGCGCGGCCTCGCCGAATTCGCGGACGGAACGGCGCTCGTGCAGCGCACGCTCGATGGAGAAATCGCTGTCCCGGCGCGGCGCCGGCAGGGAAATCGTGTTTCCCGATCGCGTCGTCACAGAGATTGAGGCGGGATAGGCTGGAACATTCATCACGAATACCCCCAAGAGACACACGCAGCCCGTTATTGACCTGGCACGAATGCAATTGAAACGAAGTGGGAACGAACGCATGGATCTCCGTCCTTCCTGCAACGTTGAGGTGCCAGGTCAATAACGAAAAATCTTAAGATCGTTCGATTATTGAGGCGGCAAGGCGGCTTATCCGGAAACCGTACCAGAGAATACAGCCGCAACAGTTCACGTGGTTTCATGCCGCCTCAATAATCCACGCACGGCTTGCGAACAGGCAGTGACCATCGTGGCAGGACAGGAGTTGTCCAACGCTAACTGACAACGTGGTGCTTGCCGATAACATGCACCGTGCTGGCCTGAGGTCCGAGCTCGCCCTGCTCTTCGACGAAGCGGACTTCCGCACCGACATCAAGATGGTCGAAATCCTCGCCGACCACGCTGTTCTTGTGAAAATAGACGAGCCGGCCATCCGGCGTTTCGATCTTGCCGTAGTCCGGGTAGAGCTCGGCCACGCGCCCGTGCAGCGCGGTTTCATGCATCTTCACCACGCCGCGGCGACGCCTGACATAGTCTTCGAGCTGGCGTCGCACGGCGTCGAACGCATCGCGTATGGCGACATACACGTCCTCATGGGCATGATGCTCGGCCGGCTCACGGCTCGCCACGATCTCCGCGTCCGGCACCTTCAGATCCACGCGCACATGGTAGAGATTGCCCTGATGGTGGTGCCGGTGATGCAGCTCGACCACCACGCGACAACTCATGATGTGTTCGTAGAACTGGCCGAGCTTGTCGGTCCGCTCGCGGACAGCCGCCTCGATCGCCGCGGACGATTCCATGTTGCGAAAGATGATCTGTACCGGCAGTTTCATGTGCATATCCTCCATTGGCGCAGGCCATGCCGAGGTGATGCGATGAAAAACTAATGGCGTATATCAATGCCATTCACGACTTTGTTCACGCCCAGCAGATACCATGCATCCAGCTCCGCCATCTTCTTTTCTTCCTTATTGCCGACCAGCCCGGTCAGCGTGACAATTCTGTTCCTGACACGGATGCCGATCTGATCGGCATGGATCAGCGGGTCCTTTTCCAGCACCAGGCGCAGCGCATCGGCAATCTCATCGTCGTTATCGGCCTCGGGAGGCATCACGCGCATGCCATTGATGACATCCCGGCAACCGGGTGTCCACCACGCCAGCACGCCGGCAAGGCGCTTGTGCGACAGACTCGGAACGACGCCATTCAGATGTATGATTCCCTCATTCACGAATACCTCGATCAGGCTGTCAGGGGTCTCGGTGGATTCGCGGAGGGTTTCCATCGCGCCTTTGTGCTGTACGCGGAGGGTGCAGAGCGACAGTACCGGCTCCTGCAGCAACTCCTGAACAAGAGAGTCACGGATCGCGCCGTCGCCACGCCTTTCGCTGGGCACCACGGTCAGGCGGTCCATCACGCCCTGGATGCCTTCCACCTGGCTGGCGATCTCGAATGCGCGCTTTTTGGCGATGATGTTTTCGACTTCACCTTCCAGGGTGAGCGCGCCTTTGGTGACATCGAATTCGAGCCGGATCGGATAGCGGTGCAAATTGATATCGTGACCGTGCTCAAACGCCGCCTTCACCGCCTTTTCCACTGACGTCATCTCTGCCATCGCCGCCTCCGACTTGACGCTGAGCGCGTCTCTCAAACCCATGCGCGGGACTCTCTCCACGCCGCATGAAGTTGTCGAACAGGCGCTCTACTTCTTTTTCTCCATTTGGCGAATTAAATTAATGATATGAACGCGATTTTGCATTGATGTGTATCAAAATCTGCAATCCGATGTCACTCTTCACGCTTAATCAGCGCTATATAAGCGATCCTGATGATATTCATGCTTACCGTTTCGACGGGAATACCCAGGCCGTATTTCAGCGACATTTTGACGCGCGCCGAACCGGGGCGGCGGAAATTGATTTTCCTCAATATTAAAATGCCATGGTCAGCGGTAATCTTTCCCTGCATATTGTCCCGTGGCGGTGACAACAACGAGTCCAGCGGAAAAAAAGGAGGAACATGGCCACCATCGAACGCCTGGGCCCGGAAGCGCTTTGTGCTCGCTGTGACCCCGCCCGGTTCACCTTTAAAACCACCTCGGAGCTGGACGATCTGACCGGGGTCGTGGGCCAGGCCCGCGCTACGCAGGCCATCGAGTTCGGCATCGGCATCCATCACGACGGCTACAATCTTTTCGCTCTGGGCGCACCGGGAGCCGGGCGACACAAAGTAATCCGCCAGCTCATCGAACGCAAAGCTGCCGCCGAGCCCGCATCTTCCGACTGGTGTTACGTCAATGATTTCGATCAGCCGCACAAGCCGCGCGTGCTGGAGCTGCCCGCTGGCACGGGCGTCAAGCTGCGCCGCGACATCGAACAGTTCATCGAGGATCTGCGCAGCGCCATTCCCGCCGCCTTCGAAAGCGAGGAATACCGCGCGCGGCGTCAGGAACTCGAGCACGAGCTCAAGGAACGGCAGGAGCATGCCTTCGAAGAACTCCGGCAACAGGCAGAAAGCCACGGCATGGCCATGATCCGCACGCCCTCCGGCATGGCCTTCGCGCCGATGCGCAAGGGCGAGGTGCTGAGCCCGGAGGAATTCCAGAAGCTGCCCGAGACCGAGCAGAAACGCATCGAGGCGGTGATGACCAGCCTGGAAGAGCAACTGGAGCGGATCATTCACCAGGTGCCGCAGATGCGCCGCGAGGGGCAGCGGCGGATTCGCGAGCTCGAACGCGACGTCACGATGTCCGCCGTCGGACACCTGATCGACGAACTGAAAAAAGAATACGCCTCGTTGCCGAAGGTGGTGAGCTACCTCGACGCCGTGCAACAGGCGGTGATCGACAACGCCGACGATTTCCGGCGCCAGGAAGACGGCCAGGAAATCACGATTCTGGGTATTCCGCTGTCACGCGCGGCGGCGTCCGCCTCGGCGCTGCGGCGTTTTCAGGTCAACGTGCTGATCGATCGCAGCGGCGCCGGCGGTGCGCCGGTCGTCTACGAGGACAGTCCCAGTTACCACTCGCTGGTGGGACGGGTCGAGCATATCGCCCAGATGGGCGCGCTGGTGACCGACTTCACGCTGATCAAGCCGGGCGCGCTGCATCAGGCGAACGGCGGTTACCTGATTCTCGACGCGCGCAAGGTTCTGACGCAGTCCTATGCCTGGGAGGGCCTGAAGCGCGCGCTGTCCTCGCGGGAGGTGCGCATCGAATCGCTCGGCCAGGCCTTGAGCCTGATCAGCACGGTGTCGCTCGAACCCGAGCCCATTCCGCTCGACGTCAAGGTCGTGCTGGTGGGGGAACGACTGCTTTATTACCTGCTCAATTATTTCGACCCGGATTTCGGCGATCTCTTCAAGGTGGCCGCGGATTTCGAGGACACGATAACGCGCACGAAGGAGAACGACCTGCTCTATGCCCGCCTTGTCGCCACCATCGCGCGCCAGGAGGGCCTGCTGCCTCTCGACCCGGCCGCCTGCGCGCGCGTGATCGAGCACGGCGCGCGCATGGCCGCGGACGCCGAGAAACTCACGATCCGGCTGCGCGACATCACCGATCTTCTGCGCGAAGCGGACTACTGGGCGCGACAGGGCGGACGCGACGTCGTGGCCGGCGAGGACGTACAGCGCGCGCTCGACGCCAAGATTTACCGCGCCGACCGTTTGCGCGAACGCCTGCAGGATGAAATCCACCGCGGCACGCTGCTCATCAACTCGCAAGGCGAGCGCGTCGGTCAGGTCAACGGGCTGTCGGTCGTGGCGCTGGACAATTTCGCCTTCGGCCATCCGAGCCGGATCACCGCGCGCGTGCGCCTGGGCAAGGGCGAGGTGCTCGACATTCAGCGCGAAGTCGAACTCGGCGGCCCGCTCCATTCCAAGGGCGTATTGATTCTATCGGGGTTCCTCGGCGCGCGTTATGCCTACGACCGGCCGCTTTCGCTTTCCGCCAGCCTCGTGTTCGAACAGACCTACGGCGAAGTGGAAGGCGACTCGGCCTCCTCGGCGGAACTGTACGCGCTGCTGTCGGCGCTGGCCGAGGCGCCCATCAAGCAGTCGCTGGCCGTCACCGGTTCCGTCAACCAGCATGGCGAGATCCAGGCCATCGGCGGTGTGAACGAAAAGATCGAAGGCTTTTTCGACGTCTGCCACCATCGCGGCCTGACCGGCGATCAGGGCGTGCTGATCCCGGCGGCCAACGTCAAACACCTGATGCTGCGTCGCAACGTGGTGGAGGCCGTGGCGGAAGGAAAATTCCATATATACCCGGTCAGCACCGTGGATCAGGGCATCGAGCTGCTGACCGGCGTTCCCGCCGGCGAGCGCGATGCCAACGGTATGTTTCCCGACGGCACGATAAACCAGCGCGTGGAGGTGAGGCTGTTGATCATGGCCGAACAGGCGCGCGCCTACGCCACACCGCTGGAAGCCGAGAAGGAAACGTGAGCAACGGTGAAAACCTCCCGCCCATCCGGCGCATATTGATCTCCCTGGATGCTTCGGCCTCCGGGACGGCGGCGCTGGAGACGGCGGTGGCGCTGGCTTCGCGCATGGAGGCGGAGCTGCTCGGGCTATTCGTCGAAGACGTCAACCTGCTGAGGTTTGCCGCGCTGCCGTTCGCGCGTGAAATGAGTTTTTTTTCCGCCAGAATACGGCGCCTGGACATCGTCGGGATGGAGCGCGCGCTGCGGGCGCAGGCTTCCCGGGCGGAGGCCACGCTCATCGAGACGGCCGGGCGACAGCGCGTGCGCTGTTCGTTTCGCGTGGTTCGCGGAGAAGTGACGACGCAACTGCTGGCCGCGTCGCAGGACATCGATCTGATCGCCTTGGGCGTGACGCGCCGGCAGTTTCATCGCATCAGCCCGACCGTTCGCGGGATCATCGACGCCACGCGGAGCTCGGTGCTGCTCCTGCCCACGGACGCCCGGATCAACGCACCGGTGACGGTTGTTTATGACGGCTCGCCGGCTTCCATAAAGGCGTTGTCGGTGGCGCGACAGCTCTCGCAAATGCAGGAAGGCATTTTGACTGTCTTGTTTACGGAAAAGACGGAAAGTCCGAAAGCGGAGGTCGCGGAACAGCTTGAAGGAAGCGGGCTCGTCGTGCGTTATCGTTCGCTGCCCAGTGCGGACATGGCCGGCGTGGCACAGGGCGCGCGGCGGGAGGCGGCTGGCACATTGGTGTTGAGCACAAGCCTGTGCCTGAAGGCAGGAGCGCTGGAATACCTGCTGGAACAGCTCGATTGTGCCGTGCTGCTTGTCCGCTGAAGTAGTCGCTCTACGCGACATCTCGTCGCGCTGCTCTCGTCATTCTTCTCCGCTTTCCTCTTCCTCGCTTTCTTCCTGCGGAATTCCCTTTTCCTCCAGGGGCCCGGCCCAGTCCTCCGGCGTCATGTCGGTTTCGGTGTAACCGAGATCGTCGCGCTCGACGTCATCCACCGGCCCGGTCCAGTCCTCCGGCGGTTCGATGGCTTCGATGCTGAGCTCATGCCAGTCGTCGAAATCCATCTCTTCGAGATCGCCGTCGAAATGCTGGATTTCGACCGTGCCTTCCCGTTCATCCAGGGCGGTCACGTAAAACTGCTGGCCCTTATCACGGTGCCGGTACCATTGTGATACCACGGGTTTCAGGGATGTAGGCATGACGCACCTCCTCCTCTGCTGCGAATCTCTTTGGTGTCATTATTGACGTTTCGGCGATGCGGTCATTGACGCCTGTCAAAGATAACGACAAATCAACCGCTGTAGGCTGTGGAAGCCGGATCCTGTCCCGACATAAAAACCATGGACAACAGTGCGCCAATCGTCTTTGCGCTTGACACCAGCCGCTCATTCGGCGATGACGTCGCGCGGCAACTTGGAATCAGTCTGAGCGCGTGCGAGGAAAGGGAATTCGAGGACGGTGAACATAAATCCCGACCGTTGGTCAACGTCCGCAACAAGAACGTTTATGTCATTCAGTCGCTTTATGGTGACCCCCGGCAAAGCGTGAATGATAAACTGGTCCGCCTGCTGTTTTTCATCGGCGCGCTCAAGGACGCTTCCGCCGCGCGCGTCACCGCGGTGGTTCCCCATCTCGCCTACGCCCGGAAAGACGCCAAGACCCAGACACGCGATCCGGTCACGACGCGTTACGTGGCCCAGCTGTTCGAGGCCGCGGGAACCGATCGCGTGGTGACCATGGATGTGCACAATCTCGCGGCGTTCCAGAACGCCTTCCGCTGCCGCACCGATCATCTGGAAGCGACCAAACTGTTCGTGGCGCACTTCGCATCGCTGCTGAAGGCGGAACCTCAAATAACGGTGGTGTCGCCCGACATCGGCGGCATGAAGCGCGCCGAACGTTTCCGTCAGGCGCTCGGGCGCGCCCTGAACCGCGAACCGAACGTGGCGTTCATGGAAAAAGCGCGCGCCAAAGGCGTGATGCGCGCCGGACGGCTGATCGGCGACGTCGCCGGAACCGCCATCATTATCGACGACCTCATCAGCACCGGCGGAACGCTGCGGCACGCGGCCGCCGCTTGCCGCGAGAGCGGCGCGACGAAAGTCTACGCCGCCGCCACGCACGGGGTTTTCGTCGGGAGCGCCAACAACCTGTTATCCGGTACGACGTTGAACGGCGTCGTGGTCACCGACACCATTCCTCCGTTCCGGCTCGATCCCGGACTCGCCCGCGACAAGCTCACGACCCTTTCCGCCGCGCCATTATTTGCTGAAGCGATCCGGTGCATTCACAACGGCGGTTCGCTGGTGAAACTATTGGAAATTTAATACCCATGTAGGTTGGGCTGAGCAACGCGAAGCCCAACGTTGTTTTGTTGGGGTTCGCTGCGCTCACCGCCAACCTACAAACAATACATACGGCGCAATACGCTGCGCTATTGCGCCCTACATCCACATTTTTCCGCTGTAAGTTTCCGCGAGGCGCAGGTATTCCCCGGCCACGGCGCGCCAGCGGGGCCAGGCGCTTTCCGCGAGATCATGCACGTGCCAGATCGCCAGCCGCGCACGCAGGCAGGCGCGGTACGCCTTGTAGAAATGCACCAGCGTCGGCGGCGGATGATCGCCGGTGACCCGGTGGTAAGCCTGAAAAATCTCCCATTCCACCCGGGGAGCGCCGAGGCGCTCGCATTCCATCGCCAGGAACGCGAGCTCGTCCGCCACGTCAACAATGCGGAAGGCGCGGTTGAATTCCAGTCGGTCGAAAATCACCACGGGCGATTCGAGACAGACATGCTCCGGCCGCAGATCGCCGTGGCCCTCGACGATCCTTGCTTCCGTGGCGCGACGCTCGAACAGCTCCGCAGAGTGCTGCAGAAAATTTTTCTGCGCCGCGTGCACGGCATCAACCAGAGCCGCGGGCAGCTCATGGGCCGGATCAGCCAGCGCCTCGTGGTTGATGCGGATATTTTTCTCGTACTGCCGGAGATACTCATCGCCGCTCATTTTCAGGGGAACGCGCTCGCGGTAAAAATAGGCCAGCCATTCCGCCAGCTCGTGCAACTCTGCGGGTTCAAGCGCGTCATGCCGTATCCGGTAATCCAGCATCCGTTCCGCGGGCAGCCGGCGCATTTTCACCAGCCACTCCACGGCTTCGCCCTCGGCTTCCAGCCGCGTCCGGCCCTGCCGATCGGTCGCGAGCGCCACCACGCCGAGATACACCCCGGGTGCGAGGCGCCGGTTCAGACGCACTTCTCGATGCGTGGCGGATGATCCGGATAAGTCTGCGGCTGCCGCAGCAGCGCCAGCTTCGCTTCCAGGTCCAGGACCATCCTGTCTCGGGCGAGCATTTTCATGACGGCCTTTTTACAGCCGCCATGTGCTGCACGAACCACTTCGCCGCCGCGGCGGCGACCTGCTCCAGCGTGCCCGGTTCTTCGAACAGGTGGGTGGCGCCGGGAACGATCATCAGCTCCTTCTTGCCTTGCAGCTCATGATACGCGGCGCGGTTGAGTTCAATCACCACATTGTCATGTCCGCCCACGATCAGCAGCGTCGGTGCCGATACGCGCGGCAGATCGTCGAGCGCCAGATCGGGACGACCGCCGCGCGACACGACGGCGGAAACCGCCGCTCCGAGCGCGGCCGCCGCCTTGAGCGCGGCCGCCGCACCGGTGCTGGCGCCGAAATAGCCGAGCGCCAGATCACGCGTGGCCGTCTGATGCCGGGTCCATTCCGTGGCGCGCAACAGGCGCTGCGTGAGCAGCTCGATGTCGAAACGATTCTCGTAAATCCGGTCTTCTTCCTCGGTGAGCAGATCGAACAACAGCGTGGCGATACCGCTCTCGCGCAGCATGCCGGCGACATAGTTGTTCCGGGGACTCAGCCGCCCGCTGCCGCTGCCGTGCGCGAACAGCACCAGCCCCTTCGCGCCGGCCGGCACGGCGAGCACGCCTTCGTGGACGGCGGCGTCCATCGGTATGCCGACCCGCTGTTCGCGTTCATGAATCGCCATGTTTCTTCACCCGTCCTTCGGCGGCTGCCGACCGCAGCAGTGCAATCACCTCTTCGTCGGTGACCTGCGCGAAGTAGTCGTAATAGGCGCCGACCGCGCCGAGATAATAAGGAGAGCGATCCAGCACCACGAATTCGTCCACTTCGCGCGACATCCGCTCCACGGTGTCGGGTGGGGCGACCGGCACCGCGACCACCAGATGCGCCGGCTGGCGGCGTCGGGCGTCGCGGATAGAAACTTCCATGGTAAGTCCCGTGGCAATGCCGTCGTCCACGATGATCGCCGTTTTTCCCTGCACCGGCGCCGGTTCGCGCCCGCCCAGGTACAGCTCGCGCCGGCGGCGCGCCTCCTGGCGCTCGGCCTCGACCTCCTGCTTGAACCATTGCGGATCGACGCGTGCGACTTCATGCTGGTTGCACACCATCTCGCCGTTTTCCACGACCGCGCAGATGGCGTATTCGGGTTGCAGGGGATGACCGATTTTCCGGGGGATGAGCAGGTCGAGCGGCATGCCGAGCGCGCGCGCCACTTCCGCGCCCAGCACCACGCCCCCGCGCGGCAGCGCGTACACCACGCCATCCCGGCCCTGATATGTCTTCAGCGCTTGTGCGAGCCTCTTGCCCGCGTCGGCCCGATCTCGGAAGCGCATGGCAAGCTCCCCTTTCCTGGATCAAGAAACAGATTATTCCCTTCCCGCGATCCGTCTTTGATAAGCGTCAAAGAAAATTGGGGTCAGAGACGGATTTTCTGATCCCACGGTTCTAACAAAGAACAATGCCAGAGAAAATCCGTCTCTGACCCCAATTTTCTAAGGGATGGATTCGGTGGTGTAACGCTGCACGCGCAGGCTGTTCGACCAGTAGTCCGCGGGCAGGCCGGCCTTGCGTTTGAGCTGGCGCAGGAATTCGCGTGGATCGGGCAACTGCTCCCACACCGAGGGTAAAAACGTGCCGCGATAAAAGCTTTCCTCGATGACCAGGCCGTCCACCCGCGGACGCAATTGCGCCAGCAGATCCGCTTCCGAGGAAAACTGCATCGGCTCGGGCAGGCTCAATACGGAGATGTGGATGTCGAGGCGTTCGTACTCGGGCCAGGTGAGCGTCAAAAAACGCGTATCCCGGAACGCCGCGCCGTAGGCATTGCTCGCCACGTCCTCGACCAGCGTGCGACGCGCCTCGAGCGTGCCGATGCAGCCGCGCAGCATTGCATCGACATGCAGAGTCACGAACGTGGCGCGCAGGAGACGTAACGGTTCCGGATAGTCGCTCGCGCGCACCGCCAGCGTCTCGCCGCACAGGCCTTTCCTGATCGAATCCCCCGCCAGTTGCAGAAGCTGCTGCTTGTGCGACGGCGTGAAGACGGACGGGGTGTTATTCAAAAACGTATGCACCATAACCCACCACCCTGTCATGCGAACCGGCGGTGTCGCCGGAGTTGCGCAGATCAATGGTTTTTGCCTTGAGGCCGCGCCGGCGCGCCACGTACAGCAGCCCGTTCACCGGATTACGCCCGCAGGCATGATCGTACTGGATGTCCTCGGGTCGTAACTGCTCGATCGCCTGCGAGGTCGCGCGATCCAGCTGCTGCGCGGTGCGGTAATCGTGGTAATGGCTCAGGTCCGAGCTGACGACGATCAGCGTTTCCGGCCCGCCCCAGAGCAAATCGAGCACTTCTCCGACCTCTTCGGGTCCGGCATCTCCCACGACCAGCGGCACCAGACTGAATTCGCCGAGCACTTCCTGAAGGAACGGCAGATGCACTTCCAGGCTGTGTTCCTGCGCGTGGGCGGCGTCCATCACGCGCACCTGGGAGAGACGGGAAATTTTTTTGATCGCCTCCTGATCCACGGCAATGCGTCCCAGCGGCGTTATGAAATGATCGGCGCTCGAAAGCGCCAGTCCTTCGAACCCGACACGATGCGCGGGGCCGAGCAGCACCACGCGCGTGATGCGTCCGCGCGCGGGTTTGAGCCGGGCGTAAGCCGTCGCCGCGATCGGGCCGGAGTAAACATAGCCCGCGTGCGGCGCGATGATGGCTTTGGGCGCAGCACCGGCTGCGCTGACCGCATCCAGATAATCCGCGAGCATACCGCGCAGTTCGCGCGGATCGTTGGGGTAAAACAGGCCGGCCACCGCCGGATTTCGCACACTGGCCATCGTGATTTCCGCTCTAAACCTGTCATTACAATGTGCCCGAACGAAGCCGTTTTCAAGTAAATCCATGCAGGCGTACGATGAACGTTGATTCGGCCCACCCTAAGCCGCACATTATTGCGGCGGCATGAATCCGGCCGGAGCAGAGGCAGCGGTAAACAGGATCACGTTCTTGACAGTAAGCCGTCACGCCGCCGCAATAATAAGCAATCTTAAAGAGGTTTTATTTATTGATCCGGCGCAACGAAAATCTCCAAGAGAGTTGCTATATATATAAATTGTTTTATTTCAACAACATTCGTGCCGGATCAATAAATAGTCCATGGAAACGGAAATTCTCGATTCAGCATCGGTGGTCCCGACCCGCTACTGGCACAAGCTCGACGACGGGCGGGTGCAGTGCGACGTCTGCCCGCGCTATTGCAAGCTGCACGAAGGCCAGCGCGGCCTGTGTTTCGTGCGCGGCAACCATAATGACCAGATTGTCCTGACGACCTACGGCCGCTCGAGCGGCTATTGCGTGGACCCGATCGAGAAAAAGCCGCTCAACCAGTTCCTGCCCGGCACGCCGGTTCTTTCCTTCGGCACCGCCGGCTGCAATCTCGCCTGCAAGTTCTGCCAGAACTGGGACATCAGCAAGTCGCGCGAACTCGACACGCTGATGGACCAGGCCTCGCCCGCGACCATCGCCAGGGCGGCCAGGGATCTCGGCTGCCGCAGCGTGGCCTATACCTACAACGATCCGGTCATCTTCATGGAATACGCGATCGACGTGGCCAAAGCCTGCCGCGAACAGGGCATCAAATCCGTGGCGGTCACGGCCGGTTACATGTGCGACGAGCCGCGGCGCGAATTCTACCAGTACATGGACGCGGCCAACGTGGACCTCAAGGCCTTCACCGAGGATTTCTACTGGAAGATCACCGGCGCGCACCTGCAGCCGGTGCTCGACACGCTCAAATATCTCAAGCACGAAACCAAAGTCTGGTTCGAGCTCACCACCCTGCTGATCCCGGGCCTGAACGATTCCGACACGGAACTTGAAGCGATGACGCAATGGGTGGTGCAGAATCTCGGGCCCGACGTGCCGATGCATTTCACCGCGTTTCACCCAGACTGGAAGATGCGCGACATCCCGCCGACGCCGCCGGCCACGCTCGCGCGTGCGCGCAAAATCGCCATGAAAAACGGCGTGCGCTACGCCTACACCGGCAACGTGCACGACGAGGAGGGCGGCTCGACCTATTGCCATCATTGCGGCGCCAGACTCATCGGCCGCGACTGGTACGACATCACCGCGTGGAACCTCGACGCCGAAGGAAAATGCCGGAGTTGCGGTACCGCCTGCGCCGGCGTGTTCGAGGCCAGACACGGCGATTGGGGCTCGCGACGTCAACCGGTGCGTCTGGCGAATTTCGCGGCCTGACTCCCGCTTCGCCGCGCATCGCGGCATGCTCCGGTTTGACGTCCGTCATATTTCGAGAAAGACAACGGTGTTATACGTTCTTTCATGCCAGACACCGCGGGCAGAATTTTTGATCTTCCCGAATTGCGCAACCGGGGTCGGGTGTTTCGCGACCGGGCGCAGGCCGGCGCCGTACTGGCCGGGATGTTGGAAATCTTACGCGGAACAGACGCGCTGATCCTGGCGGTGCCGGCCGGCGGCGTGCCGGTGGCGGCGGAGGTAGCGACTCGGCTCGGACTGCCGCTCGATCTGGCGGTGGTGAGCAAGATTACCCTGCCCTGGGACACGGAAACGGGTTATGGCGCGGTCGCGTTCGACGGCACGGTGCGTCTGAATCAGCCGCTGATCGCCGTCCTCGGGTTGCGGCCGGAGGCGGTGCATGACGGCATCGCCCGAACCCGGGACAAGGTGAAACGCCGCGTGCGGCAGTTGCGCGGGGATCGTCAGCTGCCGGAACTCAAGCAGCGCAGCGTGGTCCTTGTCGACGACGGTCTGGCGTCCGGCTTTACCCTGCTCACCGCGGCGCAGGCGATACGCCGTCTGACGACGGAGAAAATCATCGTCGCGGTTCCGACCGGGCACGGAAGCGCGGTGACACGGATCAGCGCCGAAGTGGATGCGCTGTATTGTCCGAACATCCGGGAAGGCATCAGCTTTGCGGTCGCCGATGCCTACGAACAATGGACCGACGTGGACGAAGCGACGGTCGTCGAAATCATGCGCCGCTTCCAATAAAACCGTTAATACAGCCTGTTCCGGGCCATGAACAAAAAACGTTGGGAACATTTTCCACACGAAGCCGACATGGGCGTGCGTGGCATCGGCAACACCCGCGAGGAGGCTTTCGAACAGGCGGCGCTGGCGATGACCGCCGTCATCACCGATCCCGCGAAGCTCATGACGACCGACCGGATAGATATCGCCTGCCGAGCACCGGACAACGAGCTGCTGCTGGTGGACTGGCTCAACGCGCTCGTGTACGAAATGGCCACACGTAAATTACTCTTCGGCCGCTTCGAGGTTCACATCGAAGATCATGCGCTCACCGCCCGCGCCTGGGGCGAACCGATGGACCCCGCCCGACATCAGCCGGCGGTCGAGATCAAGGGCGCGACCTACACCGCGCTCAAGGTCGCGCAGGAGAATGGGGAATGGATTGCGCAGTGCGTGGTGGATGTATGAGTCGAGCGGCCTTCGGCCGCGTGTACTTGTGGGTGGCTGACCCACGGAGATTATTTGTGCGTGCGCTCCGCGCACGATTTGAAAAGCTATATGCGGGTGGCTCCGCCCCTGCACCCTGGGCCCATTTTCTTTGTGCGGCCAAAGAAAATGGGCGAAAAGAAAGGCCGCCCGGGTCGCTTCGCCGCCCACACACCGGGCGGTTCCCTGTGCTCCTCACGAAGCCGGGCGCGAGCCTAACTCGCCGGGCGCATGCACCCGGGGCGCGCCGATCCGCGGCGCGCCCGTTCGGCGGCATGGAAGTCCACCGGACTTCCATGAATACTCCGCCTCACCCTCGGGCTCGATCAAAAGTCTCGCGACGACTCCCGGCTTCGTGGCGGTGCTCGGCTCGCGACACGGGAGGGTCAGCCACCCACCTCCGACCCAAGCTCGGGAGGTGTTTTCAAGCCCCCGTAGCCGCCGCCGAGCATCGCAGTCGGCCATCGGGGTTGTCGCGTGCCTCGTGTTTGAGCCCGAGCCGTGTTGTGGACGGCCGGCGAGTTGGGGCACGCGCCGATGG
>JACQER010000105.1 GCA_016200465.1 Gammaproteobacteria bacterium | reverse complement strand
CGGTGGCGGAGGTGAAATCCGTGAACACTTCCACCGAGGTGCTGGGAACCAGGATGGACTATCCGATCATGGTCGCCCCGACTGCCGGACACGGGCAACTGCACCCCGAGGGTGAGCTGGCCACCCACCGCGGCGCGACCGCAGCCTCCAAGACCCCCATGATCGTCAGCATCAACATGAGCTTCCGGATTGACAAGATTGCCGCGGCGGCCGAGGGTCCCTTGTGGTTTCAACTCTACGCCAGAGACACGGCGGAAGCCAACCGCGAGCTGGTGGAGAAAGCCCAGGCGGCCGGCTGCCGCGCGGTGGTCCTGACAGTGGATGTTCAGTATTACTCCCACCGAGAGAGGGTTTTGCACGATCGAAACCTCAGCGGCCCTACTGCCGCCACTGCCGGCAGCCGCGCCCGGGCGCGGGGCGCCCGCAGTCCGGGCCCGCCGCCAAATCCTTACGGCGTCGGCGGCCAGACTCCGTACTTGGAGTGGGGGATCCTAGAGCAGTTGCGCGCGTTCACCAAGGTCCCGTTGCTGCTGAAAGGAATCCTCACGGCGGAGGACGCGCGGCTCGCCGTGGAACGTGGCGTCGATGGCATCATCATTTCCAACCATGGCGGCCGGTACTTGGAGTACGCGCCATCCACTCTGGAGGTGCTGCCGGAGATCGTGGACGCGGTCGAGGGGCGCATCCCGGTGCTGATCGACGGTGGTTTCCGCCGGGGGACCGACATTTTGAAGGCGCTCGCTCTGGGCGCGAAAGCGGTGGGACTGGGCCGCGTCCCGCGCTGGGGCCTGGCGGCGTATGGCGCGCCGGGCGTGCAGCGGGTTCTCGAAATCCTGCAGGCTGAGCTGGTTCTGGCGATGGCGCAGGCGGGTCGCTCTACCTTGAATGTCATCAACCGTACCGCGGTGAGGACGGACTTCCCATGAGCCGGATCCAATTCACCAGGCGCCGCGCTCTCGAAGGCTTCGGATCGCTCCTGGCCGCTTCTCCGCTGTTGCACGGCCAGGAACTGATCGGAGAGCCGCCGGGCCGCATCACTCCCAGGCAGGAAGTGGTTAGCGTCTTCGAAGTCGAAGCCGTAGCGAAGCGCAAGCTGTCCAGCACCGTGTACTCAACCATTGCCGGCAGTGACCGCCGGGCCTTTGACCGGATCACCTTTCGGCCGCGCATGCTGGTGAACGTGGAGCACTTGGATCTAACCACCGAGCTGTTTGGTGAAAAGCTGTTCGCCCCTATTCTCGTGGGTCCCATGTCGGACCAACAGCAATTCCATCCGGAGGGCGAACTGGCGACGGTGCGCGGAGCCTCCGTCGGCAAGACCGTGATGGTGGTCAGCAGCCGTTCGAGTTATCCGATCGACAAGATCGCCGCTCAGGCCAAAACGACCCTCTGGTATCAGGTGTATCCAGAACCCGAAATGAACGCCGTCCGAAACCGGGTGCAGCAGGCAATGCAGTCCGGCTGCAAGGCTGTCTGCCTCACGGTGGGCGCTCCGTATCGGCCCGCCGGGGCCGGCGGGCCGCTGATGGGAAACTCGCAGATAGATTGGAGCGCGATCGACCAATTGCGGCGGGGAATGACGGT